>NZ_CP049870.1:1935000-2302500 GCF_011301715.1 Sphingomonas sp. HDW15A
GCGGACGGATCATCGGCGACTATCGGCGGGTGGCGCTTTACGGCGTCGACCGGCTGATCGAGCAGAAGCAGAAAGAGAAACTCGCGCTCGATCTCGAGTGGTCGACCGACGACATCATCCGCGACCGCGAGGAATTGTCGGAGCAACTTCGCGCGCTTGACGAGCTGAAGGTAATGGCGGCGAAATACGGGTTCGACATTTCCCGGCCTGCCGAGAGCGCGAGGGAAGCCGTGCAGTGGCTCTACTTCGGCTACCTCGCGAGCGTGAAGGAGCAGAATGGCGCAGCCATGTCGCTGGGTCGTGTATCCACTTTCCTCGACATCTATTTCGAACGGGACATCGAGGCCGGCCTGCTTACCGAGGAAGAGGCGCAGGAGATCGTCGACGATTTCGTCATCAAGCTTCGGATCGTCCGCTTCCTGCGTACCCCGGAATATGATGACCTGTTCGCCGGGGACCCGACGTGGGTCACGGAATCGATCGGCGGGATGGGCGATGACGGAAGGCCGCTGGTCACCAAGACAAGCTTCCGCTTCTTGCAGACGCTTTACAATCTGGGTCCGGCGCCCGAACCGAACCTGACCATCTGGTATTCGCCCGAACTGCCGGAGGGCTTCCGCCGCTTCGCAGCGAAAGTGGCGATCGACACCAGTTCGATCCAGTTCGAGAATGACGAGATCATGCGCCAGGCATGGGGCGACGACGGCGCCATCGCCTGCTGCGTCTCGCCCATGGCGATGGGCAAACAGATGCAATTCTTCGGCGCCCGGGCCAATTTGGCAAAGTGCCTGCTTTACGCCATCAACGGCGGACGCGACGAGATCTCCGGAAAACAGGTCGCCCCGGCTACCGAGCCGGTCAAAGGCGATTATCTGGAATTCGACGACGTCGTCGAGCGCTTCGAACGGACGATGGACTGGCTGGCGAAGACCTACGTCTCCGCGATGAACGTCATCCACTACATGCACGACAAATACGCTTACGAGCGGATCGAGATGGCGCTTCACGACTATGCGCCGCTTCGAACCATGGCGTTCGGAATAGCCGGAATGTCGGTTGTCGCCGACAGCCTTTCCGCGATCAAATATGCCAAGGTAAAGGTGAAACGGGACGAGACCGGGCTTATCACCGATTACGAGACCGAAGGCAGCTTCCCGCTGTTCGGCAACAACGACAACCGGGTGGACTATTTCGCCGCTTGGCTGGTCAGCACGTTCATGGCGAAACTGCGGAAGTATCCGACATATCGCAACGCGCTCCACACCCAGTCGGTGCTTACGATCACTTCGAACGTCGTATACGGCAAGGCGACCGGCAACACGCCCGATGGCCGTCGGCAGGGAGAGCCATTCGCGCCGGGCGCCAATCCCATGCATGGCAGGGACAGTCACGGAATCCAGGCATCGGCGGCCTCGGTTGCGAAGATTCCTTACCGCGACGCGCAGGACGGCATTTCGCTAACGACGAGCCTGGTGCCGACAGGCCTCGGCCGGACGCCGGAAGATCGAATCGAGAACCTTACCGCTATCCTCGACCGCTTCTTCGGCACGACCGGCTATCACATGAACATCAACGTCCTGAACCGCGAGACGCTGATGGACGCGATGGATCATCCGGAGAAGTATCCGAGCCTGACGATCCGTGTTTCCGGTTACGCGGTCAACTTCGTCCGCCTGACGCGCGAGCAGCAGATGGACGTCATCAACAGGACATTCCACGGTGAGTGAAGTGACCGAACATCCCAGCGCCCAGGGCGTCCCGCTCGAGGCGAGCTCGCCGTTCGAAATGCGCGTGCAACTTGGCGAGCACGTTCCCGAGACGGACGTTCGCTCGGCCCTTAGGTCCGGCGACATGGGCTTCCTGCACAGCTTCACGACAGGGTCCGCGGTCGACGGTCCCGGCATACGGCTGGTGGCCTGGACGACGGCCTGCATGTTTCGATGCCAGTATTGCCACAACCCCGATACCTGGACCCTGAGCAATGGCATCCCGGTCGCACTCGAGAGGGCGATCGAAGAAGTGCAGAAATATGCCAACGGCTTGCGGGCAATGCGCGGCGGTTTCACACTCTCGGGTGGTGAACCGTTGATGCAGGACCGGTTTGCCGCCCGCCTGTTCGCGGCCGTCAAGGACATGGGCGTTCACACTGCGATCGAGACGAACGGCTATTTCGGCGACCGGCTCTCCGATGAAGAACTACGGTCGATCGACCTCGTCATTCTCGACATGAAGGCATTCACGATCGACCAGCATCGCCGGGTCACAGGTTTGCACAACGAAGAGGTGATCGAATTCTGCAAGCGTCTGGCGCGGCTGAGTCGGCCGATGTGGCTTCGCTATGTGCTTGTTCCCGGGCTTACCGATATTCCCGAAGAAATGCGGAAGGTCGCCGACTTCGGGGCATCGCTGGGGGTCGTGAATCGGGCTGAGATTTTGCCTTTCCACCAATTGGGCAGATTCAAATGGGAAAAGCTCGGGCTGGACTACCACCTGGCGGCAACGGAGCCGCCCTCGGCTGAGTTGGTTGCACAGGCGGTCGGGATTTTCCGGGAAGCGGGCCTGGACGCGAGCTAGCCGGCGCGGCCCCGAAGCCTTGCTTCAATCGTCCCCATGACGGTTTCCTCCGACCCGGAGACGCCATCGCCGAGACCGAGTAACCTGGCGATCTCGCTTCCAGAGCCCGCCGCCACTTCGTGGCAGGCGTGAACAATCCGCTCGATCCGCTCTTCCCGCTCCACATGGGGCAAGACATCGAAGCCCGCCTTTATTACGTCCAAGGCCGTGTCGAAGAGGGTGTCGGACGGCCTCTGCTCCAGCCACGAAAGGAGCTGGTCGTGCGCCGGGGTCCCGCTGGCGACACCCCGGTCATGCGCTAGGCGAAGCACGGCTTCACGCTCGTGCTTTCCGACTTTTCCCTCTGCCCACGCGACCTGGACGAGAGGTGCAAGCAGGAAGGCCGGAGCGGTTTCCGCCGTGACCCCGGATTCACGAGCGCTTGCCAGCAGCTCCGGATTGTCGACCTGTAGCTTGTCGCGCAGTGCAATAGCTATTTCGTCGAGCGATGCGCCATGACGAAGCTTGTCGAGAAGCTTGGCATCCTGCTGACGGAAATAGCTTTCCTCGAGAGCCTTCTCGCGGTCGCCCATGAAGCCCTTAGTCATGCCAACTCCCCTTCGCTGCCCACCGTGATCCCGGCTGTCCGGCGCGCCCGTCCTGAAACCGTGGCAGACGTTAGAGAGTGAGCCGGACCGAGAATATCAGGTCAATTCCTTACTGGGAACTGGAATGGCGGTCATGCCTCCCCGGATTGCCTGCGCAGCACGGGTTCAGTCGAATCCACGGAACTTCCGGGCTCATCCGGCCGACCGCCAAGTACCGCGACGAGTTCGTTGAGGGCGATCGGCTTGCGCACAAGCGCTGTATGCTGGTCGTGAGCATCGAGCGCATCGTCATCCGCATATCCGGTCATTAACACCGCCCTAATCGCCGGCAGTACGGTGCGAACCGCGCGAATGGTCTCGAGACCATTCATTCCGGGCATCGCATAATCGGACAATATGACGTGCGGCTTGTCCCCTGCCGCCCTTGCAAGCTCCAATGCGGTCTCGCCGCTCCCCGCGATTTCCACATTCGCCCCAAGGTCCCTGAGCTGTTCGCCGATGACGGTTCGGACCGCCTCGTCATCATCGACAAGCAGAATGCGAAGATCGCCGATGCTGGATGCGACTTGGATTGTGGCTGGTGCCTGGACCGGGGCTTCTCCGGTCGACGGCAGGAGGATCTCGATCGATGTCCCCAGTCCCGGCTTGCTGTTGACAGTAAAGCGGCCACCAGACTGTTGAACGAATCCTGCCACCATCGATAGGCCTAGACCCGTCCCTTTCCCTGCCTCTTTCGTCGTGAAGAAGGGCTCGGTGACACGGTCGATAATCTCCAGCGGTATGCCCTGCCCTTCATCCTTCACCTCGATCCGAATCATCGGCTCGCTACCCTGGACTGGATGAAGTTCGGCGATCTCGACACTCACCGTTCCGCCGTCTGGCATCGCGTCGCGCGCGTTGATGATCAGGTTGACCAACGCCAATTCGAGCTGAGATTTATCGACGAAGGGATAGCGCGTCAGCTTCTGACAATGCCAATCGACCTTCACCCGCCCGCCCAGCGTCGGCGAAACCAGCCCACGCACGGAATCGCACAAGTGAGTCGGGTCGACGCTGGCGGGAGTCAGGTCCTGTTTTCGTGCGAATGCCATCATTCGCCGCACGAGTTCGGCACCCTGTTCCGCGGCATGCCGCATCTGGTCGACAATAACCTTGTCCCGTTCGCCAAGGTCCAGGCGGCGCTGGAGAAGGTGAAGGCCGCCGAGCATGGATGCCAAGAGGTTGTTGAAGTCGTGAGCGACCCCGCCGGTGAGCTGTCCGATGGCGTCCATCTTCTGGGCCTGGAGAAGCTGGTTCTCGAGTTCCCGGCGATCGCTGATATCGAAGAACGAGCCGGCAAATTCGACTGGCTCCCCGTTCCTTCCGCGAAGGAGAACGGCCTGATCATGAAGGTGCAGATAATGCCCTTCGGCGCATCGCCAGCGATAGTGGATGGACCAGCCGCCACCTTCGACCCGGTCATTGAGATTGGCGAGCACGCGCTCGCGGTCGTCGGGATGTATCCGGCTTTCCCAAAAGTCATCTTCAGCCTCAACGTCGGCGAAACTGTAGCCGGTTACACGCGACAGGTTTTCGCTGACGAACGAGGGCCGCCGCCGCTCCATCCGAAGTGGTTCGAGATAGAGGACAATCGGTAGGGATTCGATGATCGCGGCCTGCCGCTGCTCGGCGAGGCGAAGCTCGCGCTCGACGGTGATCTTCTCGGCCCGCGCACGCAGATGGGCGTCGACCAGAGACTGCTCCCGCCGGCGCTTGTTCTCGATCTCGACCCGCATCTCGTAGAGGTCGACGAAGACCTTCACCTTCGACTGCAAGATGACGGCGTCGACCGGCTTGAAGACGTAGTCCACCGCACCCATCGCATAGCCCCGCATCAGGTGCTCGGTCTCCTTGTTGACCGCCGACAGGAAGATAATCGGAATCCTGGCGGTCTGTTGCCGCTCTCGGATGAGCTGCGCCGTCTCGTAGCCGTCCATCCCCGGCATAAAGACATCGAGTAAAATGACCGCGAACTCGCCTTCCAGGAGTTGCCGCAAGGCTTCACGGCCTGACGACGCGGTGACGATATCGGCAAGGCCGCTGAGCACCTCTGAAAGGGCGAGGAGATTTCGCTCATCGTCGTCGACAAGCAGAATTCGTGCCCGGGCAGCACTCGTATCGTCCGCCACGGCCTTCAATCCGTTGCGCTTCGCCATCGATCAGGCGGCTTTCGAAGACTTGCGCGAACGGCGCGCAGTCTTCGTTGCGCGGATACGGCCGATCCACACGCGCATGAGCGCCAGCAGGAGGTCGATATCGACGGGCTTGGCGATGTAATCCGATGCGCCCGCGTCGAGGCATTTTTGGCGATCGCCCTTCATCGCTTTGGCGGTGACGGCGATAAGCGGCACCGAGGCAATGTCCGGCTTCGAGCGGATCCGGCGCATCGTCTCATAACCGTCCATCTCCGGCATCATGATATCGACCAGGGCAAGGTCGACGTCGGGCGCCGTCTCCAGGATTGAGATTCCTTCGGCGCCGCGCTCCGCGTGGAGGACCTTGACGTCATGAGCCTCAAGCACGCTGGTCAGCGAGTAGATATTGCGAATGTCGTCGTCGATGATGAGGATTCGGCTTCCGGCCAGTTCCGCGATCGGTCCGCGCCGCGATGCTGGATTGCGGCGGCGCAAAACCGGCTTGCGCCGCGAGTTGCCCGGCGCGCCTTCCTTGATCGACGTGAACAAGGCGCTCAACCTGTCATCCGTCGCCGGTTTCTCGATGACGCTCGCGGCGCCGATGGTCAGGGCGTGCCCTGCCTGCTCGGCCCCCGAAATGACATGGACCGGTATGTCCGCCGTCTCTTCGTCGTGACGAAGGAGGTCGAGCAGCACGAAACCGTCGATGTCGCTGAGGCCAAGGTCGAGGGTGATCGCCGTCGGCCGCATTTTGCGAACCATCGCCACCGTTCCCGAACCCGCCGAGGATATGACACCTTTTAGGCCCTGCTGGTGAGCGAGGTCGAGCAGGATCGTGGCGAAGGTAGGGTCGTCCTCGACGATGAGCACGAACGGATCCCCGTTCAAATCCGCGCGGTCGTCGGCAGGGGCGTAGCTAACGGAGGGAACCGCCGCACCGCCACCTGACGCGTCGTCGAGCGGCATCGTAGTCGCGGACACGCTGGCCTTGAGGGGAACGAACAAGGTGAAGGTGGATCCTTGTCCCGGCACGCTGCGCACCTGTAGTTCGCCGCCAAGCAGCCGGGCAATTTCGCGGCTGATCGAAAGGCCGAGACCGGTCCCGCCATATTTCCGGCTGGTCGTGCCGTCCGCCTGCTGGAACGCCTCGAAGATGAGTTTCTGCTTGTCCGGAGAGATGCCGATCCCGGTGTCTGTGACGGCAATCTCGATGGCCGTGTCCGCTTCGCGAAGGACCGGATGATTGGCGCTCCATCCGCCCGTCACCGGCCTGACGAGTACGCTGACGCTTCCTTCGGAAGTGAACTTGAAGGCGTTGGACAACAGATTGAGAACGACCTGTTGCAAACGCTTTTCGTCGGTCCGGATCGAAGACGGGAGTTCCTCGGCGAATTCGACGTCGAAGGCGAGGCCCTTCTCGGTCGCGACTTGGCTAAAGGTCCGCTCGATATGCTGGCGAAGGCCGGCGAGCGGCATGTCCCCGATGTCGATCGACACCGTTCCCGACTCGATCTTCGAGAGATCGAGGATGTCGTTAATGAGGTTGAGGAGGTCCGTACCGGCGGAATGGATCGTCCGCGCGAACTCGGTCTGCTTCTCGTTGAGGTTGCCCTGCTGGTTGTCGGCGAGGAGCTTCGACAGGATGAGCAGCGAGTTGAGCGGCGTGCGAAGCTCGTGGCTCATATTGGCAAGGAACTCGGACTTGTATTTGGAGGTCAACGAAAGCTGCTCGGCCTTTTCCTCGACCGCGCGCCTGGCCATCTCGATTTCAAAATTCTTCGCCTCGACCTGGCGTTTCTCATTCTCAAGGAGCTGGGCCTTCTCCTGAAGCTCCTCGTTAGTCGCGTGGAGCTCTTCGTGCTTGGTGTTGAGTTCAGTCTGGCGGGCCTGAAGCTCCTGGGTGAGAAGCTGCGATTCCTTGAGCAACTCCTCGGTCCGCATCGTCGCGGCGATCGTGTTGAGAACGATGCCGACTGTTTCCATCAGCTGGTTGAGGAAGCTGTGATGGGTTTCGTTGAACTCCTCGAACGACGCGAGTTCGATGACCGCCTTGACCTCGTCTTCGAACAAGGCCGGCAAGATATTGATGTTGGCTGGAGCCGCGCTTCCAAGTCCCGAGCCGATTCGGATGAAATCGCCCGGAACTTGCGCGAGCCGCACGGCCCGCTTGTCGGCGGCGGCCTGGCCGATCAGCCCTTCGTTCAAGCGGAATCGATCTTTCAGCGCCTTGCGGTTTTCAGCGCCGTAACTAGCAACCAGCTCGAGCTTGGTGCCTTCCTCGTCCTGGTCTGCGACGTAGAAGACGCCGTATTGCGCATTTACCAGCGGCGCCAGCTCGGACATGATCAGGCTGGAAATCGTCGCGAGGTCGCGCTCGCCCTGAAGCATCCGGCTGAAGCGCGCGAGGTTGGTCTTGAGCCAGTCCTGCTCCGCGTTCTTGAGGGTCTGCTCCTTCAGGTTGAGGATCATCTCGTTGATGATGTCCTTGAGCGCCGCCATTTCGCCCGATGCCTCGACGGCAATCGAGCGGGTAAGGTCGCCCTTGGTGACCGCGGTCGCGACTTCCGCAATTGACCGCACTTGGTTGGTCAGGTTGGCCGCGAGCTGGTTGACGTTGTCGGTGAGGTCGCGCCACAGCCCGGCCGCGCCAGGCACGCGGGCCTGGCCGCCAAGGCGTCCTTCGACGCCGACCTCACGGGCCATGTTCGTCACCTGGTCGCCGAACGTCGACAGTGTTTCGATCATTCCGTTGATGGTTTCGGCGAGCGCCGCGATTTCGCCCTTGGCGTCGAAGGTCAGCTTGCGCTTGAGATTGCCCTGCGCCACGGCAGTCACGACATCGGCAATACCGCGAACCTGGTTGGTTAAGTTCGTGGCCATGAAGTTGACGTTATCGGTAAGGTCTTTCCAAGTGCCTGCGACCCCCGGGACGTGCGCCTGACCGCCCAATTTCCCTTCGGTGCCGACCTCGCGCGCAACGCGGGTCACCTCCGAAGCGAAACCATTGAGCTGATCGACCATGGTATTGATGGTGTTCTTGAGGGCGAGTATCTCACCCTTCACGTCGACGGTGATTTTCTTCGACAGGTCGCCCCGGGCGACGGCGGTCGTCACGTCGGCAATGTTGCGGACTTGTCCGGTGAGGTTGTCGGCCATCAGGTTGACGTTGTCGGTCAGGTCCTTCCACGTCCCGGCGACTCCGCGCACCTGCGCCTGGCCGCCCAGCTTTCCTTCCGTACCGACCTCGCGGGCTACGCGGGTCACTTCGGATGCAAAGCCGTTGAGCTGGTCGACCATGGTATTGATGGTGTTCTTGAGCTCGAGGATTTCGCCCTTCACATCGACAGTGATTTTCTTCGACAAGTCACCGAGCGCGACGGCGGTGGTCACCTCCGCGATGTTGCGCACCTGGCCGGTCAGGTTCGCGGCCATGGCGTTCACATTTTCGGTGAGGTCCTTCCAGGTTCCGCCAACGCCTTCGACCTGCGCCTGTCCGCCGAGCCGGCCTTCCGTGCCGACCTCGCGGGCAACGCGAGTCACCTCGGACGCGAAGGAGTTCAACTGATCGACCATCGTGTTGATGGTGTTTTTGAGCTCGAGGATCTCGCCCTTCACGTCGACGGTGATCTTCTTCGAAAGGTCCCCACGTGCCACGGCGGTCGTCACCTCGGCGATGTTGCGGACCTGACCGGTGAGGTTGCCGGCCATGGCGTTCACGTTGTCCGTCAAATCCTTCCAGGTGCCGCCGACGCCTTCGACCTGGGCCTGCCCGCCGAGCCGGCCTTCCGTGCCGACCTCGCGCGCAACGCGAGTCACTTCGGACGCGAAGGAATTGAGCTGGTCCACCATGACGTTGATGGTGTCCTTGAGCTCAAGGATTTCGCCTTTCACCTCGACAGTGATCTTCTTGGACAAGTCGCCGCGCGCAACCGCGGTCGTCACTTCGGCGATGTTGCGGACCTGGCCGGTGAGATTGGCCGCCATCAGGTTGACGTTGTCGGTAAGGTCGGCCCAGGTCCCGGCGACGCCGGGCACTTGCGCCTGCCCGCCGAGCTTGCCTTCCGTGCCGACCTCGCGCGCAACGCGGGTCACTTCCGAAGCGAAGCCATTGAGCTGGTCGACCATGACGTTGATGGTGTTCTTGAGCTCGAGGATTTCGCCCTTCACCTCGACGGTGATCTTCTTGGACAAATCGCCCGAAGCGACGGCGGTGGTCACCTCTGCGATGTTCCGGACCTGGCCGGTAAGGTTGTCGGCCATCAGGTTGACGTTATCGGTCAAGTCCTTCCACGTGCCGGCCACGCCCGGAACCTGGGCCTGCCCGCCGAGCTTTCCTTCGGTGCCGACCTCGCGAGCAACGCGGGTCACTTCAGACGCGAAACCGTTGAGCTGATCGACCATCGTGTTGATGGTGTTTTTGAGCTCGAGAATCTCACCTTTCACGTCGACGGTGATTTTTTTGGAAAGATCTCCCGATGCCACCGCCGTCGTAACCTCTGCGATGTTGCGGACCTGGCCAGTAAGGTTCGCAGCCATCGAGTTCACGTTTTCGGTAAGCCCGCGCCAGGTTCCGGCCACGCCTTCGACGCGCGCCTGCCCGCCAAGCTTGCCCTCGGTGCCGACCTCACGTGCAACCCTTGTGACCTCTGACGCGAAGGAATTAAGCTGATCAACCATCGTGTTGATCGTGTTTTTCAGCTCCAGGATTTCACCCTTCACGTCGACCGTGATCTTCTTGGAGAGGTCGCCGGACGCGACCGCCGTGGTAACCTCGGCAATGTTACGGACCTGGCCGGTAAGGTTGGCGGCCATCAGGTTGACGTTGTCGGTGAGGTCCTTCCACGTGCCGGCAACCCCGCGCACGCGCGCCTGACCGCCCAGCTTGCCTTCGGTGCCGACTTCGCGGGCGACGCGAGTCACCTCCGAGGCGAAGGAGCTGAGCTGCTCGACCATCGTGTTGACGACCTTGCCAATGCGCAGGAACTCGCCCTTCAAGGCGCGCCCCTCGATCTCGACCGCCATCGTTTGCGAAAGATCGCCCTTGGCGACCGAGCCGATGACCCGGGCGACCTCGGTGATCGGCTGAACCATGTCGTCTATGAGCTCATTGACCGCGCGGAGCTTGCTGTCCCATCCACCCGTTGCCCCACGCACCTTCACCCGATGGCCGATCTTGCCTTCCTTACCGACCACCTTGGAAAGGCGTTCGAATTCATCGGTGATGTCCTGGTTGAGGCTCACGACCTCGTTGAACAGCGCGGCAATCTCGCTGTCCTCGTCTTCGCCGTCCTCAGGGAGCCGGACCGTAAAGTCGCCCCGCCGAAGCCTTCGCAATGCCGAAACAAGCTGTCGCCGCGAGACGCCGAATTCGGAGCGGGAAGATTCCTTGTTCATGCGCACCTCTCACCCACCAGAGGGACAGGCAACAGATGCAACCCTCCCCGCGTTGCTAATTCGCTGTGCGCTGGGGAAGTTCCATGAACGGCAACATTTTGATGGTTACTGGCGCATTTGCCACAGGGGGTTGCGTCATACCGAGCAACTTTTCACAACGGTGATCTCGTGCCCCCATCGTCATCGTTGCAGATTGCATGCCTACCGATACCGCTGTTCGAGAATTCATTGGGAGCGCGTTCCGCTCGGTCTGGGCGTTGGAGCTCCTGTTGATCCTGCACCGCGAGCCGGACCGCGAATTCAGCCGTCCGGAGCTTATCGAAATATTGAGGGCGAGTGACCTCGTAATTCGTCAAAGCGTCGGCTCGCTGGTTGCGGCTGGACTCGTCATTACGGACGACTACGACCGCGTCGCTCTTCATTCCCTCGACCGTGATTCGGAGCAGCTTCTCCATGCTGTCCTCGATCTTTACCGGCGAAGCCCCGACATGGTCCGCCGACTGATCGTTTCGCGGTCGCTGCCCGGGGCAACTGCGTTCGCGGACGCATTCAGACTGCGGAAGGACTAGCCAATGTCCGAAATCTTCCCGACCCTGGTTTACCTCCTTTGCTTCCTGGCGAGTTTCGTCTGCGCCCTGCTACTCGGTCGAGGTTACTTGCGCGGCCGAATGCCGCTGCTGTTCTGGAGCGCGATGTGCTTTACGCTGCTCGCACTCGCGAACCTGCTGGTCGTTTTCGACATGATCCTTCTTCCGGACATCGACCTTCGGCCTGCCCGCTTGTGGTGCTCGCTGGCGGCGGTTTCGGTGTTGATCTTCGGCTTCCTCTGGGCGCAGGAGCAGGAATGATGATCGACGATTTTCTCGGCGGTGCGATCTCCATGGGATTCGCGGTCGCGGCGTTGCTTTTCCTGAAATATTGGAAGCGGACCCGGGATAGCTTTTTCCTCGCCTTCTCCGCGGCCTTCCTCCTTCTCGGAATCAACCAGGCGCTACTTTCGGTCACCAATGTGCCTGTCGAGGAACGAAGCTCGCTCTACCTGATCCGGCTGCTTGCGTTCCTCATCATCATCGGGGCGATGTGGTCCAAGAATCGCGAGGCGCGCAAAGGCGGCGACTGACAGGGATTTTTCCAGGTGGTGCCGCTTGGGGACTCGAACCCACGACCCCATCATTACGAATGATGTGCTCTACCAGCTGAGCTAAAGCGGCGTGCCCGTGGCCTTGCGGCGGCAAGCGGGGGCGCTCCTATCAGCGCGCCGGACCGGCGGCAAGCCATTCCAAGAGAACAAATATGCTTAACGCTTTGGTAATCACGAGCGGGCAGTATCCGGCCGGTGTGAGATGTGGGGGATTGGGAAGCCAATGGATGGTCTCTCGGGCTTTCGGAGTGAGTATGACGACGACGCCGAGACCTGGGCGGACGAGAGCGTAGGCGCCGCAATCGGCACCGACGAACGGCGGATGCATGTCCGCGCCTACAATTACTGGGTCTCGTTGCTCGACGGCCGCGATTACCCTTCAATCGAGGACCTCGATCCCGCAAACATCACCGATTTTGCCCCACATAGCGTGCTTCTCGATTTCACCGCGGGTCGCGACAATCCGTCGACTCCCTACATCGGAACCGCGATCCGCGAAGAATGCGGCTTGGGCGAGAACGTCACCCAGATAGAGCAGGTGCCCAGCCGGTCGCTGCTATCGCGCCTCACCGACCACTACCTGCAGATCATCGCCAATCGCGCGCCGATCGGCTTCGAGGCCGAGTTCGTGAACCAGCGCGGGCATTCCATCTGCTATCGCGGAATCCTGATGCCGTTCAGCAGCGATGGCGACACCATCGACTTCATCTACGGTGTCATCAACTGGAAGGACATCGGCGCACCGATCGCGGCTGAGGAGCCCTTGTCCGCAGCGATCGAAACCCTGTCACCGGAATCGCATATCGCCTGGGACGACGGTCCTCTGGCGGAGGCCGAAGCGGAGCCGGAGCTGGAACCGGCAGTCGAGGACGACGACGTTGCGATAATCGTCGACGAGGACGCCGGCCTTGCCGACAGGCTTTGGGCCGCCCGCGAGAGCGCAGAAATCTGCAAGGCGGCCGACGGCCGCAGCCGTGTCGCGCTCTATCGCGCGCTTGCTATGGCTTACGACTTCGCGGTTGCCGCAAAACGCGTTCCTGACGACTACGCCGAGATACTCGCGGACGCGGGGGTGAAGGCGCAGGCCCGGGCGCCGATGACCCCGGTTGTGAAGCTCGTGTTTGGCATAGATTACGACAAGGCGCGGTTGACAGAGTTCGCCGCAGCGCTGAGCAACGCCGAACGCAACCAGGTGGATTTCGGCGAATTCCAGGCCTACGTCGAAGGCCAGTCCGGCGGTCTTAAGGCCTTGGTCGCCGCCGAGCGCCAGGCGCGGCGCCCGGACCGCAGGCCGGATGACCGTGTCGAGAAAGCGCGGGCTGAACTCCGTCGTCGCGAAGCGCTGGAAATGAAGGCAATTCTTGGAGATGACGAGTTCGTACTCGTGCTGTCGCGCCGGGTGATCGGCGGGGGCACGGGTTACGAACCCATCGCGCTGGTTGAAGATTCGAAGATAATCGATCGCGCCATTCGGCGTGCCGCCAAATAGAAAGCGGATTAGCCAGGGAGCACGCCTTTCTCGCTCGCTATCGATCTCGCGCCAGGCTTGTTCTCCGTGATTCGCCGGCTCGACTGGGAGCGAGTTGAGGCTTGTACGCGCCAGGCCGCCAAACTGGCTTCGAGCAAGCCTTGTCCCAGCGTTGGACTGGGGTCTATAGGCCGCCGCCAATGACCCCTGAAACCACGGTGCAAGAGATGACGGCCTCCTCGGGCGTGAACAGGCCGATCTTCGGCAAAATCAAGGACGCGCTTCTCACCAATGCTCTTCCGGGCGAGCTCGACGGCTTCGCCGGGCAGGAACGGGATGAGGCTGCTGCCCTCGTTTCCAGCGTCATCGCAAGCCGCAAGCCCGGCCAGATTTCCATGCAGCTGACATCGAGCGGCGGAGAGGCCAGCCATCGCAGAATGCGCCTGGCTATCGTCAATGATGATATGCCCTTCCTAGTCGATTCGGTGGCGAACGCCATCGCTGCGCGCGGGCTGGTCATTCACCGCCTGCTGCACCCCGTCGTGAAGGTTGAGCGGGATGCCAAGGGGACCCTCGTCGCACTCGGGTCCGGCGAACCTGAATCGATCATCTACATCGAATTGGACCGCGCCGACGCCAAGGAGCGCAACCAGCTTCGAAGCGAATTGGCGGCAGTGCTCGCCGACGTTCGCGCTGCAGTCACCGACTGGCGGTCGATGCAGGCCCAGATGCGAGCCGACGCAGAGCTGGCGGATCCGAATGGCGCCGCACTTCTGAATTGGTTCGCCGATGGCGCGATGACTCTACTCGGCTACGAAGTCGAACGCCCCGGGGTCGAAGGATCGAACGGCTTGGGCATTTTCCGTTTCCCCGGCGAGCCGACGGACGAAGGCGGCGTGGACGAGGCGATCCGCTATTTCGAACGCGGCGGCCGAGTTCCCTTGATGGCGAAGGGGGACCGCAAGTCCTCCATTCACCGCCGCGTTCCGCTCGACTTGGTAGCCGTACCCATTCGCGAGAACGGAAAGATTACCGCGGTCGGCGTTCACGTCGGACTATGGACCAGCGAAGCACTCGGTGCTCCGGTCGAGGAAGTCCCGGTGCTTCGGTCTATACTGGAGGAGCTCGACCAGAGATTCGGCTATCATCCCTCCGGGCACAGCGGGAAGGCACTACGCCACGCCCTTAACGCCCTTCCGCACGATTTGATTCTAAATCTGAATACCGATTGCGTCGAGCGGCTCGTGACAGCGGCGATGACGCTTGCCGACCGGCCACAACCGATGATCGTGCTTGTTCGCTCAATCCTCAAAGGTCATCTGTTCGCTTTCGTGTGGCTACCGCGTGACCAACTGACGACCAGCCGGCGTTTGGCGATCGGAGAAATGATCGGGGAAGCCGCAGGCGGGCCGCAGCGAGCCTGGGCCGTCGATCTTGGCGACGGGGATCTGGCCCTGTTGCGCTACACTTATTCCATCGATGCAAAGGCGCCGCTGCCGAATTCAAGGGCGCTGACCGCCAAACTCAACGAAATGGTCCGCGGCTATCTGCCCGCGGTGGAAGAGGATCTTGCCGGCCAGGTTGGCGCGACATCCGCCAGGCGCCTGGTGCTGACGTATGGCGACAGCCTGCCCGAGGCTTATCGCGGCCGCTATCCGACGGCCGATAGCGCCCAGGATCTCATCCGGCTGGAAGGTTTGGTCCACGAACATGAGCGTTCGATCCGGCTGTACCGACTTCCCAATGACCCGCCGCAGAACTTGCGCCTGAAACTCTACACCCGTGGCGGTCTAGTTCCGCTTTCGGACGTCGTTCCGGTCCTCGAGAATTTCGGTTTCACCGTCATCAAGGAAACGCCGACCAAGCTTGAAGGCATGGCCGCCAACATCCACGAATTCCTGCTCTCGATGGACGATGTTGCAGCCGTCAACGACCTTTTCGAGAGATGCGCTCTCATCGAGGGCGCTATCGGATCCGTGCTTCGCGGAGAGTCCGAGAACGACGACTTCAACAAGCTCATCATTCTTGCCGGCCTGACGCCGCGGTCGGCCGTTTGGCTTCGCGCCTGGTTCCGCTACCTGCGGCAAACCGGCGTGGCCTATTCCATCGCAACAGTGGTCGATGCGCTTGGCCGCTCGCCGAAGACGACACAGGCCCTAGTCCGCTCGTTCTGCGACGCGCACGATCCTGATCTCAAGGGAGATCGCAAGGCGGCGATGGCGGCGTCGGCCGAAGCATTCGCAGACGCTCTTCGCGAGGTCCGCGGAATCGACGACGACCGTATCTTGCGTCTCATGCGCTCGGTTGTCGAAGCCATCCTGCGCACCAATGCTTTCGCCCCGCGCGAGGGCGAGGCGCTTGCGTTCAAAATCGAATCCAAGCGTGTGCCGTCGCTTCCTGCGCCTCTGCCGTGGAGGGAAATCTGGGTTTACAGCCCGCGCGTCGAAGGCATTCACTTGCGCGGCGGCCCGGTCGCCCGCGGCGGGCTCCGCTGGTCGGACCGGCGCGACGACTTCCGAACCGAGATTCTCGGCCTGATGAAGGCCCAGCTCGTCAAGAACGCGGTCATCGTTCCGACCGGCGCCAAGGGCGGCTTCTATCCCAAGCAGCTGCCGAACTCGGCGACCGACCGCGAGGCGTGGCTTGCGGAAGGGACGGAAAGCTATCGCATATTCATCCGCTCGCTACTGTCGATCACTGACAATATCGTCGACGACAAGGTGACCCATCCGGCGCGGGTCGTCCGCCACGACAGTGACGATCCCTATTTCGTCGTTGCCGCGGACAAGGGAACGGCCACCTTCTCTGACGTGGCCAACGCCCTGGCGATCGAGCGCGGCTTTTGGCTGGGCGACGCTTTCGCTTCCGGCGGTTCGAACGGCTACGACCACAAGGCGATGGGGATTACCGCAAAAGGCGCATGGATTTCGGTCCAGCGTCACTTCCTCGAAATGGGCGTGGACGTGCAGTCCCAGCCGGTTCGAGTGGTCGGCTGCGGCGACATGTCCGGCGATGTGTTCGGGAACGGCATGTTGCTGAGCCAAGCTATCAAGCTGGTCGCCGCCTTCGACCACCGCCACATCTTCTTCGACCCGGAGCCTAATCCGGCGACAAGCTGGGCAGAACGTCAGCGAATGTTCGAACTCCCACGCTCCAGTTGGGACGATTACGATCGATCGCTCCTGTCGAAGGGCGGGATGATCGTTCCGCGCAGCCAGAAATCGATCAAGCTGTCTCGCGAGGCTGCGGAAGCATTGGGCCTGACCGAGCTGGAGACCGACCCGACTACGCTCATCAGCGACATCCTCAAGAGCCCGGTAGATCTGGTCTGGTTCGGCGGGATCGGTACCTACATCAAGGCGACCACGCAGACGCACGCGATGGTCGGCGATCCGGCCAATGATGGCCTTCGCGTCGATGCGACCGAAGTCCGTGCCAAGGTCATCGGCGAAGGCGCAAACTTGGCCATTACCCAAGCCGCACGCATCGAGTTCGCGCAAGGCGGCGGACGAATCAATACCGACTTCATCGACAATTCTGCAGGCGTCGATTGCTCCGACAATGAGGTCAACATCAAGATTCCGCTGAACCGCGAAATGCGCGAGGGACGGCTGGACGAAGGGAAGCGTAACAAGCTTCTCGCCGCGATGACGGACGAGGTGAGCGAGCTCGTTCTCGAGGACAATCGCCTTCAGAGCCTTGCACTTTCGATTGCCGAAGCGGGCGGAGCCACGAGCCTTCCCGAACACGTCCGGACGATCGAGTTGCTTGAGAGCAGCGGACGTCTCGACCGACGGGTCGAAGGCCTTGGCGGGAGCGATATCCTCCTGCGCCGCGCGGCAGAAAACCGAGGCCTTTCGCGTCCCGAGCTCGCTGTCGTGCTGTCGATGTCGAAAATGGCGCTTCAGGATGCAATCGAGCGGCTGAAGCTTGCCGACGATCCACTGCTCGAACCGCAACTGTTCGCGGCCTTCCCGAAGCCGATGGTAAAGGCTCACGCCGATGCCATCCGCCAGCATCGTCTGCGTCACGAGATCCTGGCGACAAAGGTCGCGAACCGGATCGTCAACCGCCTTGGACCCAGCATCCCGCTGAGCCTCACCGAAGAGGAGGGCGTTTCGCTCGGTCAGGTGGCGATCGCGTTCCTCGCTGCCGAGCAGCTACTGGGCCTCGGCAAACTGTGGTCGATGATCGAACAAGCGGAAATGCCGGAATCCGTTCGTATCGAACTATTCCAGATCGCTGCGCGCTCGGTCCGGAGCCATGTGTCCGACCTGCTCCGCTCAACTGGCGGCGACACCACGGTCAGCGAGCTAGTCGATCTCGTCACGCCGTCGGTGAAGGAAGTCTCCGCCGCCGCAACCAAGCTAATCCTTACCGAAATCAGGAACGAAGCGGAGGTCCGACGGTCAGCCCTGACGGGCATGGGAGTGAACCAGAAGATCGTCGACGCGCTGGTCCGGCTGTTCGAGCTCGACGGCGTCTTCGGTGTCGCGGCGCTCTCGGCCGAACGCTCGCTCGACCCGCTCGCGGTCACCAAGGCCTATACGCAACTCGGCGATGCGCTCGGCCTCGACTGGGCGCAGCAGGAAGTGAGGCGCTTCTCACCGGTTGATCAGTGGGAACGCCTGCTGGTTGCAGGGCTGGAGCGCGATTTCGAGCAACTGCGCATCGACTTCCTCGCCAGATCTCGGGAGGACGACCCCACTGCCGCGGTTGCCAAGTGGATCGAACGGCACAAGGCGCGCATCGAGCAATTTCGGGCGATGGTGAACGCAGCGCGAAGCTCTGGCGCCGCCACCGCGCCGATGCTCGCGCAAATCGCCAACCAAGCGCGAATCCTGCTGGGTCGGTGAGGCCGCAGTAGCGCCAGAGGATCCGTTTGACTGACATCGCAAAGGCAATCGTCTTCGTCCCGGCGCCCAATTACGGAGAAGCGTGGGACTGGGCCTATGACGTCGAAGCGGCGGCGCTGCAGTCCGGCGGCTTTACCGTCGAGCCACGCCCCTGGACCGAGCCGGGCGAGCTTGGGCATCGGGACATCATCCTGCCTCTGGTTGCGTGGGGATATCACGACGATCCGCAGCGCTGGCATACATTGCTCGACAAGCTCGAGGCGGCGGGCGCGAATGTGGTCAATCCGGTGCCTCTCCTGCGCTGGAACAGCGACAAACGCTATCTTGAAGAGCTCGGCGCAAACGGTGTGCCGACCATTCCCTCTCGCCTTATCACTTCCATGGATGAGGCCGCGCTGGCCGATGCAAGCGACCGATGGGGTGGGGACGTTGTCGTCAAGCCTCCGGTCTCCGCATCCGCGACCGGGACGTACCGGCTGCGCGCCAGCGAAGCGCTTCCCGCCGACACCTTGGGAAGACCGATGATCGTTCAGCCGTTCCTGTCTTCGGTCACGGAGGAAGGCGAATATTCGCTCATACTGTTCGACGGCGCGTTCAGCCACGCCGTGGTGAAGCGCCCCAAGGCCGGCGATTATCGCGTGCAGCCGCATCTTGGTGGCCGCGAAGAACCGTGCCAGGCGCCGGAGGGCGCAATTGCGATAGCGAGAGCAGCTCTCGCTGCTGCGCCGGGCGAACCGGCCTACGCGCGCGTTGACCTCGTTCGCGGCAATGATGGCGGACTCAAGATCATGGAGCTGGAGCTGATAGAGCCGTCACTATGGCTTCAGTACGCGCCCGATAAAGGCGAATCATTCGCCGCCGCGATCCGCCGCCGCTTCAATCCATAGCCACTGGCGAAGCGCGGAAGTCAGGTTGGGCGGACTTGCACGTTCCATCCGCTCAACATCCACTTCGGCGACAAGTGCATTAAGCGGTACGCCTCGCTCGGCCGCCGCCTTCTCCAGCGCGCTCCAGAAAATCGGCTCTAGGCTGATAGAGGTCTCGTGCCCGGCAATGGTGATCGAGCGCTTCGTAGGCCGTCCGTAGGCCATCAATACATGTGCTGGCCGCCGTTGATCGACAATGTCGAGCCGGTGATGAAACCGGCATTGTCGTCGACCAGGAATGCCACGCCGCGCGCAATTTCTTCCGCCTTGCCAAGCCGGCGCACGGGTATTTTCGCAACGATCTTGGCGAGCACGTCCTCAGGCACCGCTGCAACCATGTCGGTGTCGATGTACCCGGGCGCGATGGCATTTACGGTCACGTTGTTGCGCGCGCCTTCCTGGGCAAGCGCCTTCGTGAAACCGTGAATCCCGGACTTGGCGGCCGCGTAATTGACCTGCCCGTACTGACCGGCCTGACCGTTGATCGAGCCGATATTGACGATCCGCCCGAATCCCCGCTCGCTCATTCCGTCGAAGACGGCCTTCGCCATGTTAAAGCAACCGCCCAGGTTCGTGTCGATCACTTCTTGCCACTGTTGATGAGTCTGCCGTTTCATTGTCGAGTCGCGCGTGATCCCGGCGTTGTTGACCAGCACGTCGACCGGCCCGAGATCGGCGGCGACCTTGGCGACGCCCGCCTGGCAGGCATCATAATCCGCAACGTCCCACTTATAGGCGGGAATTCCGGTCCGCTCGGTGAATTCGCGCGCGCGCTCATCATTGCCGGCGTAATTCGCCGCGACCTTCATGCCCATGTCCTTGAGCGCGACGCTGATCGCTTCTCCGATCCCCCGCGTTCCACCGGTTACGATTGCCACTCGCGCCATTACTCTCTCCTGAATTGTCAACGCCGGTTAGGACGATGGCCACCATCCGGCAAGTTCGCGCCTGACGAGTTCGACGAGCAGGGCCATGCTTGCAGGGCGATCATTGAGGCAATCAAGGCGTGCGAAGTGCGTTCCTCCAGCGGCAATGAAGTCTTCGCGCCCGCGAATTCCAATCTCTTCGACCGTTTCCAAGCAGTCGGCGGAAAAGCCAGGCGCGGCGACCGCAACCTTGGTCACGCCATCCCCCGGGTAGGCCTTGAGCGTCAAATCCGTAGCCGGTTCGAGCCATTTGGCCCGCCCGAAACGCGACTGAAAGGCGACGTCGACCGGAACGTCCAGCCTGTCCGCGAGCAGTCGCGCCGTTTTTCGGCAGTGGCAATGATAGGGATCGCCAAGCGTCAGTGTCCGCTCCGGCATGCCATGAAAGCTCAGCAAGAGGCGCTGCGGCGCGAAATCCAGAGCGCCCAGTTGCCCTGACAGATCGCTTGCAAGCGCATCGAGGTAGAGCGGATCGTCATAATAAGGGGGCAATGTCCGGATGGCCGGTTGAAGACGCAATCTGGCCAAATGAGCGAAAGCGAAGTCGTTCGCGGTCGCCGTCGTCGCAGCACAATATTGCGGGTAGAGCGGCGCGAGAAGGATCTTTGCCGCGCCAGCACTCATCAGGCGGTCAATGGCATGATCGATGGCCGGGTTGCCGTAACGCATCGCCCAGTCGACCACGACATCCGCGCCGAGCAGTCCCTGAAGGCTGCGGGCCTGCCGTGCGGTAATGGCGGCAAGCGGAGAGCCTTCCTCCGTCCAGACCTGCTTGTAGGCGTGCGAGCTTTTCTTCGGCCGCGTTGTGAGGATTACGCCGCGAAGAATCGGTTGCCACAGAATCTGCGGAATTTCGACCACTCGCTTGTCGGAAAGAAATTGACCCAGGTAGCGGCGCACGGCGGCAGGCTCCGGCGAATCCGGCGTGCCGAGATTGATCAGCAGCACTGCGACTTTCGGTGCCAGTATCGCGGGATGGTCGGGCGGCAGTTGCATCAGGAGGCCATGAGGTCGAATGGCAAGTTGCGCAAGCGGCGGCCTGTTGAAGCAGCAAGCGCATTCGCAACTGCCGGGGCAAGGACTGTGTGCCCCAGGCCGCTGACACCGCCCAGATCGGCATTTCCATGAACGACTTCGACGAGGATGTCTGGCACTTTGAGCGCTCCATCGATCCCGGCGGATCTCAAACCTCTTGCAATGGGCATTCCGGCTACGAAATCCGGGGAACGAGCGGTTGCCACCGACAGCGCATGGAGAAGACCGCCCTCGATCTGCTGACGGACCAGCGCGGGATTGATCGCGCGGCCGCAGTCCACGGCGGCTACGAGCCGGTCGACCACGATGCGTTGATCTGAACCGACCCCGGCAACCGCGACGAGTGCGATATGCGACCCGAATGCGCTGGCGCAGGCAAGGCCCATTCGGCTTCCCGGCGCCCCGCCGTCCCATCCCGCACGGTTGGTTGCTGTGACTAGTGTCCGGGCGAGGCGCGGATTGCCGCCCAGCAGGGCCATCCGAAACGCGAACGGCTCGGAATTCAGGTTGCGTGCCAATTCGTCGACGAAGGATTCGTTGGCGAATGCGGTGAGCGCTTCGTTACCGCCACGCATATATCCACAATCTATCGTCAGCTTGGCTTCGACCTGCTCGATCCTGAGCGCTGGAATCGCGTAGGGCGGTGCCGCGCCGGTCAGCGTCAGCTTGGGGCGCTTCCTTTTGTCCGCCACCACGTTTTCCAGGCCCGAGGCGGAAACGAACTTAGCGCTCCAGGCCCCTACGCTGCCGGAAGCCGAAGGCATTGCCGCCATTCGTGCCAAAAGCGGTGGTCTCGGACGGTCGCGATTGGCGGTGTCAAAGGCGGCTAAATTGACCTGCACCGGCCTGCCGATGCGTTTGGCGAGCGCGACCGCTAACGCAACCATATCCGTATCCACAGCCTGGCCGGCGGAATCGCCAACCGGCGTTGGGTAAAGCACGACCGATTGCGGATCGACCGCGCCCGCCTTTGCGGCTTGCACAAGCGCGTGATCATAGGCCTGAATGGGCGCCCACACATCAAGGCGTCCGCTAACAAATCGCGCTGTCGCTGTGAGCGGCTCGAGGCCCTCGTGAAGAGCTGGAGCAATGCGGTAGGTCGCACCGAGCGGTCGAGCATTGCCGGCGACGGCATCAAAATCTCCACGCTCGACGATCGTCGTCGGGGAGCCGCTATTCAGGGCTTCGTCGAGAGCCTGCTCAATGGCTGCGCGATTTGCCGTTGCCGGACCCGAAAAGCGCGGCGAAGCAGCCTCAAGCGCCTTGCGTGCGGCCCATCCGGTCTCGCCGATCGCAGCGATCCAGCCACTGTCTGCAACGATTTCCCGAACGCCAGGCCGTGCCAATGCGGCAGAGCGGTCGTAGCCTGTCAGTGCACCCCCCGGCGGAGCGAACCGCGCTGCAGCGAAAACCAGACCGGGCAGGCGGACATCGCCTGCAAACCGGATCGATCCATTGCTTTTGGCGGACAGATCGAGACGGGGAAGAGACTGCCCGATGAGCCGCGTCGTAAGCCTCCCCGCCGGGCCTGCAGGCAACAGTGCCGCAGCATCCTCTGCCAACTCCGCGAACGCGAAAGCCCGTACCCCATGTCTAACGAACCCGCCGCCGACGTTGCATTGTGCCGGGTCGACACCCCAGCGCTTGGCCGCGACCCTGACCAGCATGCCACGCGCCGCCTCCGCAGCAGCTATGATCGGCGCCTCAAAGGCACGAACGCTGGACGAACCGGCGGTGACTCGGGTGGCAAAATAACTGTTCACATAGTCCGGCGCTGACGGCGCCGGCTCAACCGCGACCTGCTCCCATGCCGCACCTATTGCATCGGCCGCGATTTGCGCGAGGCCGGTCCATATGCCCTGCCCGACTTCCGCCTGCGGGATCGCAACCGTGACAGTCCCGTCCCGTCCGATCTTCAGGAAAGCGCCGAACGATCGCTCGCCATTGACCACCGCGAGAGGGCTCTCCGCCTCGCGCGGCCACAAAGAAAAGGCGACAATCAGGCCAACACCGGCGCCGCCAGCGACAAGGAGGGAACGGCGATCGAAACGAATCAAGTCGCGAACTTTTCCTTGAGCGCAACCCGGTCGATCTTCCCCGTCCCAAGACGCGGCAAGGGATCGTCCGAAAAGTGGATTTGCGCGGGGACCTTGAAGGCGGCAATCCGAGAAGAAAGGAATTCGCGCAGTTCCGCCTCATCGATCGCGCTCCCAGCGCGGCGGTGGAGTATGGCTACGGGAACTTCGCCTAGACGTTCGTCTGGCGCGCCGAACACCGCCGCCTCCGCAATCCCCTCGCAGGAATAGATTGCCGCTTCGACCTCGGCCGCACTGATATTCTCGCCGCCACGCAGGATGATGTCCTTTTTCCTGTCGACGATGAACAAATATCCGTCCTCATCGAGATAACCAATGTCACCTGTCCGCAGGTAATGATCGGCGGTAAAAGCCGCCTTGGTCGCGGCCCGATTTTCCCAATAGCATTTGATGTTTGCCGCCGAACGGATCGCGATTTCGCCGCGCTCCCCAACTGCCAGGTGCCTGTCACCCTCGCCAAGAATCGCAAGCTCGACGTAGGGCGGCTGTGCGCGGCCGGTCGAGGCGGGCTTGGCTGCGTAATTGCCCCAGAAGTTCGAACAGCCGACGGCATTGGTCTCCGTAAGTCCATAGCCGAGCGCGGGCTGCGCGTTTGGAAATTCCTTTTTCAGCCGTTCGACGTGGCTGATCGGCCGCGGCGCGCCGCCGGCCGTCACGTCCGTGAGCGACGAAAGATCGTAGCGACCTCGATCCGGGTGGTTCATGAGCTCCAGGCTCATGGTCGGCACGCCGACGAAATAGGTCAGCCTTTCCTTC
The DNA here is from genome assembly GCF_011301715.1 of Sphingomonas sp. HDW15A. Taxonomy (GTDB): domain Bacteria; phylum Pseudomonadota; class Alphaproteobacteria; order Sphingomonadales; family Sphingomonadaceae; genus Sphingomicrobium. The sequence continues at coordinate 1,958,934 of NZ_CP049870.1, forward strand.
TCGATCAGTCGAAGCGCCTCGCCCGCATCCCATTTCGGCATCAGGACCATCGTCCGCGCGACTACGAAGCTGTTGAGCATAACCGGTACTTCACCGGTAACGTGGAACAGCGGAACGCTAAGCAAGGTGCGCGGGCTTGGCGGAGGGCTCCCCTGACGGATCAGGATTTCCTTGAGCACCATCAAGCCGGTCGAATAGGCATAGACCCCCGTGGTTACCGCGCGATGCGTCGACAGCGCGCCTTTGGACTCGCCGGTTGAACCCGAGGTGAAAAGGATCGTCGCATCGTCCTCGGGCAAGACATCCGGAAGCGGAGAGTCCAGATGGGCGCCGTCGATCAGCGCCGCGAATGCCTCTTGGACGGGCTGCTCGATCGGCAGTGCCGCCACGGACCAACTGCCGGCCTCGGCAATTCGGCGCGCGCGAGGCCCGTCGGCTAAGATCAACTTTGGGGCGGTCAGTTCGAGCGCCTGCTGGAATTCATTCTTTTCCCACCAGCCGTTAAGCAGGACCGCAATCGCTCCGGCCTTCAAAATGGCCATGTAGCCCACGATCCACGATGGGCAGTTGCGCATGGCGATTCCCACGCGGTCGCCTTTTGCGATCCCGCGCGATGCGAGCGCATGCGCAAGCTGGTCGGAGATCCGGTCGAGATCGGCGAACGTCAGGCGCTCCTCGCCGGCGACGACCCCTTCGACTGAGCTATTCAGCGCGCAGAACGTCTTGAAAAACAACGGCAGAGTGGCGGGGAAATTGGCGACGTAGGCGCGACCGAACTCGTCCCGCTCGATGACCAGGCGGCCGCCCGGCCCAATGATTTCGGCCAGGGTCTCGTCGAATTTCCGGTCAAGCTCGGATCGCATCCGTTCCTCTTCAGCTTTGCCTTTCAACCGGCCCACCCTATGAGGCGGTCAATCAAGAGGGAAGCCCATGAGTTTGATTGAAACGACGATCGCAGCAGTCGCCGCCTCGAACCACATTGCCTTCCCCGATTTAGGGCTCGACCCGATCATCGTGCAATTGGGCCCCTTCGCGCTGCGCTGGTATTCGATGGCGTATGTCGCCGGCATCCTCATCGGCTATTGGTACCTGCTCCGGCTAATCGCGCAGCCGGGCGCACCGATGGCCCGCCGCCACGCCGACGACCTCGTCTTTTACGCCGCTTTGGGGATCATGATCGGCGGCCGGCTCGGCTACGTCATTTTCTACAACCCCGGCTATTACCTTGAGAATCCGCTGGCCATCGTGAAGCTGTGGGACGGGGAATGAGCTTCCACGGCGGCGTAATCGGGACATCGCTGGGGATCATTTATCTCGCCTGGCGGCAGAAACTGAACTGGCTGCGGCTCCATGATTATGTCGCCTGCTGCGTGCCGTTTGGCCTCTTCTTCGGGCGACTCGCGAATTTCATCAATCAAGAATTGTGGGGCGCGCGCACCGACGTAGCCTGGGCGATCCGGTTTCAGGAGGCTGGCCCGTTCGGAACGTTCCTCGGACCGCCGCGTCACCCGAGCCAGCTTTACGAAGCCGCGCTGGAAGGCGTCGTCCTGTTCGCGATCCTGGCCTTCATGTTCTGGAAGACGAAAGCGCGCTACGAGCCGGGCAAGCTGGTCGGCGCGTTTCTGTTCTTCTACGGGATCTTCCGCTTCGGGATCGAATTCATCCGGGAGCCGGATCAACAGCTTGCGGCCTTCGCTGCCGCGACGGGGCTCCACATGGGCCAGTGGCTGACAATCCCCATGATCCTCGGCGGAGCCTATCTGATGGCCACCGCCAAGGGCCGCAGGGAACGCGTCGAGCCGATCTCTGGAAGCGAAAGCGTCGCCTGACGGTGAGCCCGCTGGAAGCCGCGCTCGTCGAGCGGATCAAGCAGGACGGTCCTATCAGCGTTGAGGCCTATATGGAGGCCTGCAACAGCTATTATTACGCAACGCGCGATCCGTTCGGCGCTCGCGGCGACTTCACCACTGCGCCGGAAATCACGCAAATGTACGGCGAACTGATCGGCGCCGCGCTGGCCGACTGCTGGAATCGCGCGGGACGACCAAAGGGTTTGCGCTACGCCGAACTCGGGCCCGGCCGCGGAACGCTGGCGAGCGACGCGCTGAGGGTGATGCGGGCGGCGGGATGTGCGCCGGCGAGCGTCGAGTTCGTCGAGACCAGCCCTTTGCTTCGCGAAGCGCAGAAGGCCTCCGTTCCGGAGGCGACCTTCCATGACGAAATCGCAGGTCTCGCCAAGGGAGAGGGGCCTCTGCTGGTCGTCGCCTCAGAATTCTTCGATGCCTTGCCGGTGCAGCAGTGGGTCGAGGGGTGGAGCGGCGGGTCGAGTGGATTGGCGGTCACCTGGCCTTCGACCGCGACGGCACCATCGCTGAGAAAAGTCCCGAGCGCGAAGCGGCCATGAAAGAACTGACGCGAGCCATCGTGGTCCGGGGCGGTGCGGCGCTGGTGGTCGATTATGGACATGGGCTGCAAGAGGCGACTGGCGAGACCTTGCAGGCGGTCGGGGGTCACAAATTCGCCTCACCGCTTGAACGTCCGGGCGAGCAGGACCTCACCGCCCATGTCGATTTCGCCAGCCTCGCGAAGGTCGCGGAGGAAGCGGGCGCGAAAGTATCGCGGCTGGCAAGCCAAGGAACGTGGCTGGAGACGATTGGCATATCTGGGCGAGCGATGGCACTGGCCGCGCGAAACCCCGACCAGGGCGAGGCGATTGGAGCGGCGCGGCGGCGTTTGTGCGACGAGGAGGCAATGGGACGTTTGTTCAAGGTGATGGCGTTGGCCGCGCCCGGATGGCCGCTCCCGGCGGGGCTGGAATGAGCGTCACCTACCGCAATGGGGTGTCCGGCGACGGCAAGGCCTTGGCCGACCTTTTCCGGGAAAGCTTCATCGCCACCTTCGGTCACCTTTACGCGAAAGCAGATCTCGATGCATTCCTGGAGGGTGTGACCGCCGAGGCGTTCGAGGACGAACTGGCCAGCCCGGACTTCACGTTCCGCCTGGCCGAGGATTCCGGCCAGCTTGCCGGCTTTGTGAAGCTCGGCCCCGACAATCTTCCCGGCGAAGCGCTTCCGGGCACCATCGAACTCTACCAGCTTTACGTGCTTGAGCGGTGGCACGGCAGCGGGATCGCGCGCGAATTAATGGACTGGGCAATCGCCGAGGCGCGCAGTCAGGCCGCGCGCTACCTGACGCTCACCGTATACATCGACAACCATCGCGCCCGCCGCTTCTACGAGCGCTACGGCTTCGAGGAAGTCGGCAAATACGTCTTCATGGTCGGCAATCACGCCGACGACGACCGGATCATGAGGCTAACGTTGTGAGCGATGTCGAGGTGATCCGCGCGGGTACGCTCCGCGGCGTTGCGCATGGCTTCCTCGGACGGCGCGGCGGCGTTTCCACCGGCGACGTGGCTGGACTGAACACCGGTCTGGGCAGCGGCGACGGCCCGGCGCTGGTCCTTGAAAATCGCAGACGAGCGGCTGAGGCGGTGCTTCCCGGCGCCGCGCTGGTCGGGTCTATCAGGTACATGGCGCGACTTGCGTCACGGTCATCGAGCCTTGGGAACATGATGCGCGTCCCGAGGCGGACGCGCTGGTCTCCGACCGGCCTGGCATCCTTTTGTCCGTCGTTACCGCCGATTGCGCGCCGGTTCTTCTGGCCGACAGCGAGGCGGGCGTCGTCGGCGCGGCCCATGCCGGATGGCGCGGCGCAGTCGGCGGGATTACCGAGGCGGCCATCGCCGCGATGCTCACGCTTGGCGCAAGGATCGAACGGATTGCGGCAGCAGTCGGCCCGTGCATTGCCCAGAAGAATTACGAGGTCGACCATGCGTTCGCGGAAGATCTGCTCCGTGACGACGCTTCCAACGAGCGGTTCTTCGCCGAAGGACCAGGCGGGAAGCCGCATTTCGACCTTGAAGCCTATGTCGTTGCCCGTCTCGCCGCCGCAGGCGTGCGCACGATCGAGGCGCTGGGGCTCGACACCTATGGCGACGAGGAGCGCTTTTATTCCTTCCGCCGCGCCACCCATCGCGACGAGCCGGCCTACGGCCGCCAGATCAGCATGATTGGTTTGAAGCGCTGACCAATTAGCGATTCCGGAGAACAGATTCAGTGGCCAAAGCGAACGCCAGTCTCAATTGAATTACGGATGTGCGGGGCGCGGCCGGGCGGCCAGTCTACGCTATTTTCGGCCGGCATGAAGGAAGCGCCATGAGCCCGTTCGATTTCATCATTCTGTTTTTCTCCTTTGTCTATGTGATCGCCCTTACCCACCTGCTGTTCGCATGGACCCGGATGATCCGGTACCGACGCAAGCTGGTCTTTTCCTTGCCGCATCTACTCTGGATGCTGGTCGCGGTCGGCTATTTGACGGCCAACTGGCTAAGCCTGTGGGACTTCCAGACCGAGGGGAGTTGAAGTTGGGGACCATCGCTGCCGGCTTCCTCTTCGTAATCATGAACTATTTCGTATGCGCGCTCGTCAGTCCGGATTTCGAAAGCGGCGAGACATTGGACATGAGGGAATTCCACGAGCGTGAAGGCCCGACATATATCACCGCGACCCTGGCCCTGATCGTGACCGCGGTCATCGGCAATTATCTCGCCGGCGCGGAACTTGGCGTGGACAATTGGTCGGACGAAAATACGCTCGTCGTGGCGACGATCATACTGCCGGTGCTGGCGCTGACGGTAAAGCGCGGATGGGTGCAGGTCGCTGCGCCGGCCATGCTCCTTGCGACGACGATTGCCTACGACTTCATTTATTACGCCCGGCTCGCGCCCTAGGACCGGGGCGGCTTCCAGTCAGTCGCCGACAACGAATGCGTCGGGCACCCGGTAGGTTTCGGGGCCGGCCTGAATAACGGTAGTATCGCCATCGCGTCGGGAACTGACTTTCCAGGCAGCGGTGCCGTCGGCCTGGGAGCTTGCGATCGTAATGAACTTGCCCTTGCCGTCGAACAGCAAGCTGCGGGTCCTTCCGGAAGGAAGGCTGACTTCGACGGCGATCTGATCGGGACCGCGAGTCACCCCGGCCTGGCAGGTCCCTGCGGCGCTTCCAACGCCGCGGCACGGAATCCTCGCGGTGGCTTGGAAGTCGGTCCCGGCGACAGTTGCGTCACCTTGGCCGTCGCCGTCGCCAAGTTTGGCCTCCGGACTTGCGGCGACAATGGCAGTTGCGGCTGGAACATCGAGCTCCGCCCTCGCCGCACTAGCAAGAACGCCAAGAGCGAGCGTGGATGCGAAGAGTTGGGTGCGAAACATCTTGAGCCTCCGGCGAGTGGCAATCCTAGGATGACACTATCGAATCGAGCACGCTGAATCAGTGCGTGTTTTCCCCGATGATTTCGCGCACTGGTTCGAACGAAGACCGCGCCCCTAGCCTAGTCGCACACCCTTTGGCATGAGGGTCACGAGGGGCGAAATCATGGCGCAGCGGATCGGGCTTTGGGGCGGGCTGATGGCATTTGCGCTGATGCTGGCGCTTCCGCCGCCGGGTGGCATGCCGCAACCGGCCTGGGCGACATGCGCCATCGTCGTGCTGATGGCGACCTGGTGGATGACGCAGGCGCTGCCGCTGACGGCGACCGCGCTGATCCCGTTCCTGGCCTTCCCGCTGCTCGGCATCATGACCGCCACCGACACCGCAGGTGCTTACTATTCGCCGATCCTGTTCCTGGTGCTCGGCGGGGCGATGATCGCGCTGGCGATCGAGCGGGTCGGGCTTCACCGCCGGCTGGCCCTGAGCATCATCCGCCGCGGCGGGCACACGCCTGGCGCGATGCTGTTCGCTTTCCTTGCGGCGACCGCGATCATCTCCCTAATCGTCAGCAACACCGCGACGACGCTGATCATGATCCCCATCGCCGTGGCGATCATAAGGGCCGCCGAAATTCCGGAAGGCGAGACCAACGGCTTCGCCGGAGCGCTGGCGATGGGCATCGCTTTCTCCGCGTCGATCGGCGGACTTGGGACGCTGGTCGGATCCCCGACCAACGCCATCTCAGCCGGAATCATCGAGAAAGCGACGGGCCTCAGGATCACCTTCCTCGACTGGGCGATGTTCGGCATACCGCTGGTAATCATCGCCATACCCTTGTGTTGGCTGATCCTGATGAAAGTGCAAAAGGTCCGGTCGACCGACTTTCACCCTGAAAAGGCGCTCGCCGCGATCGGCGACGCCGGAAAGTGGAGCATCGCCGAGAAACGGCTGGTGCCGCTGATCGCCGTGGTTCTGGCAGCTTGGATCGCGCTGCCGTTCGTTACCCCGTTGCTGCCCAAGGATTCGCTGACCGACGGGACGATCGCCATCGCCGCAGCGCTGGTCCTGTTCGTCATTCCCGACGGAAGCGGGCGCGCGCTGCTCAACTGGGACGAGGCCAATCGCGCGCCGTGGGGCGTGATCATGATGTTCGGCGGCGGGCTGGCGCTGGCGGCGGGGATGGGGGAATCCGGGCTTGGCGACTGGCTGGGCGTGGCGCTTCAGCCGCTGAAATCCGTACACCCGTTGATCGTTGCGTTGGTGCTGGTGGCGCTGGTGATCGTCATCACCGAATTCGCCTCCAACGTCGCCGCCGCGAGCGCGATCATCCCGGTCGTCGCCGGTGTCATCGCAGCGACGGGAGTTGACCCGATCCTGCTCGCCCTACCTGCCGCCTGGGCGGCAAGCTGGGGCTTCATGCTGCCAAGCGGAACCGGGCCCAATGCGATCGCCTGGGCGACCGGGCACATCGCTCTGCCGCGAATGCTGAAGGCCGGACTGCTGCTCGACCTTGCCGGTATACCGCTGATGGTCGGGACGGTTTGGGCGATCGCTTCCGTCAGTTGAAATCGGCCCTCGCCATGGCTAATCGGCCAGCCATACGGCGAGCCGGCGGAGATGCATCCTGCGGAGGTTAGGATGCCAGTGCCCCGGCTTCCTCGCTCATCGGTTCCCGCCTCCCTGGGAACGGCAGGTTCGAGGATCCAAACGACATGACCGATACGCCTTCCCATTCGCGCAAGCCCAAGAACCCCGAGCGCTATATCGGCAATCACCGGCTCGACCCGGCGACATTAATGATGGGCCACGGCTTCGATCCGTCCCTGAGCGAGGGAAGCCTGAAGCCGCCGATCTTCCTGACCAGCACCTTCGTTTTCGAGACGGCAGCCGACGGCAAGCGCTTCTTCGAAGGAATTACCGGCAAGAGCGACGGCAGCGGCAAGGCGGAGGGCCTGGTCTATTCGCGCTTCAACGGGCCGAACCAGGAGATCCTCGAAGACCGGCTGGCGGTTTGGGAAGACGCGGAAGCCGCCCTCTCCTTCTCCAGCGGCATGACCGCAATCACCACCCTGGTCCTCGCGCTCGCCAACCAGAATGACGTGATCGTCCATTCTGGCCCGCTCTATGCGGCGACGGAAAGCGTCATCGACAAGATTATGGCGCGGTTCGGAGTCCAATATGTCGACTTCCCGGCCGGCGCCTCCCGCGAGGAATTGGACGCGGTAATGGCCAAGGCCAAGGCGATGGCCGCCGAAAAGGGCGGCAAGGTAGCGATGATCTACCTCGAGAGCCCGGCCAACCCGACGAACGCACTGGTCGACGTCGAGGCGGTCCATGCCGCGCGCGGTGCGGCGTTCGGTAGTGGTGAGCTGCCGCCAATCGCCATCGACAACACCTTCCTCGGGCCGCTGTGGGCCAAGCCGCTCCAGCAAGGCGCGGACGTCTCGGTCTACAGTCTCACCAAATATGTCGGCGGGCACAGCGATCTGGTAGCCGGGGCGCTGGTCGGTTCGAAGACGGTGCTCGACAAGGTCCGCCTCATCCGCAACCCGATGGGCGGAATTTGCGACCCCAATACGGCGTGGATGCTGATGCGCAGCCTCGAGACCCTGGAGCTGCGGATGAGCCGCGCCGGCGAGAATGCCGAGAAGGTTTGTGCCTTTCTGAGGGACCATCCCAAGGTCGAGAAGGTCGGATATCTCGGCTTCCTCGAGCTCGGATCGCGCCAGAAGGACATTTACGACCGTCACTGCAGCGGCGCGGGATCGACCTTCTCACTCTATTTGAAGGGCGGCGAAGCCGAAGCCTTCCGCTTCCTCGATGCGCTCCGGATCGCCAAGCTGGCGGTGAGCCTTGGCGGCACCGAGACCCTGGCCAGCGCGCCTGCAGCCATGACGCATTTGTCGGTACCGGACGAGCGCAAGGCGGCGTTGGGGATCAGCGACAACCTGGTGCGAATCTCGATCGGCGTCGAGAAGGCTGAGGACCTGATCGCCGACTTCGCCAACGCGCTGGACGCGGTCTAGCCCCAGTCCTCAATCGCCCACTTCCGGTCCGCAGCGAGCCGCAGCAGCCGGTCGTGCGGGTTCACGGCCACCGCTTCGTCGGCCCATTCGAACACCGGCGCATCGCTGGCGTGATCGGAATAAAAGCGGACGTGGGCGCGCGTCAGTCCCTCGGCCGAAAGCCAGCGCTCGATCATCCGAAGCTTGACCGGGCCGTAGCAATTCTCGCCGTCGATCTTGGCGTGGACTTGGGCGTCGAGCCCGAGCACCGAGTTGGTGCCGATGCAGTCGTCGAACCCTAGGCGTTCGGCAATGGCGGCGGCGTAAAAACGATAGCTTGCGGTGGCCATGACGACCCGGCGACCCTCCGCCTTGTCGCGCGCGATCGCTTCCCGCGCACCTGGACGGACATTGCCCGCGACGGTGCGGGCCGCGAAGCTATTGACCAATGGTTCAAGGACATGTTGATCGGTAACGCCGCCCAGCAGCAGCCGGTGGTTGATCTCCTTGAGGCGTCCGCGGTCGATGAGCTTCAGGACATAGGCCAGCATCGACAGGATCACGAGCGGCAGGAAGACGAGGCGCCATGGCGCCCTGCGCGCCGCGCAATGGAGGAGGAAAGGCGTCCACGTCGCATGGCGCGTCACCGTCCGGTCCATGTCGTAAATTGCGAGATCGATCATGCGCGCCCCTGGATAATCGCCTCCGCTAGCGCGAGGTCGGCCGGCTTGTCGACATCGACGGCCGCGAGCGCATCGTCAATCACAACCGCCCGCGCTTCGATACCCAGCCGGCGGCCGATAGCCGTAATTACCTGGTCGAGACGGCGGAGGCGAAGCAGTCCGAGCAACCCTGGCAGGCCGAGCGCGGCAAGCAGCTTCCAGCCCTTCTTGCGGTCCTGCTCGACCTCGCGCCAAAGGGCGACGGCTCGCGCGGAAGCTGGGGAACCCAAGGCGAACAGGTTGGCTCCCGAATAAGCGCCACCCTTCAGCGCGATCCAGGTGCGGATGCTATGCGGCAGGCGCGCCATCAGCGCTTTCCGCTCGACCACGCCGACAGCGATGTCCGCGCCGGCAGCCTGTTCGCAGAAGTCGCCGATCATCGCCGGTGTGAGGAGCGCATGGTCGGCGGTGGTGACCAGCAAGGGAAAAGTTGTCGCCGGATCGGCGAGGATATCTTCCAGGGTAGCGGCGATGGTCGCCCCACTAGTCCCGAACGTGACTCGCGCATCGCACGGCACCGCTTCGCCAAGAAGGTCCGGCCGCTGCGTCAGGATTCGAACGGCGCCGATTTGCGGACTTTCGAGCAGAGCCCGAACGGGACGAGCGATCATCGGCTCGCCCGCGACCGGGATGAGCGCCTTGGCAGGAACGCCATGCTGCTCGGCGAAAGGATCGCCGCCCGGCCGGACCCCGGCCAGCAGCAACGCGGTGTATTGGCAGGAGGTCAAGCCAGCCAGCTGGCCAGCTTCGCCCCGCGTTCCGCCCGGGCGTTAGCCTGTGCCATCCGCACGGCGTGGAAAATCAGGCTGATCATCGTCCAGAGGGCAACCAGCTCCAGCCCCATGTCCGGCCGGTTGAAGACCAGGCTTGCAAGCAGGATGACCATGTTCGGATTGCGCCGGGCAGTGATGAGGCGGAACTGGCTATCGATCTTCTGCCAGACGTGGATGTGCATACCGTAGCGCCTCATGAAGACGCCTTCGATGAAGCGCTGGGCGACATAGCCGAAGACGATCGCGCCGACGATCAACAGCTCGTAAACCCGCTCGAACGGGTCATCGTGATAGTTGAGGCCCTCCGCCCAGGCCCACCACCAGAAGGGCGGGTGGACGAGGTCGATGCCGTGATCGAAGATATTGCCCCACCAGCTCGACTGGCCGGTACAGCGGGCGAGCTTGCCGTCGACGGTGTCGAGCACCATGAAGCCGAAGCCGGTCGCCATTCCGGACCAGTAGTGGCCACCCATGAACAGGAAGAAGGTCGCGGCGCAAAGCAGCGCGCCGACCAGCGTGATCTGGTTCGGCGTCATCCCCACCTGTGCGGCCCAACGCGTCAGGTGAAAGGCGAGGCCACGCCAAAGGTAGAGCGTCAGCGCGTCGGTGACGCCCTTGTAGCTTGCATCGTAGGCCGCCTTCTCGACAACGCGCGCATTGCTTTCATCGAGCGGGAGCACGAATGGCCGGTCCCGCTTGCGAAGTTCATGATAGCTAAGCTCGGCGCTTTCCGCCGCCATCCGTTCGAAGCCGCCGCAATCGCACGGTGAGCCGGATTGCATGGCCGCGACGATCCGAGCCGGATCCTGGTGCGGAGCGACGTTGGCGAGAACGGCGCGATTCCCAAGGGTGAGGACCGTCCCCGGCCTTCCGGCGATCGCTTTCAGCCATGCCGGGTCCCAGGTGAAGTCGAGGTCCGCAAGGATCGCCGCCTGACCCGGACGGGCGCTGTCGGCCGGCTGCAGGCCCGCCTTGACCGCCAGCCGCTGCGCCCGGGTTCGCGCGTCCAGCCCGAATACCCGTGCAGGATTGTCGCCGACGGGGAAGAATGACGGCTGAGCGCTCGAGGTGACGGATGCGGACATTGCGCCGACCTATAAACGGCAAAGTTCGGCAATAAAGAGGCGGAAAATACTGGAGTGCCCCGACCCACTTGCCGCTCGTCGCGATTTCGCGCAGGGTCACCGCGTATGGCGGGCACGGCAACGATGGACGGGGCAGCGGACGATAGCAATTGCTATCGCGTCCAAGGCGCGCTGACCATCCTTCGCGCGGCCACGACCGAGCGCGAAATCGCCGCCATGGACGACGGCATGACGATCGACCTGAGCGATGTCGAGCGTATGGACACGGTCGGCGCCTGGCTTGTCTATCGCGCGACGCGCGACCGCGGCGCCAAGATTGTCGGGGCAAGCGAGAAGATCACGGGGCTGCTCGAGCAAGTCGCCGAAGCCGACCAGCCTGTCAGAGTCATCCCCGAGGAGCGGGGCGGCATCATGGGCCTGGTCGAGGAAGTCGGCGAGGCGGTTATAGAAACAGGCCGGACATTCCGAGGCCTGGTCGGCTTCCTCGGCGCGACGCTGATCGGCTTCTACAACGTCGCCAAACGACCGACGAAGCGGTTCCGGCTCAACGCCGTCGTCCAGCGCTTCGACCTCGTCGGGGTTCGCGCGCTCGGAATCATCGGCCTGATGAGCTTCCTCATCGGCATCGTCATCGGCCAGCAGGGGGCAGTCCAGCTCGAAGCGTTCGGCGCCGAGGTCTACACCATCAACCTGATCGGCCGAATCACGACACGTGAGCTCGGCACGCTGATGACGGCGATCATGGTTGCCGGCCGTTCGGGCAGCGCTTTCGCGGCGCAGCTGGGCACCATGAAGCTGACCGAGGAAATCGACGCCATGCGCACCATCGGCGTGTCGCCGGTCGAAGCCCTGGTCGTGCCGCGCATGATGGCAGCGGTGGTGATGATGCCGCTGCTATCCTTCTACGCGATGATCATGGCGATCCTTGGCGGCGGGATCTTCACCTGGATCGCCCTGGACATTCCACCGCTGACCTTCATCCAGAGGCTTCGCGAAGTCACGCCGATGACCGACCTGTGGGTCGGCCTCATCAAGGCGCCCGTCTTCGGATTCATCATCGCGCTGGTCGGCTGCTTCCAAGGCATGCAGGTTGAGGGCGATGCCGAGCAGGTTGGCCTTAAGACAACGGCCGCCGTGGTCCAGGCGATCTTCCTGGTCATCGTGCTCGACGCGGTATTCGCCGTGTTCTTCAGCTCGATCGGCTGGATATGAGCAAGATCAGCCCGACACTGCCCGAAGGCGAGGACGCGGTCATCTCGATCCGCGGCCTCCGAAACGCCTTCGGCGAACAGGTCATTCACGAAAATCTCGATTTCGACGTTCGCCGGGGCGAAATCATCGGCGTGGTCGGCGGCTCGGGCACCGGCAAGTCGGTGCTGATGCGTTCGATCATCGGGCTCCAGACTCCGGACGAGGGCACAATCGAAGTGCTGGGCGAAGACATGGTCGGCCGCGACGAGGACGAGGCGAAGAACATCCGCCGCCGCTGGGGCGTATTGTTTCAGGCCGGTGCGCTATTCTCGACGTTGACCGTGGCGGAGAATGTCGAAGTTCCGCTGCGCGAATATTTCCACATGTCGACGCAGTTGATGGACGAGATCGCCAGCTACAAGATCGCGATGGCCGGCCTGCCAGCAAACGCCGGACCGAAATATCCGTCGGAACTGTCGGGCGGAATGATCAAGCGCGCCGGCCTCGCCAGGGCGCTGGCGCTGGACCCGGAGCTATTGTTCCTCGACGAGCCGACCGCGGGCCTCGACCCGATTTCGGCGCAGAATTTCGATGAGCTCATCCTGTCGCTCCGGAGCAAGCTGGACCTTACGGTGTTCCTCATCACCCACGACCTCGACACGCTTTACGCGATCTGCGACCGGGTGGCCGTGCTGGCGGACAAAAAGGTCATCGCCGCAGGGACGATTGAACAATTGCTGGCTTTGGACCATCCTTGGATTCAAGAATATTTTAACGGACCGCGCGGACGTGCGGCTGCGGCGGCGTAAGGGGGCTAAGGACACAAGATGGAGACCCGGTCGAACCATGTGCTGGTCGGCAGCGTCGTCCTGGCGCTTCTCGCGGCTTTGCTGCTGTTCATCGTCTGGCTTGCCGGCCTGTCGAACACGCGCAAGCAATGCTTCGACGTCTATTTTCAGCAGGGCGTGGGCGGCCTGAACAAGGGCAGCAGCGTTACCTTCTCCGGCGTTCCCGTCGGTCAGATCACGCAAATCTCGCTGCTTCCCGACCGGCCCGAGTTCGTCTGGGTGCGCATCGAGGTCAACGCAGACACCCCCGTGCTCCAGGGCACGTCGGCTCAGATCAAAACTGTCGGATTCACCTCGCCGCCGGAAATCCAGCTCGACGGAGCGGTTCGCGGCGCGCCGCCTTTGACCCAGGCCGGGCCGCAAGGCTGTCCGGTCATTCCCGCAACTTCGAGCGGTCTCGGCGCGCTTCTGGCGAGTGCCCCGGAACTGATGGAGCGGATCCAGCGGCTGACCGAGCGGCTGACAGAGCTCTTGAGCGACCGGAACCAGAATGCCGTGAGCGACATCCTGGAAAATGTCGAGAAGACCACCGATGTCCTTGCACAGCGCGCACCGGACCTGGCCGACGCCATCGCCGACGCCCGCATCGCGGCGCGGAATGCCGGGGTCGCCGCCCAGCGAGTCGGCATTCTGGCGGATTCGACCAACAGCCTGATAAACGAGCAGGGCAAGCCGGCAGCCGAAGACCTGCGCAAGGCCATTGCCGGCGTCCAGCGGGCGGCCGACAATCTTGACGCGATGATCGCGGACGCGCGGCCCGGCATTCAGAGTTTCTCCAAAACGACGGTGCCCGAGGCCAATCGCCTGGTGAAAGATCTTCGCGGCCTGTCGCAGTCGCTGACCGACTTCTCCGACAGGCTCAACGAGCAAGGCGTCGGCGGCGCATTGAGCGAGCCGAAGCTTCCCGATTACAAGCCGAGGAACGGCCGATGAACAACGTAATGCGTGCCGCGGCTGCGGTCCTGATGGTCTTCGGCGCAAGCGGTTGCGCACTGATGGGCGGAAGTGAAGCGCCGAAGAACCTGATTACCCTGAGCAGCACCGCGCCGGATCCCGGCCCGATCGCGCGGTCGGGCAATGCTGGTGAGTCGGTAACCATCGAGACTCCCGTCATCGCCAAGGAGATTCGAACGACGCGCGTGGCTGCGCAGGTCGGCACGACCACGGTCGCCTACATCAAGGACCTGACCCTGGTCGATACGCCCGACAAGCTGTTCAAGGACCTGCTTGGCGAGACGATTCTCCGCACCACCAATCGGGTCGTACTCGATTCCCAGCAATCGAACCTCGATCCGGGCCTCACCGTGACCGGCAAGTTGACCAATTTCGGCTATGAGGGCGGCCAGGGCACGGCGTTCGTGCGCTATGATGCGGCTCTGTCTACCGCGGGCGGAACGCGGGTCGAGACCCGCCGCTTCGAAGCCCGCGCCCCAGCCGACGGCACCGCGGCGACGGTCGGGCCGGCGCTGAACCAGGCTGCCAACGACGTTGCGATGCAGGTTGCCAACTGGATCGGATCCGGCCGCTAGACCGCGGTCAGGCCAAGGACTTCGACGCCTGCTCGAACGTATCCTTGCTTAGCCCCGGGGCGGCGACGATCCGCTCAAGCTCCGCCTTCATTAATGAAGAGCGCCCCTGTTCGAGCCGCCGCCAGCGGCCGAGCGGCGGGACCAGCCGGGCGGCAACCTGCGGATTGATCGAGTCCGCCTCGATGACGAAATCGGCAAGCATCTGGTAGCCGCGTCCGTCCGGCGAATGAAAACGCCAGTGATTGGCGGCAAGGCCACCGGCCAGCGCACGCAGCCGATTGGGGTTTTTCATCGTGAAATCGGCATGACCGCGAAGTGCCTCGACCATGTCGAGCGCATCCGAGCGCGGGGCCGAAGCCTGGAGCGCGAACCATTTGTCGATGACCAGGCTGTCTTCGCGATAGCGGCGGTAGAAGTCGGCGAAGGCTTCCTCGCGCGACGGGGCATCGAGCATCGACAGTACGGCGAGCGCGCCCTGGCGGTCGGTCATGTTATCTGCCTGATCATATTGTGCCTTTGCGAGCGCGGCGCCACGATCCGGATCGCCGGCCGAAAGCAGGGAAAGCGCGATGGTGCGAAGGCGCCGGACACCTTTTGCCTGCGGGCTGAGGTCCGACCCGGTAGACGTCGCCGCCTGTGCTTCGGCGAGTTCGTTTCCAAGAGCCGTGCCGATGGCTCGGCGAAGGGCCTCGCGCGTGGCGTGAATCGCATCCGGATCGGCGCGGTCGAAACGCTCGGCGACCATCGCTTCGGAGGGAAGTGTCAGCGCCTCTCCCTTGAAGGCCGAATCTAGCGCGTTGGAACGAAGCGTCGCGCCAATCGCCTCAACCAGCGGATCGGGTGCACCGCCGCCGACGAGAACCCGATACGCAAGTTCCTGAAGCGCTTCGTAACGGGCAAAGGGATCATCGTCGCTGGTCGCAAGCGATTCGAGTTCTCCGGGACGGCGCTCGACGGTTAGCGCGACAGGGGCCGAGAAGCCGCGGTTGATCGACAACAAGGCGCTGTCGGAGGCGCCATCGATGCGCACGGAGTGCTCGGCGCGGTCAAGGACGATAAGCCGCTCTTCGCCGCCCGAGCCATCGACATCGATCAATCGTGTGCGAAGCGGAACGACCATGGGCTGCTTGACCGGCTGGTCCGGAGTCGGAGGAACTGACTGAGACAGGTGGAGAGTCACGCCGCCATCCTCGGGCTCGACCCGCGCCGCGACTTGAGGAGTCCCCGCCTGCTCGTACCACAGCTTGAACTGGCCGAGGTCGAGACCGCTCGCTTCCTCCATTGCCGCGACGAAATCGTCGCAGGTCGCCGCCTCGCCGTCATGGCGGTCGAAATAGAGGTCGGTGCCGCGACGGAACGCTTCGGCACCCATCATCGTGCGCATCATTCGAATAAGCTCGGCGCCCTTGTTGTAGATGGTCGCGGTGTAGAAATTGCCTATCTCAAGGTATGAATCCGGCCGGACTGGGTGGGCCAGCGGCCCGCTGTCCTCCGGGAACTGGACGGCGCGGAGGAGCCGAACGTCATCGATCCGCTTCACTGCTTCGGACCCGATATCGGCAGAAAAGCTCTGGTCCCGAAAGACCGTGAAGCCCTCTTTCAACGAAAGCTGGAACCAGTCGCGGCAGGTCACCCGGTTCCCCGACCAGTTGTGAAAATATTCGTGGGCGACGACGCCGGCGATGGCGTCGAAGTCGGCATCGGTCGCCGTTTCGGTATCGGCGAGAACGTAACGCGAATTGAAGATGTTGAGGCCCTTGTTCTCCATCGCGCCGAAGTTGAAATCGTCGACCGCGACGATGTTGAAGCGGTCGAGGTCGTATTCGCGGCCGTAAACCTGTTCGTCCCAGGCCATCGCTTGCTTGAGGCTGGCCATCGCGTGATGAGTCTTGGGCAGATCCTTGGCGCGAACCCAGATTCCGAGTTCGACTTCGCGACCGTTCATTGTCGTGAAGGTATCGCGAAGAACTTCGAGGTCGCCCGCCACCATAGCGAAAAGGTAGGACGGCTTGGGGAACGGGTCGTGCCACTCGGTCCAATGGCGACCGCCCTCGAGATCGCCGGAGGCGACCGGATTGCCGTTCGCGAGGAGCACAGGATAGCGCACCTTGTCCGCGGTCATGCGAACCCGATAGACCGACAGCACGTCGGGCCGGTCAGGGTGGAAGGTAATCCGCCGGAAGCCTTCGGCCTCGCATTGCGTGCAAAGCAAGCCGCCCGAGGCGTAAAGCCCGATCAGCTGGCTATTCTCAGCCGGCGCGATGACGACTTCTGTCGCGATCTCGGCCGTATTGCCGGAAACGGCGACAACGAGGTCGCCGCCCTCCATCGTCCAGCGCGCCTCTTGGCCGTCGACGGTGACGGCGAGCGGCCGAAGACCGTCGCCGGATAACCTGATCGTTCGATCATGGCTGCCATTCCGTTCGACCTTGAGGACGGAGCGGACCCGTGTCGCGGCGGGATCGAGATCGACATCGAGGGCGACGTCGCTGACCCACCAGTCGGGCGGCCGATAATCCTGGCGGCGAACGAGGGCGTGCTCAGGCGACGGAGGGGCTTCTGGGTTCAAACGGGCATCGGACATGGACATGGCTCCTGAGCTAGGCGGAGCAGGACGAAGGCGCAACGGCGGCGACTTCCTTTAGTCGCGAAATAGCGCGCATTGCGTCTCGCCTGCGTAGGCGTATCGTGCGCACCGGGGAGGAACGGGGATGACAATCACGAGCTTCATGCTGGCTGCGGCTGCCGCTGCGCCGGCTTTCGACGCCGAGGCGGCAACACAGGCCTATCTCTCGACACTGCAGGGCGCCGCGCGGGTCAAGAGCGACGCCTACTTCGAAGGCGGTTACTGGCTTCCGCTTTGGGGCGCTTTGGTCGCCATCGTCTCCTACTGGCTGATGCTCCGCTTCCGCTGGTCGGCCAAGTGGAGCGCCTGGGCGGGCCGGGTGACGAAGCGGCGCTGGCTTCAACCCGGTCTCTATTCCATTCCGTTCGCGCTTGTCGGTGCTTTGATCACCCTGCCGTGGACTATCTACGTTTCCTATGTCCGAGAGCATCAATACGGCCTGTCCAATCAAAGCTTCGCCGAATGGGCCAAGGAACTGGGCATCGCGACCGGCGTCGGCCTGGTCGTCGGCGTTATCTTCTTCATCATCCTCTACGCGGTGATCCGCAAAAGCCCGAAGCGCTGGTGGCTATGGGGCACCGGCGCGGTGACCGCGCTGCTGGCGGTGATGATCATGCTCGCACCATTGTTCATCGAACCTCTGTTCAACAAATATACGCCGATGCAGGCAGGGCCCGTGCGCGACGAAATCCTGCGCATTGCCCATGAACAGAAAATTCCGGCCAACGACGTCTATGTCGTCGACGCATCAAAGCAGACGAAACGCATCTCAGCGAATGTCGCGGGACTGGGCCCGACGATCCGGATCGCACTTAACGACAACCTGCTCAACCGCTCGAACATTCATGGGATCAAGGCGGTAATGGGCCACGAAATGGGACATTACAAACTCTACCACATCCAGAAGCTGTTGGCTTATCTGGCGGTGATGGCGCTGATCGGTTTCGCGATTGTCGCCTGGGCCGCGCCGCGAATCCTCGCTCGTCACGGTGAGCAGTGGGGTGTTCGCGAAGTCGCGGACCCCGCGTCGGCACCCCTGCTTCAAGGGCTTCTGACCGTGCTACTCGTCCCCGCCGGAATCCTGTTCAACAGCATTATCCGCCATCACGAAAGCGAGGCCGACGCATTCGGCCTCAATGCCGCGCAGGAGCCCGACGGCTTCGCGATGACCGCCATGCAACTGAGCGAATATCGCAAGATCGAGCCGGCCGCCTGGGAGGAGATGCTGTTCTACGACCATCCGTCAGGGCGCACGCGCGTGAAGATGGCGATGGACTGGAAGGCCGCGCATTTGGGCGAACTGCCGCCTGACCAGCGCGCGCCGATGGTGATGACGCCGGACAAGCCCGCAGAATAGGTCAACCAGCGTCGGGATTGGCAACCTTCAACGGACGCTGGCGAGTCCACAACGCGAGCACCATGCCGCCGATCGCCAGCGCCGCGCCGGCGGCCGCCAGCGGGGTCCATCTAAACCCTTCGAATGCCGTCGAAAGGGTCATGGCGATGATCGGGACGATGGCGCTGGAATAGGCCGCCTTGCCCGGGCCGATCCTGCGCACCACTGGATAATATATCGAGAAACACAGGACCGACGCGGCCAGCGCCAGGTATGCGAGGCCGAGCCAATAGCCGATGCGGGTTTCGATCACCGGCGGCCCGGTCAGCACGAAGGCGATGACGACGTCGCAGGCAGCGCCGATCAGCATCGACCAGGCGAGAAGCGAGAACAGCGGCAGCTTCCGGACAGTGGCCCGCGCCTGATAGACGTTGGAAATCGAAGCCCCCAGCAGGCCGAGAATCGTCCAGCCGATGCCGACGACGAGCGCCTGGCCGTCTAGCGCGGGGTTGGAACGAAGCTCATGAGCGAAAAGTAGGCCGATGCCGGCGGCTGCAATCGCGCTCGCGAAAAGGAACCGCGCCGTCGGCTTCTGGCCGAGCATCAGCCACGCGAGGACTGCGTTAGGCAGCATCAAAAGGGCGAAGACGGTCGCGACCAGGCCGGAGGTGATGAAATGCTCGGCCATGTAGACCGCGTTGAAGTTGATCGTGAACTGCGACACGCCGATCAGCCCGGCGGCTGCCAGCATCCCCCGGCCCGGGACCAGGCGGTCGCCATTCCACCTTGCAACAGCGAACATCGCGGCGGCCGCAATCAGGAACCGATAGGCCACGGACCATTGGGCGGGCACGCTGCTCAGCTGGTCGCGGATGACGATCCAGGTTGAACCCCAGATAAGCGTGAAGACGATGAACGGGATGACGACGCCGCGTGCGCCATGCTGCTCGCTCATAGTGCGCGGATTGCCGCGGCGAGCCGCCCGACCGCCGCCATGTCCTGGTCCCAGCTCGTCACCAGCCGGATTTCCCCCGGCGCCCAATCGTAGAAGTCGAAACCCTGAGCGCGGAGTGCCGCCGCTTCCTCCGGGCTCATCCGGACGAACAGTTCATTGGCCTCGACGGCGTGGACCAGCCGTTCCGGCCCGCACGCCTCGGCGAGCGCTGAGGCCGCCGCGTTGGCCGCACGAGCATTGCCGAGCCAGCGGTCCTCCTCGAGCAGGGCGAGGATCTGCGCGGCGGCATATCGGCCCTTGCTCATCAGGTGGCCGGACCGCTTTTTGAGGCGCCTCGCGCGATCGGCATGGCCAGGCGCGAAAAAGACGATCGCCTCGGCGTTCATTCCGCCATTCTTGACGAAGCCGAAGCTCAACGCATCGGCCCCCGCCCGCCAGGTCAGGTCGGCGGGCGAAGCCCCGGTCGATGCTGCGGCGTTGGCAAAGCGGGCGCCATCGATGTGGAAGTCAAGACCGAGCGACTTGCACATCTCGCCCAGCGCCGCCGTTTCCGCCGGCGAATAGACCAGTCCATATTCGGTGGCGTTGGTGATGCTAAGGGCAGCCGGCTGGACCTGGTGAACGTCGGGGCGGACCCGGTCGAACGCGGACTTGACGGCGTTCGGAGTGACCTTGGCGCCAGGGCCGTCGAGCAGGGTCAGCTTTGCGCCGCCATTGTAGAAGGCCGGGGCGCCAGCCTCGTCATTCTCGATATGGGCATCGCGGTGGCAGAGGATTGCGCCTTCCGGCGGGCAGAGCATGGCGAGGGCGATACTGTTCGCCGCAGTTCCGGTGGTGACCCAGATTGCCTCGACATTCGTCTCAAACAGGTCGGAAAAGGCGCCGTCGAGACGCGCGCTCCACTGGTCGCCATCATAAGCGGTGTCGAGCCGGTTCGCGGATGCCAAAGCATCGAGCACTGCGGGATGGCACGGGGCCGCATTGTCGGAGAAGAAACGCATTGCGACCCCGAATGGCGGGGCTGCCGCGGCGCGTCAATCGCGGGGAAGCCAGGCATGAGAATGGCGGCGGGGCCTTCCGGTCCCGCCGCCTAACCCAAGCGAACCTGAACGGGCTTAGAGCTCGTTCGAGACGTTGTTGAAAGTCGTGCCCAGCTTCGAACCGACGCTTTCCATCGCGGCGATGGCGGCGACGGCGATAAGAGCGGCAATCAGGCCGTATTCGATGGCAGTGGCACCGCGGCTGTCGCGAATCAGTTTGATGAACTTGGTCATGGTCAATCCCCTCGATCTGACGAGGAGAGAATCGCCCCAAAAGGTTAATAAGACGTTGCGGCTGCCGCTTGCCGGTGGATCATCGAAAAAGGACCTGTCCCCCGGACAGGCCCTTTTTCGATGATGGTGCTGCCGGTGAGGATTGAACTCACGACCTCAGCCTTACCAAGGATGCGCTCTACCACTGAGCTACGGCAGCATGTCGGAAAAGACGGGCGGGCCTATGGCCGCTGGTGGACGGCGCGTCAAGGCAGGTCTTGGCGACACCGCGCCACGGGTTTAGCGCGGGTGCATATGACCAAGCCCGACAAGGAACGCGAAGAGCGGCTGGCTGCGGCGCTGCGTGAGAATCTGCGCAAGCGCAAAGCCCAATCACGGGCTTCGGCTCAGACCAGGGAAGAGACGAAGCCAGCCAGCGAATAGCCGATGTCGAGCCCCCGATTGAGCGCCACGCGCGGGCCGAGGATGTAAAGCGCTGCGAGCAGCCAGCCTAGCGCCATCCAGCCGATCGGGGCCTTGGCCCGCTGCAATGTCTGCATCATTCCCCCCAAAACCTCGCTCGGCGCAATTCTCGCGCACTGCCGCGCCCGTCAACCGCCTTTCGTCGCAAGCCGGACTCGGTCCGGCGTTACTGGCCTTCCATCACGAAGGCATTGAGCTTGTTGCCATCGGGGTCGCGGAAATAGCCCGCGTAAAATCCGCCGCCACGGTCGCCCGGAGCGCCTTCGTCCGTGCCGCCATTGGCCAGCGCGATGTCATACAGGCGCTGGACTTGACCCTGGTCCTTCGCTTCCAGCGCGACCATGACCCCGTTGCCGACGCTGGCCGGATTACCATCGAACGGCCGGGTAATACCGATCCCCGCCCCGCCGCCCGGCTTGCCCCAGGCGATGAACTGGTCGTTCTCCATCATTCGCCCGACGCCCAGCTCGCCGCACAGCGCATCGTAGAATTTGGACGATTTTTCCCGGTCGTTGGTGCCGAGCGTCACATAACCGATCATGATGGCCTCCATTGAGTTGCGCGCACGGAACATAGCGCGAACATTGTAGGGATCAAAGCGGTTTGCACTGTTCCTCGAGCCAGGCCAGGTCATCGCCCTTGAGCTGGGGCCCGATGATCCGGAGAACATCGGCGTGATAGGCATTGAGCCAGTCGCGCTCCTTCGCCGACAGCATTTCGGCGACGACCAGCTTTTTGTCGATCGGCGCGAAGGTCAAAGTCTCGAAGCCGAGCATGTCTTTCTCGGCGCCTTCGATCTTCTTTTCGACGACGAGCACGAGGTTCTCGATCCGGATGCCATATTCGCCCGCCTTGTAATAGCCGGGCTCGTTCGAGAGGATCATGCCCGCGGCGAGCGGCTCGTCACCCCCCGCCTGGCTGGACCCGACCGGGGAGATTCGCTGCGGCCCTTCATGCACGCTGAGGAAGCTGCCGACGCCGTGGCCGGTGCCATGGGCATAATCGACCCCGGCCTCCCACAATGCGCGGCGAGCGAAGCTGTCGAGCTGAGATCCGCGAGTGCCTTTCGGGAATACCGCATTGGCAATCGCGATGTGGCCTTGGAGAACACGCGTAAAGCGGTCGCTCATCTCGTCCGTCGGCTCGCCGACCGGCACGGTACGCGTGATGTCCGTGGTGCCATCCTGATACTGGCCGCCGCTATCGACGAGATAGAGCGTGCCGGGCTTGAACGGCAGGTTCGATTCCGCTGTGCCCTTGTAGTGCGGCAACGCACCGTTGGGCCCGAACGCCGAGATGGTGTCGAAGCTGAGGTCGCGAAGATCGCCATGCTCGCGGCGCAGGCCCTCCAGCTTGTCAGCGGCGATCATCTCGTCGAGCTCGCCGTTGGGCGCCTCCTCCTGGACCCATTTCAAGAACCGCGAAACCGCCGCGCCATCGCGCGCCTGCGCAGCCTTGTGGCCGCCGATCTCTGCCTCATTCTTGATCGCCCGGGGCAACACGGTCGGGTCGCGGCGCTTCAGGATCCGCGCGCCGCCCTCTTCCAGCGCCTGGCCGATCGCAGCCACCGAACGTTCCGGGTCGACGACCACGAGCTTGCCGCTGAGGGTCTTGAGATAGTCCTCGAACGCGTCGCGTTCGTGCAAGCGGACGCCGTTTCCGAGATGTGCACGGACGTCATCGCCAATCTTCTCGCCAGCGACGAACAGGTCGGCCGTGCCATCCTTGTGCGCCACCGCAAAGGCCAAAGCGACCGGGGTTCGCGAGACGTCGGCACCGCGAACGTTCAAGGTCCATGCGATCGAATCCAGCGCTGCGAGAACCGCGGAATCCGCGCCCTCCTTTTCGAGCCAGTCGGCAATGTCGTGGCGCTTCTCGGCACTCGACTTGCCGGCAAGCGCATCAGGCTGGACGATCAGCCGCGCCTTGGACGGCCCGGGCTGGTCCGACCACACCTTATCGATCGGGTTCTGTCCAACCGGCACGAGCTCGGCGCCTTTGGCAGCGAGTTGCTCCGTCGCCATTCGCACCCATTCACCGGTATGAAGCCAGGGATCGTAGCCGATGCGCGCTCCCGAAGGCGCATTGTCCTTCAGCCATTGCGCGACGCTGGTTTCCGGAACGGACTGGTAGCTCCACTCGGTCGGGCTGACCTGCTGGCGGACCTGGATGGTGTAGCGTCCGTCGGTGAATATCGCGGCCTCCTCTGGCAGGACCACGGCACTTCCCGCTGAGCCCTTAAAACCGGTGAGCCATTCGAGCCGCTGCGCGTAGCTTCCGACATACTCGCTCATATGCTCGTCGGTCAGCGGCACGACGAAACCGTCGAGGCGGTCGGCCTTCAATTGCTCGCGAAGGGCGGCAAGGCGATCGGCATAGCTGGACATGATGGACTCCGTAGGTTCCGGGGCTCGGCTTTACGAAGCCCTGTACTTTTCCTACTCCTCAAAATGAAGTGCGGCGCTTCTACTTTGTGCGGCCGCTCATCGGGGGAGAGCGGAATTGAAGCGTTCCAGCATCGTACTTGCGTCCATATTGGCAGCCACCATTTCCCCCCTATCCCCAGCCCCTGCCCAGAAAGCCTCCATGACCAAAACCAGCGACCTTCCGCCGCCGCCAAAGGCCGAGAAGCGCCCCTATAGCTACGAGCGGCACGGAATCCGGATCGAGGATCCCTACAACTGGATTCGCGACAAGGGCTATCCAACGGTCGATGACAAGGACGTGCTCGACTATCTCAAAGCCGAGAATTCCTATTTCGAAGCGGCGATGAAGCCGCACGCGAAGCTCACCGAAGAGCTGTTCCAGGAGATGAAGGGGCGGATCAAGGAGGACGATTCGTCGGTCCCGCTCAAGCAGGGCGACTGGCTTTACTGGTCGGCGTTCAAGAAAGGCACGCAGTATCGCGACTGGTATCGAAAGCCGGTGGCCGGTGGGCCCGACCAGCTGATCTACAGCGAGAATGCAGAAGCCGAGGGCAAGGAATATTATAGGCTCGGCGCCTTTTCTGTCAGCCTCGACGGCAAGAAGCTAGCGACCCTGGTAGACGACGACGGGTCGGAGCGGTTCAAGCTGGTTGTTCGCGATCTCGCCACCGGCAAGGACATCGAGACGGTAACCAAGGTCGGAATTGGAAACCCAGTCTGGACGAAGGATTCGAGCGGCCTCGTCTTCACCGAGGTCAACGACCAGTGGCGCAGCTATCGCGCCCGCTACTATCGCATTGGTGACGACCCGGCCAAAGCCGTCACGCTGTACGAAGAGAAGGACGACATCGCCTTCTCTGTCGGGGTCGACCGTACGACCGACGACAGCCTGATCATCATCTCGACTGGCAACAACAGCTCGAACGAGGTACGCATCCTTCCCGCGGACAAGCCGACCGCGCCGCTGACGCTCATCAAGGCGCGCAAGCCGGATATGCAGTATGAGGTCGACGCGGCCCACGGCAAATTGTGGATCCTGACTAACGACAAGCACGTCAATTTCCGCATCGCGAGTTCCGATCCGGCCGCGCCGGGCGAGTGGAACGAGGTCGTCGCCGGGAGCGACCGCACCTACCTGCGCGGAATTACCGCCCACCGCGATCACCTGCTCGTCACCAGCCGCGTGGACGGCCTCGACCAGCTTTTCCTGCGCGATTACGCCAGCGGGAACCAGGAACGCGTCCCGTTCGCCGAAGCCAGCTACAGCGCCAGCTTCGCTGGCAATCCCGAATATGCGCCAGCGTCATACCGCCTCGCTTATTCGTCGATGGTCACGCCGCAGACGGTCTACGATTATCATCCGGGGACCAAGAAGCTGGAGGTCCGCAAGGTCCAGGAAATCCCCTCGGGCTACGACCCGTCGAAATATGTCACCGAACGGATGATGATTCCTGCCCGGGACGGCAAGCAGGTGCCGGTGTCGATCGTCCGGCTGAAAGATTTCAAGAAGGATGGTTCCGGCAAGCTCTTCGTCTACGGCTATGGCGCGTACGGATACGCCATCCCGCCCAGCTTCTCGACCTCGCGCCTGAGCCTGGTCGATCGCGGCTTCGCCTTTGCCATCGCCCACATTCGTGGCGGGGACGACCTGGGCTATCAGTGGTTCCTGGACGGGAAGCTCAAGAACCGCACCAACACGTTCAACGATTTCGTCGACGTGGCGAAAGGGCTGATCGCGGCAGGCTATGCAAGGCCCGGGCGCGTCGCCGCACAGGGCGGATCGGCCGGCGGCGAGCTGATGGGCGCTGTCGTCAACCAGGCGCCCGAGTTGTTCGGAGCGGTCGTTGCTGACGTGCCGTTCGTCGATGTGCTCAACACGATGCTCGACGACACGCTGCCGCTGACCCCGGGCGAGTGGACGGAGTGGGGCAATCCGATCACTGATCCCGAAGCGTTCAAGCTGCTTCGTAGCTACAGCCCCTATGACAATGTCGAAGCCAAGGCCTATCCGGCAATGCTGATCACCGGCGGGCTCAACGATCCGCGCGTGACCTATTGGGAGCCCGCGAAATGGACGGCCAAGCTTCGCGCGACCAAGACCGATAACAACCTTTTGCTGATGAAGATCAACATGGGCGCCGGTCATGGCGGCAAGTCCGGCCGCTGGAACAGCCTAAACGAGGTGGCCGAAGCCTATACCTTCGTGCTGACGCAGATCCCGTGATGCTTCGGCTGGCCAAGGTGCTTGCACTCCTTGCTGCCGCGCCGGCGGTAGCGCAGGAGGTGACGGCGCCGGTGGAAACGACGGTCAGCCGCCATGGCGACACGTTCGTCGCGGAATTCACCTTCCCCCACGATGCCGCCGCCTGGGCCTTCTGGCGATCGACCCCGGCCGAAGACGACAAGAAATCGTGGCGGGCGCGAAGCTGGACCGTGCTCACGCCCGGAGTGACGATTCAGCGCCGCGGTCGGTATGATGCCCTTGTCGGCATCGGCGGCCGCCCGGTGCCGCGCAGGGTGCGGCTTCGGGTCGTCCCTTTCACGCGGGAGGTGCAGGCCGATTACGTGCCCGCCTTGCTGCTCGGCGGGCGAAGTGTCGCCTTGTTCGACGGGCATTTCAGCGCATTTTCGGTTCGCGATCCCGCCGCTCTCGACACGATGGGAGTCCAGCCCGACGAGAAGCTGATCTGCGACAGCGGCACCCGCGTTCGTTTCCTCGGCGGGCGGCGCCCCTTCCGTCTGGCCGGCGATGTAGAAGGTTACGCGAAAGGGATGAGTTCGGGCGCTTACGGCCTGTTCGACGTTCCGCGCCCGACGCTCACCAATGGCATCGCCACGGTCATCGATTCCGAAATGCCGCGCTGGTTCGCCGATTATCTGTCTACCTTCACGCCCGCGGCATTGCGCCATCTGCAATCCGGCCTCGGCCCGGCGGGCATCACGCAGCCGACCATCCTCGCCGCCTGGGAGGGTGCGGAACGCAACGGCGCAAGCATGAACGGCGGGACCCTGAAGGGTCTCATCCTGATGCGTGTCGACGGCAAGCAGGCACTTCATGAGTTGCCTGCGCTTCGCGACATGGCCCGCTGGTTCATCGCGCACGAGGCAGCGCATTTCTGGCTTGGCCAGGCGGTGGGCTACGAAGGCTCGGCGGACAACTGGGTCATGGAAGGCGGCGCGGACCTGCTTGCCGCCCGCACTGTGCAGCGGATCGATCCCTCCTATTCGCCGACGCCATTCCTGAATGACGCGATCCGCGATTGCGCCAAGGCGGCTAACAAGCCGGTATCGGCGGCGCCGGATCGCGGCGAGCCGCGCACGACCTATGCCTGCGGGACGGTCTTCGCGATGGTCGCCGAGCGCGCCGCCAAAGGGGACATCTTCGCCTTCACGCGCGGCCTTATCGACCGCCATCGGGCCAAGCGCGAAGTGAACTCCGCGGACTGGCTTGCCGAGCTTGACCGGGCCGGCGGCAGACCGGCGCTTTCGGGCGCAATACGCCGCTTGCTTCAGCAGGGATCGGCCGATCCCAAGGCGGATATTGCGGCGCTTCTTCGTGATGGGGGCATATCCTTCACACTCGACGCGGACGGAACGCCGAAACTGTCATGACCAGCCCGGTGTTCGAGCATCGCATCACCGCGGAAGCGGAGCACATCGACGAGCTCGGACACGTCAACAATGCGGTGTGGGTACAGTGGATCCAGGAAGTGGCACTGGCGCACTGGTATAGCATCGCCGATCCAGACCATCAGGACGACTATATCTGGGTCGTTGTCCGTCACGAGATCGATTACTTCCGCGCCGTAAACGAGGGCGAGACGGTCACGGGCCGGACCTGGGTGGGAGAAGCGCCAAAGGGCGCGCGTTTCGACCGTCATATGGAATTCGTCGGCGAGGATGGAAAGGTCCGAGTGCGCGCCCGAACGACCTGGGCAATCATCGATAAGGCGAGTGGCCGGCCGATCCGGGTCCCGCCGGAAGTCGTCGCACCGTTTCTAAGCTAGGGGCCGTCAACCGTTCCCTAACCGTGACAATCTAGGGAGGCCCGGTGAAGCATTGGGACCCATCCGATTCTCTGGCCGATTCCGCGCGTCTGTCACGGGCCGACCGCAATCGTCTTGACGCAGCGATCGCACGGTCAAGGCAGGCGCGAAGCCGTCAGCGGCCCGATCTCGCGTCCGTAGTGGGGCTGACCCTGTCCATCGCCTTTCTGGCCGGTCTGGCATGGGCCGTGACGCCCACGAGCCCGGTTTCGGCGGAGGTCCGCTGACCCCCGCCGTTTCCGGTTAGCGCGGCTGCATTACCTCGATCGGGTATCTGAGTTTCTCGAGTTGCGGCCGAATCTTGGCGGCATCGCCGACAACGACCCAGACGAAGCCGCGCGGATCGACGGCATCACGGATAGCCTTGTCGAGATCGGCCGCACCCAGCGCGCGGTAGCGCGCAGCGAGTGTCTCGTAATAATTGTCAGGCCGGCCGTAGAGGTCGTTCGACATCATCGCCGACAGGACGGCCTCGGACGTTTCGAACTGACCGGGAAGTGCGTTGATTCGGTTGGCGAGCGCACGCTCCTGCTCTTCCTGGGTAACGCCCTTGTCGCCAAGGAACGCGCCAATCTGCTCGTTGAGAGCGGCGATCGAGTCTCCCGTGCGGTCGGCCTGGACCGGCGCGCTGACGATATAGGGCACCGCACGCTCGGATAGCTGCGCGCTGCCGCGAACGCCGTAGGACCAGCCCTTGGTTTCGCGAAGGTCCATGTTGATTCGCGACAGGAAGTTGCCGCCGAGCACGTCATTGGCGGAGCCTAGGGCTTCCACCGGGCCTTTCGGGTCGACCGGGGTCACCTGGCCGCCGATAATCACCGACTGCGGAGACTGCGGGCGGTCAACCAGCACGATCCGCGGTGCCGCGGGGCGCGCCGGAATGGTTCCGAACTGCTTGACGCCCTTGGCGGTCGCGGGTGCCTTCCAGCGTCCGAACTCGTTCTCCAGAAGTGGCATGACTTCGGCGAGCGGACGATCAGATACGATGTAGATCTTGGCGTTGTCGGCCCGCAGCCATTGATCGCGGAATGCCAGAAGCTCATCGCGGCTGATTGCCTTGATCGCAGCCTCA
Source organism: Sphingomonas sp. HDW15A (assembly GCF_011301715.1). Classification (GTDB taxonomy): domain Bacteria; phylum Pseudomonadota; class Alphaproteobacteria; order Sphingomonadales; family Sphingomonadaceae; genus Sphingomicrobium. The sequence continues at coordinate 1,987,551 of NZ_CP049870.1, forward strand.
TCGCCGCCGCGAACCGTCGAGTAGGGATGATTCGGACCGTAAAGCAGCGCCGGAAGCAGGCGCTGAGCGATGCCGTTCGGGTCCTTCTTGGCCTGGGCGATTGCCGTCAGGGTCTGGGTACGGAGCCTCTCGATCTCGGCCGGCGCGAACGCGGAGTCCTTGATCACCGCGCCCATCAGCGACATCGACGCGCCGAGATTGGGCGACAACGCCGAAAGATAGACCGTCGAGCGATCGAGCGAACCCGAGGCGCTGATCTGGGCGCCGAGACTTTCGCGGGCTTCTGCAAGCTGCTGCGAGGTCATCGTCGACGTGCCCTCGTCGAGCATCGCCATGGCGAACGTTTGGAGACCGCGGCTGTTGGCGGGGTCGGCAGCGTCGCCGGCGTCGAACGACACAGCGACCTGCGTCACCGGCACGGCCGTGCGCTGGGCATATTCGACCTCGATGCCGTTCGACAGGCGGGTGTTCGTAATAGCCGGGAAGTCGAGGCCCGTGAGCTGGCCAAGCGGCGGGATCGGCCGCGACGCTCCCTTTGGCGCGGCTGTGGCATCCTTGTCGGTGCCGGACTTGGCGACCGCCTTCGCTTCCTCATATTCCGGGCGGTCGCCCGGCTCGAGGCGGAGCGAAAAGGCCGGCTTGGTCAGCCACTGGCGCATCGCCCGCTGGACCTCGGCTGGAGTAACAGTGGCATAGTTGGCCAACGTCTTCGCGTAGAAATTGCTGTCGCCCGTGAAGGTTTCGCCTTCCGCCAACGTGACGGCCTTGCCTCCAAATCCGCCGACAGATTCAAGCCCACGGATTCGTCCGCCGACTTCACTCGTCGCGGCACGGCGAACTTCTTCGGCGGTCGGACCCTTGGCGATGAATTCGGCGAGGATCTCATCGACGCGCTTCTGGACGAGGTTCGGATCGACACCCGGCTTCACCGTCGCCTGGGTGAAGAAGATGCCGACGCGCTGAAAGGGATAAAGGCCGGCCGAGACCTGGGTGGCGATCTTTTCCTCGCGGACCAGGATCTGGTCGAGACGCGAGCTGGCGAGGCCGCCAAGGATGGAGCCGCCGACATCGAGGGCGACCAGTTGGCGATCGAGCAAGCCGGGCATCGGCCAATAACGCGAAACGGTGGTGGCCGCGACGCGGTCCTTCATGACCATGGATTTCGGAGCGGCGAGCGTCGGCACCTTGGCCTGGGCCGGCAAATTGACCGGTCCCCGCTTGATCGAGCCGAAATATTTCTCGACCAGCGGACGGGCTTCGGCAGCGTTGATGTCACCCGCCAGGACGAGCACGGCATTGTTCGGCCCGTAATTGTCGACGAACCACTGGCGGACGTCTGCCAGGCTAGCTGAGTCGAGATCAGCCATCGAGCCGATGGTCGAGTGGCGGTATGGATGGCCTTCGGGGAAAAGGGCCTTCAGGATTTCGTAAAACACGAGTCCGCCCGGCTGGTTATCGCCCTGGCGCTTCTCGTTCTGGACGACGCCGCGCTGGTTATCGAGCACGCTCTGGCTGACCGCGCCGAGCAGGTGGCCCATGCGGTCGCTCTCCATGAAAAGCACGCGCTCGAGCGCGCCCTTCGGCACTGTCTGGAAGTAGTTGGTGCGGTCGAAATTGGTCGTTCCGTTATAGTCGGTCGCGCCAATCTGCTGGAGATATTTGAAAAAGTCCTCCGGCAAGTTTTCCGAGCCGTTGAACATCAGATGTTCGAACAGGTGGGCAAAACCGGTCTTGCCCTTGGGCTCGTCCTTCGATCCGACATTGTACCACATCGCCACGCCGACCACCGGCGCCTTGCGGTCTTCGTGGACCAGGACGGTGAGACCGTTGGCAAGCTTGAACTCGGTATGCGGAATCTTAACCCGGCTGATCAGCTTCGGAACCGGGGTCGGCCTGACCTGCGTGGCTGCGACAGTCTGGGATGTGACGGGCGCCGACAGCAGGATCGGCGTCGCGCTGGCAAGCAAGAGGGACAGGCGGAGCGAATTGCGCATGTGATTGATCTCCAACGAATTCCGTTTGTCCGCAAACTAGGGCGATTCGCCGCGGTGACAAGCGCGTTCCGCTGGGGCGCGAGGCTGTTCGACGAACGGCGGTTAACAAAGGGCGCGGAAACACGAGGAATCCGCGCCCTCTTGAGGTTTCTTATTACGTTATTGCGCCTGAGGAGCGGCAGCGGCCGCATTCTGCGGAAGACCGCCAAGCTGCGTGACCAGCCTCGTATAGGCATCGAGATAGGCCAGAACGATTACCTGGCCGATTTCCGTGTTCTGATAGCCATGGCCGCCGGCCGCGGCGAATCCGCCCCACCAGCCGCCGCCGCCACCGGCGCCCCAACTGATATCCTTCTTGCGAGCATAGCCTTCGACCAGGGCCATTTCCTCGGTCGTGCGGGCGTTGACAACGGAAAGGGTGACGTTCGCCTCGCCCTTCTTGACGTTGATTCCGCCGACGATGCCGCCGACGAAGCTTCCACCGCTGCCGAACAGGCCGCCCAGCGCGCCGGCGGCAGCGCCGATCCCGCCGCCGCCGCTATTGTTGTTGGCGGTGACGATATTGGGTTCGAGGAAATAGTCGGCCGTTTTGACCTGACCGCCGCCGACGTTGCTGCCCTGCTGCAACTCGCCTTGCTCGGCGAGCGCGCGTTCCATCGCCCGACTCTGCATCGATCGGCCGCGGTTGACGATCCCGAAGCAGCCTGACTGCTGCACGAAGACCTTCAAAATCGCTTCCGGACTGCCGAGATTATATTCACGCCACCACTGATTGTCAGGCTCGACGATGGCGATGGTGCCAAGGCGGCGGGTGCAAACCGGAATTTGCGCTGTCGCCCGGGTTTGCATGTTGCGCGCTTCGCTAGCGCGCGTGTTGCTGGTCTGCGCGACCGCTGGAGAGGCGATCAGTGCCGCGGCGCCAAGAATTGCCATTTTGCGGATCATGGTTCGTTTCATCCCTTTTCATTGCGAATGAGGGGCGAATTCGCAGGCGCGCACTGCGCCAGCATACGCAACCAAAGGATTACGACCGGATTGCCCCCGTCAGCTCCGCAAGGAGCCGGCAACCATTTAATCTCGATTAAACGCCGTGGCTAGTGGCCGAGCGCGCGAGAGAACCCACGTCAGCGTCATGGACATGCCGATAGCGCGCCATCAGCACGCTGACCGCGCCGAACAGCAACAGCCCGGCGGCAATCAGCCTGAACAGCAACGGGTGGTCGTCCCGGACCAGCGCCAAAGCATCGCCGAACCCGCGAAGCCGCTCGCCGCCGAGGCCCGATCGAAGTGCGAACCAGCCGACAATCAGGAAAACTATGCCGCGCGCAGCATAGCCTAGCTGGCCGGCAGGCTTCACGAACCGAGGCGCATTCGGCTCCATCTCCTCCATGAACTTGGCGCGAAAAGCGAGGACAAGCTGAACGGCAGCTACAGCGAGGATGACGATGCCCGCGGCGATGAGAAGGAAGTCTCCCCGGGAGCCTCGCCAACCTGCCGCGCGGTATCCGCGGAGTCGCCCGAGCCGGCCGCCTGGCCCGCCTCACCCGATGATTGCTTGTCGTCGGCGATGGCCCGGATGGCGACGAACGTAAGCCCCCAGTAAGAAAGGCCGCTGACCACGTTGGCGGTGCGGGTGACGAGGCCCTTGGCGTCCCCGCCCTTATGGTCGAGGTCGAAGAAGCCTTCCGCCAGCCGGTAAAGCCCGTAACCGAACAGGCCGAAGGATAGGACCGCAAGCAGCAGCGTTCCGAGCGGCATGCCCTCGACCGACTTCACCGCTTCCGACGACGACAAGGGACGATTGGAGTCGAGCGCCAGCCAGCCGATGATGAGATAGACGAAGCCGCGCGCCAGGTAACCAAGCCTCGCCCAAGTCTCGATCCGCCGCGCATGATTCATGTCCGTCTCCTCGTCGCGCAACAGACCGACAACCGAAGCATTGGTTCCCGCTACTGACAGCGGCCATTGTTGCTGCTAGCGGGCCGGGCAAATGACCGACTTAAGCAAAATCCGTAACTTCAGCATCATCGCGCATATCGACCACGGCAAATCGACGCTTGCCGACCGGCTGATCCAGCGTACCGGAGGGCTGACCGACCGCGAGATGACGCGCGGCCAGATGCTCGACAACATGGAAATCGAGCAGGAACGCGGGATCACCATCAAGGCGCAGACCGTGCGGCTGAAATGGAAAGCGGCGGACGGCGAATTCTACACGCTGAACCTGATGGACACGCCCGGCCACGTAGACTTCGCCTACGAAGTCAGCCGCAGCCTTGCGGCGTGCGAAGGCGCGCTGCTGGTGGTCGACGCGGCGCAGGGCGTCGAGGCGCAGACGCTGGCGAATGTCTACCAGTCGATCGAGCACGACCATGAGATCATCCCGGTCATCAACAAGATCGACCTGCCCGCCGCGGAGCCGGAGAAGGTGCGACATGAGATCGAGGACATCATCGGCCTCGACGCGTCGGAGGCCGTCCTCGCCAGCGCGAAATCAGGGATCGGCATCGACGAAATCCTGCAGGCGATCGTCGACAAGATCCCGCCGCCCAAGGGCGACCGCAATGCGCCGCTGAAAGCGATGCTGGTCGATAGCTGGTACGACCCGTACCTCGGCGTCGTCATCCTTGTGCGGGTGATGGATGGGGTGCTGAAGAAGGGTCAGCAGATCAAGTTCATGGCCGCGGGGACGACCCATTTGGTCGACCGCGTCGGCTGCTTCACGCCGAAGATCGAGCAATTGAGCGAACTCGGGCCGGGCGAGATCGGCTTCATCACCGCGCAGATCAAGGAAGTCAGCCAGACCGCGGTCGGCGACACGATCACCGACGTCAAGAAGCCCGCGGACGTGCCGCTTCCCGGCTTCAAGGAAGTCCAGCCGGTGGTGTTCTGCGGCTTGTTTCCGACCGACGCGGCGGAGTTCGAGAAGCTCCGCGAAAGTCTCTACAAACTACGGCTTAACGACGCTTCGTTCAGCTTCGAGATGGAATCGAGCGCGGCGCTGGGCTTCGGCTTCCGCTGCGGATTCCTAGGCCTTCTGCACCTCGAGATCATCCAGGAGCGGCTGACCCGCGAATATGACCTGGACCTCATCACCACTGCGCCGTCGGTGGTCTACAAGATGCATTTGTCGCATTCGAAAAATGAGGAAGCGAAGACGATCGAGCTTCACAACCCGGCGGACATGCCCGACCCGAACCGGATCGAGAGCATCGAGGAGCCGTGGATCCTGGCGACGATCTACACGCCCGACGAATATCTCGGCGGGATTCTGAAGCTATGTCAAGACCGGCGCGGAATCCAGCGCGAGCTGACCTATGTTGGCGGCCGTGCCCAGCTGAAATATGAGCTGCCGCTCAACGAAGTGGTGTTCGATTTCTACGACCGGCTGAAGAGCATTTCTAAGGGTTATGCCAGCTTCGATTACGAGCAGATCGGCCACCGCGAGGGCGACCTGGTGAAGATGACCATACTGGTCAATGAGGAGCCGGTAGACGCGCTCAGCATGATCACCCACCGCGGCACCGCCGAGGCGCGCGGGCGCGGGATGTGCGAGCGGCTGAAGGAATTGATCCCGAGGCATTTGTTCAAGATCCCGATCCAGGCGGCGATCGGCGGCAAGGTGATTGCCCGCGAGACGATCAGCGCAATGCGAAAAGACGTGACCGCGAAATGCTATGGCGGCGACGCGACGCGCAAACGCAAGCTGCTCGAAAAACAGAAAAAGGGCAAAGCGAAGATGCGGGAGTATGGCAGCGTGTCCATTCCGCAGGAGGCATTTATCGCTGCGCTTAGGATGGGGGATGAGTCGTAGCGCGGAGCGCTCTTCGCGTCGTCCTCCCTACGCGCGGTGGCTTAGCTCAACACCTCCAAGCGCCACCCATCCAGTACTGCCGGTCGCAATTCTGGTTTGTCATCACCCAGGCCGGGCGGTTGCGGTGCGGCGCGTCGTGCCACCAGTCGTTGAAGCCGTCGGCGCGGAACAGGGTGTCGCCGGCGTACTCGCGGTCCTCATAGATGAAGGCGTCGTCATCGCGATGACGACGGCGGTCGCTGCCGACCCAGTCGCGGGCGTAGCGGTTGCCGTGATGGATTCGGACGCCGTGCTTCGAAGTGGATATGCCCTGCGGATCGATGGCGGCGGCGGGGGTGGCGATCGTGGCTGCGCCGATGAGGCCAGCTGTGGTGGCAGCGAGGAATGGGAATCTCATGACGATTCTCCCTTTCGAAGCCCCTCCCCTGAGCGCTCAACGAAATAGCGCAAATTGCGTTGCAAGGGAACGGGCACGTAACGAATCGTCCGCGCGTTGACTCCCGGGGCTGGTGCGGCGCAATCTTGACGTCATGGAAGCAATCGTCCTCCACGACTATTTCCGCAGCTCGGCCTCGTACCGGGTACGGATTGCGCTCGGCCTCAAGGGTCTAGCCTATGAACGGCGGGAGGTGAACCTCGCTAATGGCGACCAGAAGAGCGACGGCTATCGCGCGGTCAACCCGCAGGGCTTCGTGCCATGCCTCGAAATCGACGGTTTGAAGCTGGCCCAGAGCCTGTCGATCGCGGTGTACCTCGACCAGACACGGCCTGAGCCGCCGCTGATGCCGCGAGACCCGGCGGACGGCGCGCATGTGCGGAGCCTGGCGCTCAGCATCGCCTGCGACATCCATCCGCTCAATAACCTTCGGGTGCTGAAGTACCTCAAGGGGCCGCTGGCGCTGACGGAGGTGCAGAAGGACGAATGGTATCGCCACTGGGTGACCGAAGGGCTGGCTGCGCTTGAGGCGATGGCCGCGCCTAGGGCGGGCGCGTTCCTGTTCGGCGACGAGCCGACGCTGGCCGACGTCTGCCTCGTGCCCCAGTTGTACAATGCGCGGCGCTTCTCGGTGCCGATCGCCGCCTTCCCGACGTTGAGGCGGGCGGACGAGACGGCGAGCGCCCACCCGGCCTTCGCCGCCGCCCACCCCGACCGCATTGCGCAGGAGATGACGACCGCATGAACCGGGTCGACACGATGAACCGCGGAATCGACGGCATCCGGCCGATCGACGAGCTCGACATCCCGCCGATGCGGGACAAGGTGAGCGAGGAGGAGTGGAAGATCCGCGTCGATCTCGCCGCCGCCTATCGCCTCGTCGCGCATTACGGCTGGGACGACCTCATCTTCACGCACCTTTCGGCGCGCATTCCGGGGCCGGAGCATCACTTCCTGCTGAATCCGTATAACCTGATGTTCGAGGAAGTGACGGCAAGTTCGCTGGTCAAGGTCGACGTCCAGGGCAATGCGGTTGAGCCGACGCCGTTCATCACCAACCCGGCGGGCTTCGTCATCCATAGCGCGATCCACATGGCGCGCGAGGATGCGCAGGCGGTCATGCACCTTCATACGCCCGCGGGCCAGGCGGTCAGCGCTCACGAGGACGGGCTGCTGCCGCTGACGCAGACGGCGATGCTGGTTCGGGGCGACCTTGCCTTCCACGATTACGAAGGTGTGGCGACCGATCTTGGCGAGCGCGAGCGGCTTGTGGCCGATCTTGGCACCAAGAACGGCATGCTGCTTCGCAATCACGGCACGCTGGCGGTCGGGGCGTCGGTCGGCGAATGCTTCGTGAAGCTCTATTTCATCGAGCGGGCCTGCCAGGCGCAGATCATGGCGCTGAGCGCGGGCGACAAATGCAACACGCCGCCGCAGGGAACGCCGGAGCTGGCCGCCGAGCAAGGCGCGGTCGGGCTAGCGATCGCGGCGAAGCTGCTCGCCTGGCCGGCATTGCTGCGCAAGGCCTATCGCCTCGATCCCAGTTTCGCGACCTGATGTCTTTCAATCGTCATTCCGCAACCCTATTTTCCGGGCGGGGCGGGGCGACGAACTGAAGGACTGCCCAATGAACATCCTGATGGTGCTGACCAGCCACGACCAGCTTGGCGAAACCGGCAAGAAGACCGGTTTCTGGCTGGAGGAATTTGCCGCGCCTTACTACGTCTTGAAGGATGCCGGGCATAAGATCACCCTGGCGAGCCCCAAGGGAGGCCATCCGCCGCTGGACCCCAAGAGCGATGAGCCCGACGCCCAGACCGAGGCGACACGGCGCTTCAAGCAAGATCCTGAGGCGCAGGCCCGGCTGGCCGCGACCGAGCGACTGTCGGCCATCGACGCGGGCGCGTTCGACGGCATTTTCTATCCCGGCGGCCATGGCCCCTTGTGGGATCTCGCCAACGATCTCGTTTCCAAAAAACTGATCGCCGATATGCTGGCCGCCGAAAAGCCGGTGGCGCTCGTCTGCCATGCGCCGGCGGTACTAAAGGACATCACCCTCAGCGATGGTCAGCCGCTCGTCAAAGGCCGCAAGGTCACCGGCTTCACCAATGCCGAGGAAGACGCTGTTGGGCTGACCGAGGTCGTGCCGTTCCTTCTGGAGGACGAACTGAAGGCCAAGGGCGCCGAGTTCAGCGCCGGTGGCACCTTCCAGCCTTATGTCGTCACCGACGGGTTGCTGGTCACCGGACAGAATCCGCCTTCGAGCGAGCCGGCCGCCAAGGCGCTGATGAAGATTCTGGAGGACCGTCCCGCTACGCTGGAAGCGACGACCTGACGAAGCGAGGTCGCCGCCAAGCAGCGCACGGGCAGAAAAAATGGTCGGGGAGAGAGGATTCGAACCTCCGGCCCCTGCCTCCCGAAGACAGTGCTCTACCAGGCTGAGCTACTCCCCGACCGGAACCCGCGACGTGGCGCGGGAGCCAAGGCGCGGGCTTCCTAGCCGTGGGTTTGCGTTTCCGCAAGCCGCGTTTCAGCGTGTGCGCCCGAGCACCTTCATCCAATCGTCGGCGTGCACGAATTTCTCGCGCGGGCTGCTGGGCCGAGCCTGGGCTTCTTCCGCTTTCTCGATGGTGCGCCAGTCGTCGAAGCTGGTCGACTGGATAACGCGTTCGGCAAGCAACGAGTCGAGACCAGCGCCGCCCGGCTTCCCGGCCCCGGAACCCACCGGCATGGCCGCGGCTATCTGTTCGGCGACCTCATAGCCATCGGGCCGATTGGTGCCGATCGTGCCGGTGGGCCCGCGCCGCGCCCAGCCGACGCAATAGAGCCGGTCGGCGATTTGCCCATGGTCGTTGAGGAAATGGCCGTGGCGCTCGTCATAAGGCACGCCCGGCATGGGCGGCGTCGAATAGCCGATCGCGGAAATGACCAGGCTGGCGGGGACCGCGTAGGTTTCGCCGGTGCCAACCGCGCGGCCGTCCGGATCGAGCTCGGTGCGCTCGACAATGATCGTTTCCGCCTTGCCGTCGCCTTCAATCCAGAGCGGCTTGGCGAAGAAATCGAACACCATGCGCTTGGGCTTGGTGGAGCCGGGCGGGGTCGCCGCAAATTCGCGAAGGATGGCGATCGACTTGCGGTGACCGGGCTCTAGCGACTCATCCGCCTCGAGTGGCGGAAAGTCCGCGGCGTCCACGACCGGAGAGGCCGCTTCCAAATGCCCGAGCTCGCCAAGCTCCTTCGGGGTCATGGCGATCTGGTGCGGGCCGCGGCGGCCGAGGATGGTGATGGTCCTGGTCGCGGCCTTTTCGAGCGCCGCGAGCGCATGGCCGACGATGTCAGACCCTTCGAACTCGTGCGCTGTCTTGGCAAGGATCCGCGCGCAATCGAGCGCGACATTGCCGTTGCCGACGACCGCCACGTGCGTCCCGTCGAGCGGAGGATCGAGATCGGCGAAATCGGGATGGCCATTGTACCATCCGACGAACGCCGCCGAGCCGACGACACCGGGCAGATCCTCGCCCGGGATGCCGAGCTTGCGGTCGTTCGGTGCGCCGGTCGCAAGGACGACCGCGTCGTAAAGCTGGATGAGCTCGTCAACGAGGACGTCGCTGCCGACCGCGACATTGCCGACGAAGCGTACGCCTTCGGTTTCAGCCACCTTGTCGTAACGCTTCGAAACGGCTTTCAATGACTGATGATCGGGGGCCACGCCGAAGCGGATCAGCCCGTACGGCACCGGATAGCGGTCGATGATGTCGATCCGCGCACGCTCGCCAAAGGCCTTGGCCAGGGCCTCGGCCGTGTAAAAGCCGGCGGGGCCCGAACCGACGATCGCGAAGTGACGCATGTGCCCGACTCCCGCTGCTGCGGCGGCAGCCTAGTCGCGCTTGTCCTCAAGCAGCAAGTCGCTACCCTTGCTCTTTAGCATCGCCTCGATCGGACTGGCGAACAGCGACAGGAGCCCGGGAAGCTGGATACGGCAGTGGACGACGCTGTCATCGACTCCGATCTCGCTTTCGACCGACTGGCCCATCGCGCCGACATTGAGCTTCAACGTGTCGCCTTCCCAGCGACTCGAAACCTCCGCGCCGCCTGGGATGTGGCTTTCGAGCTTGTGGATGTTGGCGGCGATCCGCCGCCGGGCTTCTTCGCGACCGAGCTTGTGCGGCAGATCGACATTGATTGGACGTTGCATGGTGACAACTTGCAGGCGCGCCGGTTGCATTTCAATGGCCGGCGCGTTTTGATTGCACGGTGCTGCGATTGATCCTCCTGCTCGGCGCGATCCTGTCCGTCCCGTCCTGGGCGAGCAGCGCAACCTCGCCGGCCGCACTGAACTACGTCACGCAGGGACAGGACGAGCCGGGATACCGGCGCTGGATCGCCGCCGACCCGGCACGGCCGATCCGGGTCAAGGCCTTCAACGACTACCTGGTTCATAATGGCGTCGGCGGGGTCGCCCCGACCTGGCAATTGCTTCGCACCGCAAGCGACTGGTCGCGTTGCGCCAGCCAGCCCTTCGAAGTCCCGCCGACGGAGCATTGGCCAAATATCGTCCACGCGTTGCGCTTCGTCGGCGCGTTCATCGAGCCGGTCGTCGGCCAGATCGAGGTGGTATCGGCCTATCGCAATCCCGCGCTGAACGCCTGCGCCAAGGGTGCGCCAACCTCGACTCACCTGACCGGCGGCGGGATCGACATGGTTCCGATCCAGCCGTTCCAACGCGAGTTGCTGATGACCACATTGTGCCGGATCCAGCTTGGCAAGGGCTGGTGGAACAACATCGGCCTCGGCTTCTACAAGGGGCTGAGATTCCATATCGACGCGCGCAAGACCCGCGAGTGGGGCACGGCGGGAGCAGCAGGCGGATGGGGATGCGCTGCCGTGCTTGAGGAAGGCGCGCTGCCCTATGTCGAGCCGCCAGCCGATCAGAGCGCCGCGACTGTGGCTGCCCCGACACAATGACCCCTTGCGTTGTGACTTCAGCACACCACATCGGCAGCCGAACGAGGGACATTCATGGACTTTGAGAAACTGACCGACCGGGCGCGCGGGTTCCTGCAGGCAGCCCAGACCATTGCGGTTCGCGAGCATCACCAGCGGATTACGCCGGCGCATTACCTGAAGGCCCTGCTGGACGACGAGCAGGGCATGGCGGCGGGCCTGATCCAGGCGGCCGGCGGCGATGCCAAAGCGGCGAAGCGGGAAGTCGATGCGCTGGTCGAAAAGCAGCCGAGCGTCACGGGCAGCGGGGCGACCAGTGCGCCCGGCGTCGATGGCGACCTCCTGCGCGTGCTCGACAAGGCGCAGGAAATCTCCACCAAGGCCAATGACAGCTACGTCACGGTCGAGCGCATCCTGCTCGCCTTCGCGCTGTCCAAGGGCACGGCGGAGGGCGACGCCCTCGCCCGCGCCGGCCTCACCCCGCAAAAGCTCAATGCCGCGATCGAGAAATTGCGCGGCGGGCGGACGGCGGACACGCAGGGATCCGAAGACCGCTACGATGCCCTCAAGAAATATACGGTCGACCTGACCGAGCGGGCGCGCGAGGGCAAGCTCGACCCGGTCATCGGCCGCGACGAGGAAATCCGCCGAACCGTCCAGGTGCTTGCCCGGCGGACCAAGAACAATCCGGTGCTGATCGGCGAGCCCGGCGTCGGCAAGACCGCCATCGCCGAAGGACTTGCCTTGCGGATCGCCAACGGCGACGTTCCCGACGGCCTCAAGGACCGCAAACTGCTGTCGCTCGACATGGGCGGCCTTATCGCAGGCGCGAAATATCGCGGCGAGTTCGAAGAGCGGCTGAAAGGCGTAATCGACGAGGTCAAGCAGTCGGCCGGCGACATCATCCTGTTCATCGACGAGATGCATACGCTTGTCGGCGCCGGGAAAAGCGAAGGCGCGATGGACGCCGGCAATCTGCTCAAACCCGCGCTGTCGCGCGGCGAGCTTCACGTCATCGGCGCGACGACGCTCGACGAGTACAGGAAGCATGTCGAGAAGGACGCGGCGCTCGAGCGGCGCTTCCAGCCGGTATTCATCGGCGAGCCGACCGTCGAGGACACGATCTCGATCCTTCGCGGGCTGAAGGAGAAGTACGAGCTTCACCACGGCGTGCGGATCACCGATGCGGCGCTGGTCGCGGCTGCGACGCTTTCGAACCGCTACATCTCCGACCGCTTCCTGCCGGACAAGGCGATCGACCTGATGGACGAGGCGGCAAGCCGGATCCGCATGGAAGTGGAATCGAAGCCGGAGGAAATCGAAAATCTCGACCGGCGGATCATCCAGCTCAAGATCGAGCGCGAGGCGCTGAAGAAGGAGAGCGATTCGGCGTCCAAGGACCGGCTCGCGAAGCTTGAGGAGGAGCTTGCGAACCTCGAGCAGCAGTCGACCGAGCTCACCACGCGCTGGCAGGCCGAAAAGGAAAAGATCAGCGCCGAGGCGGACCTCAAGGCGCAGCTCGACGCGGCCCGCATCGAACTCGAGCAGGCGCAGCGCTCGGGCGATCTCGCCAAGGCCGGCGAGCTGCAATACGGCCGTATTCCCGAGCTCGAGAAGAAGCTCGCCGAGGCGGGCCAGGCATCCAAAGGCGCGATGCTCCGCGAGGAAGTAACCGACCAGGACATCGCCTCGGTCGTCAGCCGCTGGACCGGCGTCCCGGTCGAGCGGATGATGGAGGGCGAGCGCGAGAAATTGCTCAACATGGAAAAGGCGATCGGCGCCCGAGTGATCGGCCAAGACCAGGCGGTGAAGGCCGTCAGCGCCGCAGTCCGCCGTGCCCGCGCCGGCTTGCAGGACCCCAATCGTCCGCTCGGCAGCTTCCTGTTCCTCGGCCCGACCGGAGTCGGCAAGACCGAGCTGACCAAGGCGCTGGCCGGATTCCTGTTCGACGACGACAGCGCAATGGTGCGAATCGACATGTCGGAGTTCATGGAGAAGCATGCGGTCGCGAGGCTGATCGGAGCGCCTCCGGGCTATGTCGGCTACGAAGAAGGCGGCGTGCTGACGGAAGCCGTGCGCCGCCGACCCTACCAGGTTGTGCTGTTCGACGAGGTCGAGAAGGCCCATGCCGACGTGTTCAACATCCTGCTGCAGGTGCTTGACGATGGCCGCCTGACCGACGGCCAGGGCCGAACCGTCGATTTCGCCAACACGATCATCATCCTGACGTCCAACCTCGGCAGCCAGTTTCTCGCCAACCTCGGCGAGGACGAGCCGGCGGAGAGCGTCGAGCACCAGGTGATGGAGGTCGTCCGTTCGCACTTCCGGCCGGAATTCCTCAACCGCCTGGACGAAATCATCCTGTTCCACCGCCTCAGCGCAAGTCACATGGGGCCGATCGTCGATATCCAGGCGGCACGGCTTCAGAAGCTGCTGGCCGACCGCAAGATCACGCTGGAACTAACCGACAAGGCGCGGGCGTGGCTCGGCCGTGTCGGCTACGACCCGGTCTACGGGGCGCGGCCGCTGAAGCGGGCGATCCAGAAATACCTGCAGGATCCGCTAGCCGACGCGATCCTGGCCGGCACCGTGAAGGATGGATCGACGGTCAAGGTCGACGAGGGCGACGGCGGGCTTGTGATAGCGCCAGCCTGACGGGGCGACCTTCAGGCTTTACGCACCGCCCTATCGGCGGCAAACTCGGCCCAATTCACCGGACCGGAAGGGGTTTCCATGTTCAAGTTGAAGTATGCTGTCGCTGGCCTCACCGCGCTGATCGCGTTTCAGGCGCCCGCGACGGCCCAGGACAAGACCGGCCTCAGCACGGCCAAGACCCCGAAAATCTTCGACGACGTCCTGCAGTGCCGGGCGATCACGGACTCGCAAGCGCGGCTGGCCTGTTTCGACAAGACGGTCGGAACGCTCGCGCAGGCCCAGCAGAACAAGGATCTCTACGTCGCCGACAAGCAGGCCGTGCAGGAAGCGCGGCGTGGGCTGTTCGGCTTCGACCTGCCAAAGGTCAAACTGTTCGGCGACAACGACATGGCCGAGGACGTCAAGTCGATCGAAACGACCATCAAGGCGGTTAGCCAGGGCCCGAAAGGCTATATCTTCACGCTCGAGGACGGGGCGCGCTGGGCGCAAAAGGACGGCGCCTATATGGACAAGCCGAAGGCCGGATCGAAAATCCGCATTCGGCGCGCGGCGCTGGGCAGCTACATGGGCAGCATCGAAGGCCGTGTCGGCTTTCGGATCGAGCGGCTCAACAACTAGAGCGACGCGGATAGGAAGGCGCCAAGCGTGGTCCTGATGAACCTGATGGCGCAGCTGCAGCAGGCGCAGAGTCTGGCGCAGGTCGGGCGCGTGCAGGAAGCGTGGACGATCCTGGCGCCGCACCGATCGGCCATCGACAAGGACGGCCAGGCGCTTCGCCTGTTCGCATTCGTCGCAAGCCAGGCGGGCAAGACGGACGAAACGATCGATGCGCTGAAGCGGATCGTCGCGCTTGAAAATGGTCCTCCGGAAATCATCGGCGCCTTGGCCGACACGCTGGGCACGGCCGGGCGTCATGCGGAAGCGGCCGAGCAGTGGACGAGGCTTGCCCGGCTTCGCCCCGATCTAGCCGACGCGCACCTCAACCGCGCGGTCAGCTTGACCAATGCCGGGAACAATGCGGCGGCGCTATCGGCAGCAGATGAAGGCCTTTTGCGCTTCCCCGGCCACGCCCGGCTGTTTGCCGCGCGCGGAGCGGCGCTGAAGAACCTCGGGCGTATCGACGAAGCGGTCGGGGCCTTCGACCTGGCCGTGCGAGCGGCGCCGTCTCGCCCGCGAATCCGCTATAACCAGGCAGTCACCCTGCGTGCCGCATGCCGCTACGACGAAGCGTGCGAGGCATTTGCGGAGGCGCAGCGCCTCGGCATGTCCGGGAGCGAATTCACCGCCCATTGGGCTGCCGCCGAGCTGGAAGCAGGACACGTCGACCGGGCCGCAGACCTTTATAATCAGGCGGTCGCCGAGAAGCCCGAAAATGGCGAGGCGATGTCCGGACTGACCCGCCTGGAAATCGAGTATCGGGACGGCACGAGGGCGTTCGACCATTATCGCGCCTGGGCGGAAAAACACGGGTCGGCCGAGGCGTGGACAAGCTGGGTCCATGCGCTCGCCGCCAACAAGAGAAACGAGGAAGCGGCAAAGGTCGGCCGCGAAGGCATAAGCAAGGTCGGGCGCGACCCCGACCTGGTCATTCTGACGGCCTTCACGGAAGGAATTACCGGAGAAGCAGGTCCCGCGCTGGCCGAGATCGAGTCCTTGCCGGTCGACGTCGACAGCCGGCCCTTGGGGCTGGTTAGCAAGATCCAACTGGCGATGCGTGCCGGCGATTATAAGCGCGCCGCCGGCTGGGCTGAGCAGTATAATCGGAACGCGGGCGACGATCAGATCGGCTGGAGCCTGTTGTCGCTGGCGTGGCGGATGCTGGACGATCCGCGCGAGCACTGGCTGTGCGACTATGAGCGGCTGGTCATGGTGACGGAAGTGCCATCGCCGGACGGCAAGTTGTCCGCCCAGGAATTCGCAAAGGTCGTCGCCGCGGCCTTAGATCCGCTTCACCAGACGCTGGTTGCGCCAGGCAATCAGTCGCTTAGCCATGGTACCCAGACCAGTGGCGCGCTGTTCGACCGTCCCGACCCGGTCATCCAATCCTTCCGAGAAGGCGTGATGAGGGCGGCGGCGAATGCCATCGCCAAGCTACCCGACGATCCAACCCATCCGTTCCTAAGGCGGAAGTCGACGAAATTCGGCTTTTCGGGTAGTTGGTCTGTTCGCCTGCAGGGAGGCGGGGGCCACCACGTCCCGCATTTCCACGGCCACGGCTGGATGAGCTCCGCCTTTTACGCGCGGCTTCCGGACTACGCCGCCGAGCAGCGCGAAAGGCAAGAAGGGTGGATCGAATTCGGCCGTCCGCCGGACATGTTCAACATGGACGTCGAGCCACGGCGGATCGTGGAACCGCAGGCCGGACGACTGGTGCTTTTCCCGTCCTTCATGCTTCACGGCACTCGGCCCTTCGGCGAAGGCCGGGGCGACCGGTTGACGGCCGCCTTCGACTACCAACCCCTATAAACTCAGGCTCAATGCGATCCGTCACGGGCATGAAACCCGTGACAATCCTGTCGCGCTAAGCGGCGCAGGCCTGCGGGCTCTAACTGTCTCATCGCACAAGGCCAGCCGCCTGTGGCCCCTGCCCGTTGTGCCGGGAAGCTCTCGGCAAAAAAGAAGCGGCGGGGAATTTCTTCCCCGCCGCCCTTTGATCGTTCGGTGAAACCGAAGCTTACATCTTCACCTTCGCCTGAAGGGTGAAGTAGCGGCCGAGGATGACCGGGTTCCAGTACGCGACGTCCGTACCGCCCTCGGCGAAGAAGCCGGCAACGGTCTTCTTGGCCTTCTGGTTGAACAGGTTCTGGACGATACCGGTGATCTCGAAGTTGTCGCCGATCTTCTTGCGGAGCGAGAGATCGAAGTAGCTGAGACCCGGGACGTCCGGAGCGCCGTTGTCGCCGATGTTGGTGAAGCCAACATCCTCGAGGTCCGACTGCCAGTTCCAACGCATCTGAGCGGTGAAGCTGTCGCTATCGTACGCGAGGGTCATCGTCGACTTCCACTCAGGGAAGTTGCCGCCGATGCCCGCCGCGCCAGCGCCGGAGAAGTTAGCGCCGCCGAAGCTGATTTCTTCGTTCCAGCTGATCAACTCCTGGAACCGCAGGCGGCCCGGGATCCCAAGGCCGAGGTCGGCGAACGGAACGACATAGTTGACCGTCGCGTCCACACCGCTCGACTTGAACACGCCCTGGTTACCCGTGGCCGTGTTGACCGCGGTCAACTGACCGGTGCCCGGATCACGCGTAATGCGATCGCAGGACGAGGCATTCCCCGCCAGGTAGCAGTCGTTGATGAAGAACTGCGCACCGAAGGTGGTGATGATGTCCTCGATCCGGATCTTGTAATAGTCGATCGTTGCCGAGAAGCGGCCCAGCCCGAGGTTCGGCGTGAGAACCGCGCCGACCGTGAAGGTCTTGGCGGTTTCCTCGCTGATGTCCGGGTTACCGAAGGCGAAGGCCTGAACCTGCGCGTTGGTCTGGTTGAAGCCGGTGTAACCACCACCCGCAGCGAAGGCCGGGGTCTGGGCCGAACAGATGGCCAGAGCCGTCGCGCTGCGGCCGGCGATGTCGTTACAGGGGTCGACGTAGGACGGGAAGCCCTGGTCGCCGTTCTGGAACAGTTCGACGATCGACGGAGCACGTGCCGCCTTGTTGTAGATCGCGCGGAACTTCATCCAGTCAAACGGCGAGTACTGCATGCCGAACTTGTAGTTGAGCAGGCCGTTGACCGTCGAATAGTCGGAGAAGCGAGCACCAGCTTCGAGCGACAGTTCATCGACAAGGAACATGTCGGCGAGAATCGGAACGCGGATTTCGCCGTACACTTCCTTGACGTTGACCTTACCGGCCTGGTTCTGGACGGCGTTGAAGCCGTAAATGTTACCAGTTCGCTGAGCATCGTCGACGACGATCGAACCGCGATCGGTACGAGCCTCGGCGCCAACCGCGACACCGACCGGACCGGCCGGAAGCTCGAACAGGTTGCCGGTGATGTTGCCGGCAATACGAACCTGCTCGAACTCACGACGTTCCTGGGTATCGATGCGTACGAAGTTCAGCATCGAGCCCGGGGCCATGTCCGGACGCCCGGTGAGGTCGTAGCCCGCGAACAAGGTGTTCGCCCCGAAGATGTCGAGCGGCACGCAGCCCGGAAGGATACCCGCGCCGTTGATGACGCCGGCGGTGTTGATGCAGTTGTTGAGACCCTGTTGGACGGCCGCATTGTTGATGTTGCCGCGAGCCTCGATGTTGGCCGTGGTCTTGCCGTAGCTGCCGGTCAGATCCCAGTTGAAGCCCCAACCGATCGGACCCGATAGGGTGCCGCGCAGGGTTTGCGTCTTGGAATTGTAGATGCCGACACGCGGACCGGTTTCGAAGAAGCGGCGTGCGTAGGTGAACGGCGCATTCGGATTCGGACGCGACAGCAATGCCTGACGTAAATCCTCGTTACAGGAAATGCCGACGCCGCAAGGCGCACCGTTGGTGGCGTCGCCGAGAGCGATGAAGGCGTTGGTGACAGGCACCGAGATACCGGTTGCCGGAGTCGGCGCGAGGTTCACCTCCTGCGAGGAGTCGACGTAGTTGCCGACGACCTTCAGGCGGATCGAATCCGTGATGTCGTAACGGCCCGTCGCGGTGAGGTTGAAGCGCTCGTAAGGCGTGACGAGATAGTTGAGCGGGTTGAAGTTGAACCGGCTCGAGCTCTCGCTGGTCGAACGATCAGCGAAGGCGCAGAGGCCGGCGGCCTGGCCCGAAGCGTTGGCCGGTACCAATTCGCCCTGATCGTTGAACGACAGGTTGCCAGTGTTCACAGCACCGCCCGGAACGCCGTCGCAGTTCGTGTCGGTGTTACCCGCCCCGAAGTTGCCCGGAAGGATCGTGCTGAGATTTTGGAACGGGTTGGTAGCGTTGTTCGAGATCAGGCCCCACGGCGGGGTCGAAGAACCGGCCTGCGCAGCGATGCCGATGCCGCCATTGGGGTAGCGGCTCGTGTAGGCGCTGGGCGGGGTCAGGTGATCAGGAACGAAGAAGAAGATTTCCTGCGTCGCATAGTTGTAGTCGTAATAAACGACGCCAGCGTCACGGGTGACGTCGCGATCGCCTTGGCCGACCGCTTCACGCGTGAAGTAGCTGGTGAAGAAGGTCATGTTGCCGCGGTCGTCGGCGAAGTTGCCGCCGAGCAGGGCCTGGATATTGAACTGCGAACCGTCCCCATGGTCCGAGATGCCGTACTGCGACGACACTTCGAGGCCTTCGAAGTTATCCTTGAGGATGAAGTTCACGACGCCGGCCATGGCGTCCGAACCGTAAACGGCCGAGGCGCCGCCGGTGACGACGTCAACGCGCTCAATGAGACCGGCCGGGATGGTGCCGATGTCGACAACGCCCGAGGTCGACGAGGCGGGAACGCGCTCGCCGTCGACGAGGATCAGGGTGCGGTTCGGACCGAGGCCGCGAAGGTCGAGGGTGGAGAAGTCCTCGCCGCCCTGGTTGTTCGAGGTGCGGGTGTTGCCCGGAATGAGCTGCGGCAGCTCGTTCAGGAGGGTTTCGACGGTGACCGTACCGGTCAGGTCGAACTGTTCCGAATCGACGGTCGTGACCGGGCTCGGCGCCTCAAGGTCAGGACGGACGATGCGCGAACCGGTAACGACGATGGCGTCGTCGGAATCCGCCTGGTCTTCCGGCTTGGGAACAGCAGCCTGCTGGTCCTGCGTCGGCTGGGTTTCGTTCGACGCGGCACCGGTGGTGTCCTGCGCAGCGGCCGGCGTAGCGATAAATGCGCCTGCGCCGAGGAGCGCGAGAGCCTGCACCGCGGCAGTCGCACGCAAAGTCGATTTCCTCATTTCAATCTCCCGAATCAAAGCGTCCGTTGCCGGAACACCTTAGGTTCGCGGGCGTAGTCCACCCCCACGTGAGTGTCGTTTAGCTTGAATAGGTGGTGGGCTGTCCAGCGCCCTGACGCCCCCGTGCAGCTTTTGTTAAGCTAGTGTGACAGCACGGACACACCCTGTGCGGCGTTAGCGTTTCGAAGCTAGGCGGCGCTTCCGGAGCGTCGTTCGGCGGCGAGGCTGGCCGCTGCATCGACATAGGCTTCCTGCCGTTCCACCGACCAGTAGAGCAGCTCGTCGATCGCGATCGCCGCCCCAGTCTCGGCGCAGCGGACGTAATCGCCGGTGGCGAGGATCCGGAAGGTCCCGGCGAGATAGTGAATCCGGGCCTCGCGCCCGCGACCGGTCATCAACACGTCGCCATCCTCATCAATCGTCGAACAGCCCCGGCTGACGGACTGCCGCAGGCTTGCGCGAGCGATAGGACGAAGCCGGCCCGGTCTCAACCCCGCGAGCGCCGTCGGGGACCGCCCCGACCTCGCCGTCGGCGAAGCGAAGGCGAAGATGGGGGACCGCCCCGGCCGCCGCGGCGGTCATCAGCGTCGATCCATCGTCGGCGGTGACGCGGGCAAAGCCGCGCGCCAACGGCCGCTCGGGATGCGCGAGTTCGGCCAGGCGCCACAGGCCTGCCAGCTTCTCGCGCATACGCTCGAGGCGGTTGTCGAGCAGGCCGGTCCGTAGCCGGGTCGCAACCATCCCGAAGTCGCCCCGCGCATGCGCGGCGCGGGCGGCAAGCGCGCGCGGCAAGCGAGATGACGGATCGGCAAGCTTCGTCGCGGCCGGCAGGAGCAGGCCTTCCGGATGCGGCCAGCGCTCGATTGCGCGCTGAAGCCGCTCGCCAGCATCGGCCGATCCACGCGCAAGGGCGCCGGCGAGCCGCCCGCCAAGCGAATCGAGCAGGCCGGAAAGCTCGGCGAGGACCGGAACGGCCATTTCCGCGGCGGCCGTCGGCGTCGGCGCGCGTCGGTCGGCTGCGAAATCGATCAGGGTGGTGTCGGTTTCGTGGCCAACGGCGCTGATCAGCGGAAGCGAGGATTCAGCAGCGGCGCGAACGACAATCTCCTCGTTGAACGCCCACAAATCTTCGATCGAGCCGCCGCCGCGCGCAACGATCAGTAGGTCGGGCGGCGCGGCCAGGGCCTGAAAGCCGCGGATCGCGGCGGCGATCTTTTCCGCTGCGCCCTCCCCCTGGACCGGAACCGGCCAAACGATGACGTGACACGGGCAGCGGTCGGCGAGGCGATGAAGAATGTCCCGAATGACGGCGCCAGTCGGCGAGGTGATCACGCCGATGATTCGCGGCATGTGCGGAAGCGGCCGCTTACGCGCCTCGTCGAACAATCCTTCGGCGGCGAGCGCGCGGCGGCGGCGATCGAGCAGCGCCATCAATGCGCCCTCCCCGGCCAGCTCGAGCTTGTCGACGACGATCTGATATTTCGAGCGGCCTGGATAAGTGGTGAGCTTGCCGGTGGCGATCACCTCCGCGCCGTCTTCCGGAGCGAAGGACAACCGCCCCGCCTGGCCGCGCCACAGCACGGCATCGATGCAGGCGGAATCGTCCTTGAGGGTGAAATAGCAATGGCCCGAACCGTGACGCTTCCATCCGGAGATCTCGCCGCGGACCCGAACATGGCCAAACGCCTGCTCGACGGTGCGCTTCAAGGCGCCGGAAAGCTCGCTGACGCTGAGCGCCGGCGAATTGTCGCCGGTGCCGACCTTCGCTAACAGGCCGGATGCGTCGTCATCGGGACCGGAAGAACTCATGAATATCCTGCTGCTGGGATCGGGCGGACGCGAGGATGCGCTGGCTTGGCGCTTAAGGCAATCGCCGAGCTGCGGCGACCTGATCGCGGCGCCGGGCAACCCCGGCATCGAGCGTTGGGCGGACTGCGTCCCGATCGACCCGTGCGATCCCCATAAGGTTGTCGCGCTCGCAAAGGAGCGGCGGATCGACCTCGTGGTTGTCGGGCCCGAAGCGCCGCTGGTCGCGGGGGTCGCGGATGCATGTCGCGAGGCGGGGATCGCGGTGTTCGGACCGAGCGCAGCGGCGGCCCAGCTTGAAGGATCGAAGGGCTTTACCAAGGACCTGTGCGCGCGCGCCGGAATCCCAACGGCGGCCTATGTGCGAACGGAGCGGATGGACGAGGCGCTGGCGGCCCTTCACAAATTCGGGCTGCCGGTGGTGATCAAGGCCGACGGCCTTGCCGCGGGCAAGGGCGTGACCGTGGCGATGTCGCGCGACGAGGCCGAGGCGGCGATTCGCGCCGCCGGCGACGGGCCGATGGTCATCGAGGAATATCTGGAAGGCGAAGAAGCCAGCCTGTTCGCACTGGTTGACGGGACCCGCGCCGTGCCGTTGGCAAGCGCCCAGGACCATAAGCGCGTCGGAGAGGGCGACACGGGTCCCAATACCGGCGGCATGGGCGCCTATTCGCCTGCGCCGGTTTTGAGCCCCGAACTTGAGGGTCGCGCAATGCGCGAGATCATCGAGCCGACGGTGCGGGAAATGGCGGCGGCAGGAACACCGTTCAACGGCGTGCTTTATGCCGGTCTGATGCTCACTCCCGAAGGCCCCAAGCTGATCGAATATAACGTCCGCTTCGGCGATCCGGAGTGCGAGGCAATCATGCTCCGAATCGAAGGCGATTTCGCCGAATTGCTGCAGGCGGTGGCGAGGGGCGACACCTTCCAGGCGCCCAAGCTTTCCGCGCAGGCGACCATGACCGTTATCGTCGCCGCCGAAGGCTATCCTGGTACTCCGCGACGCGGTGGTGCGATCGACGGAATCGAAGCCGCCGAGCGAGAGCACGGCGTGACGGTCTTCCATGCCGGAACCGCGCGCCATTCTTCAGGGGCATTACTTGCGGGTGGCGGACGCGTGCTGGCTGTGACGGCCATCGCCGACACGCTCGCAAACGCGCGCGCCCGCGCGTATCGCGGCGTCGACGCCATCGATTTCGCTGACGGTTTCCATCGGCGTGACATCGGCTGGCGCGAACTGGAGCGGAACGATGCGGCCTAACGTGGCGCTGACGATTGGTTTCGCGGCGACGGTTGCGTCCGCCTTTCTTTGGCATGGCCCCGGTGGCGCGGCCGAGCGGTTCGTCACCCGCTCCGATCAAGATGTCCGCAGGATGCTCGATTTTTTCGAGCTGCCGCTGGTCGAGGGCCACATGCAGCGCGATCCAGTCGCGCGGCGAATCATCTATTCAGGCCCGGCCGACGAGTTCCAGCGGACCGAGCTCGTCCGGATTGGCGAAAGCCTGCCGGGAGTCGGCGAGGCGCGCTGGTCGCGGCCGCGATCCGTCCTGACCTATCCCCTGCCCTTGGCCGGAGAAGCATTGGCGATGGCGCTTGCGGCATTCCTTCTGGGCCTGACCGCCGCCTACATCCTGTCGCTGGTCAAAGGCGGGGACGATTGATGCTCGCGTTGCTTTCGGCATATTGGCCGATGATCGCCGTCACCTTCGTCATCGGCCTTGCCACGGGCCGGTTGCTGTTCTGGCCGAGTGGCCGAAAAGAGGGTTGAATGAACGAGCTGATCCAAAATCCCGTCGTGATCGCCATTGCGGCGATCGTTGTTGTCCTGCTGCTCTACCTGCTGCTTCGTCCGAAGCAGCGCATCACATTGAGCGACGACGGCACCGTTCGCCCTCACATGGTTTTGCCGACGGAGGGCAAGGGTCTGGCCGATGAGGCCGCCGCCGCCGTCGGCGACGTGGCGGGCGAGATCCTCGATGCGCAGGTGCATGCGGAACTGCCGGGGGCATCCGGTCCGCCCGATGACCTGCAGGTCCTGAAAGGCGTTGGACCGAAGCTCGCCGCGATGCTCAACGAGCGCGGGCTAACCCGTTTCGATCAGATTGCGGGCTTAAGCGAAGGCCAGGTCGAAGCACTCGACGCGAGCCTAGGCGCCTTTCGCGGCCGCCTGACGCGCGACAAGATCGTCGAGCAGGCCGACTATCTCGCGCGAGGCGACCGCGATGGCTTCGAGGCGAAATTCGGAAAGCTTTAGGACCCGATCAGCACCTTCGTTCCGACTTTGGTAACGCCGAATAGCTTTGCCGCGAACGGGGCTGGCAGGCGAACACAACCGTGCGAGGCCGGACGGCCCGGCAGGTGGCCGGCGTGAAGCGCGATGCCGTGATCGTCGAGCCGCTGCATGTGCGGCATCGGCGCATTGTCGTATTTGCGCGAACGATGCATCACCTTCTTCTCCTTGATCGGGAAGATTCCGGTGGGCGTATCGTTGCCGGGCTTGCCGCTGGAAATTGTTGAGGCCGCGGCCAACTCTCCACCGAGGTAAAGATAGGCCATCTGGTCGTCGAGGCTGATCACGACCTCGGACGGCGCATCGGGATCGGCATCCGCGTCCCAAAGATACTGGCCCGGCTTCAAATAGTCCTTGCCGAACTTGGCAAGCATGTCGGCGCGGGCCTCCGCAGCCGCTTCTGAAGCGATCATCTTCGCTTCGGGCGTTTCAATCCAGGTCTGTGCCGCGGCGGGAACGCCAAGCGCAAGCAATCCCGATGCCGCAAGCGCGAACGCAAGCGTCTTCATTTCTTCTTCCCTCTTCGAAAGGCTGAACTGTGGATTCCCCTGCAAAATGAGTCTGGGCGGGGGTTCGTTCCAATGAGTTTCGAAGAAAGACTTACTTAGGCTTTCGGAGGTCCCGAACGAAAAGGGCCCGCCGGATTGCTCCGACGGACCCTGATCTGTTCACTGCCGTTTTGTGGCGTGAGTTTTAGCCGCGTTCCGGCTCCGGCGGCGGAGGCGGCGGCGGCGGCGGCGGCGGGCAAGCCTCGGTCGCCAGAATCACCGAACCGTCCGGGCAGGTCTGCGTCGCCGGAGGCGGCGGCGGAGGCGGCGGGGGCGGCGGCGGAGGCGGAGGCGGCGGAGCCGGCGTCCAGAAGTTGTAGATCAGGCTCAGCATCAGGCTGTGCGATTTCACACGGCCGCTGAGGGTCTGGTCGAAACCGATCGAATCGTCTTCGAAGTCGAGCTTCGAAACGTTGAAGAAGCGATATTTCAGGCCGAGATCGATGTTGGAGCTGACCGACTTGCGGATGCCCGCAATGATCTGCCACGCGAACGAGCTGTCGCTGTCGCTATCGGAGCCAATGTCCAGGTCATCGTCGAAGTCGATGTCATATTCGGCAGTCGCCCAGCCGACACCGGCGCCGATAAAGCCGCTCCAATTATCCTCGTCACCGAAGTCGAGCATGGCATTGGCCATGATCGAGAAGATGCTGAGATCGCCCGAAATGTCGAAAGGCTCTGTGCCCGGCGACGGCTGCTCGACGAAGTCGAGGTCGAACTGCGCTTCGTCAAGCGAAGCGTTCTTGTAGGCGATTTCGCCTTCGACGCGGACCGGACCGAAGTCGTAACCGGCGACGAGGTCGATGTCGAAGCCAAGATTGTGATCGACACGGATGGCGTCGTCGACGTCGAGATCGCTCGGCTCGTCGATGAATGCATCCGTATCGTAGTCGAGGCTTGTATCCTCGACCAGCATCACACCGCCGTCGACGCCGACATACAATGAGTCCTCGCGGGCCATGGCCGGCGAGGTCAACGCAGCGGCCGCCACCGCGGCGAGAAGATAATTGCGCATGCGGACTCCCCTTATTTGCACCTACGTGGTGCGGATCCAGATCGCATCTATACCGTAAAGTCGCGCGCTGGGAACGGCGTCGGAACATTTCGCCGAAGTCCGTTGCAAAGTAGACACACTATCCCGAAAGCGGCGGCAATCAGCCATTTCCGGATGTGACTTCATCTTTCTTGCGGGCCGGCCTGCTGACCAGCAGCTTGTCGATCTTGCGGCCGTCCATGTCCACGACCTCGAACGTCCAGCCATCGAATTTGAATCGCTCACCGGTTTCGGGAATGTGGCGAAGGACGTCGAGCGAGAAGCCCGCCACCGTCGAATAGTCCCGTTCGGCCGGAAGCGAGACGCCCAGCCGATCGGCGAGAACGTCGGCGCTAGCCGCGCCCGAGACCAGCCAGCTGCCGTCTTCCCGCTCAATGCATGGTGGATCGTCGTCATGCTCGAGATCGCTGGCGAAGGCTCCTGCCAGCGCCGCCAGGATCGAGCCCGGAGTGACGATCCCGTCGAGATGGCCATATTCGTCGTGCACCAGCGCAAGCGGCACTTCGGCCGAGCGAAGCACGCCGAGCGCGTCCATCGCGTCCATGAGGTCGGGGATAACCGGCGCGGTTCGCGCCAGGCTCGGCAAATCGAGCTTGGCGCCATTCAGCACGGCCATGAGGAGATCGCGCGTGGAGACCACGCCGACGATGTCCTCCACGGACCCGCGAGCGACCGGAATCCGGCTGTGCGGTGTCGCGTTGAGGGCTTCGCGGATTTCGTCGCGGGTCGAATCGAGGTCGATCCAGTCGATTTCCGTGCGCGGGGTCATGACCTCCCGAACCGGGCGGTCCGCCAACCGGACGATGCCCGAGATGATCGCCCGCTCATTCTCTTCGAGAACCCCGGCGGTCTTGGCTTCGGCAACGACGAGATGGAGCTCTTCGGCGGTCACGACATTCTTGTTCTCGCGGGTCATGCCGAGCATCCGGAAGATCGCGGCGCTGGTTACGTCGAGCAGCCACACCAGCGGTGCGGTCACGCTGGACATCATTTGCATCGGGCGGGCGACGATGGCGGCGATCGGCTCGGGCGAGCGAAGCGCGAATTGCTTGGGCACCAGCTCACCGACCACAAGGCTGGCATAAGTGGTAAAGGCAATGACGATCCCGAAGCCGATCGATTTCGCCGTTTCGGGATCGATCCCAAGTAAGGCGAGGCGCTGCGCCACCGGTGCGCCAAGGCTAGCGCCGGAATAAGCGCCGGCAAGAATGCCGATCAGCGTAATCCCGATCTGGACCGTGGAAAGGAACCGCCCCGGTTCGGCGGCGAGCGCGAGCGCGCAAGTCGCACCCTTGCTTCCGTTCTTGGCCATGGCGCGAAGGCGCGCCTCGCGCGAAGACACGATCGCCATCTCGCTCATGGCCAGGACGCCATTGAGCGCGATCAGCGCGAGGATCAGGACCAGGTCAATCCAGGGGAAGGGGAGCAAGGTTTCGCTCATCGGATGGCTTACTCATTGCCAAAGGCCGGGCGTCGCGACAAGCGCCAGCAGGAATTAGCGTCGCGCGGCAAAGAATTCGCGAAGCTGTGCGGCCGCCTCTTCTGCGCCGATCCCCGACAGCACTTCCGGGCGGTGGTGGCAGGTTGGCTGGGCGAATATCCTGGCGCCATGGATCACCCCGCCACCCTTGGAATCCTCGGCAGCCATGACGATCCGCGTGAGCCGGGCAAGGCTCGCCGCAGCGGCGCACATCGCGCAGGGCTCCAGGGTGACCCACAGGATGCAGTCATCGAGGCGGGATGTGCCGAGAGCTTCCCCGGCGCGACGGATTGCGACGATTTCGGCATGCGCCGTGGGATCGTTGCTTCCGCGCATGGCATTGGCGGCTTCGGCGACAATGGTGTCGCCGCGGGTAACGACGGCGCCAACCGGAACTTCGCCAGCCTGCGCCGCTTCGCCGGCGAGATCGAGGGCGCGGCGCATCGGCTGCGGCAATGGGAATGCGGGCACGAGCCTTCGCTAGCGCGCGCCCGCAGGCGTGTCACTATTGCTGGACGTTGCCCGCAGCGGGGGCGGCGCCTTTGCGGTAGGGGGCGCGGGTTCGTTGACCGAAACGCTCGGGACCGGAACAGTGACATTGGCCGGCTGGGTTCCAACGGACACGGTGCCGGTCTGCACGTCGAACGCCGGAGCCTGGCCGCCGGAGGCCGTGACGCCCTGCTCATTGGCGGAAATCTGCGGGGCCTGGGCCTCGCGGGTCTGGCTAATGTCGAGGAAGCCCGTCGCCACGGCCGCGATCAGCACCAGGACGATGACGATGAGGATGAGAAATACAGTGCGCACCATCAGGCTCCTTCATTGCACGTTGCCCTTCCAACGCCTATCGCCCGCTTGCGTTGCCTGAGACTTTAAGGTCCTGCAGACGGTTGACCTTATGCGGCATCATGGCTATCGGGCGGCGCTTTCCGGGCGCCTTCGGGTGCTCGCTCATTATCAGGATAAGAAACCATGTCGCGGGTATGCGAGCTGACCGGCAAGGGCCGGCAGGTGGGCAACAATGTTTCCCACGCCAACAACAAGACCAAGCGCACGTTCCTGCCCAACCTGCAGAACGTGACCCTGATGTCGGATTCGCTCGAGCGCAGCGTGAAGCTGCGGGTCTCGACCCACGGCCTTCGCTCGGTCGAGCATGTGGGCGGCCTCGACAACTGGCTCGCCAAGACCGGTGAGGACAAGCTGAGCCCGAAGGCCCGCAAGCTCAAGCGCGAGCTCGCCAAGCAGGCTTCCGCGAAAGCCTAACGCTCCGCGTCGGCCGCGAGGTCGACGGCTATCATCAAAGTCCTCCGCCACGGGCGGAAATCATTGTCGGTGACGATCCACAGCCGGGTCCCGCCCCCGGCAGCGATTCGACGGCGAGACCCTCGGCATTGTCGAGCGGGCCGACGGGAAGCGCGATGTCCAGATCGCCGGGTCCGGTAACCCGAGCCGAGAATCCTGCCGGGCCGGCCCTCCTGCGAAGAAACAATGTCCCTCCTGCGGCAAGTGAGGCCGCATCGGAAACGCCGCTCGATTCGGCGTACCAGCGGATCCCGCCGTCCGAGCTCAGCGCCTCGACACCCCTGTTCCTGCGAAACTCGGGCCGGGCCACGTCGACCCGCTCGAGGGCCTTTTCGAAGCTGTCATCGTAGTGGATCAGTTGATGGCGTTGTTCGAACGCCACCCACCAGCCGCGCCCGCCCGGATCGCGCATCAGGGCCTCCGAATCGCGGCCGATCTTGGTGCGCGGGTTGCCCGACACCGCGGGTAACGGGCGCAGGGTCGCATTCCCATCGTGCCCGGGTGTAGGCAGCCAGATGAGCATTCCCTCGTCGGTCAGCACCAGCAAGCGGCCGCGATCCAGTGCGAGCCCCGAGAATCCACCGGCATGCGGGTCGTCAGACTTCAGTTCCCACGCGCCGGCCAGTCGCGCCTTGGGATGCCTCATCGGCCCGACGTCGGCGGCTTCCCAGCGGACGGCTGCGGTCCCGGGCCTCAGGTCCAGCGGCGGGCGATTGGTGCGAAGCCAATGGGCCGTCGCGAGGATTAATGCGGCCAAGCACAAGTAACTGAAAAGACGCGATTTCCTGAATGAAAGCTGCATGCGCCGTTCAGGCCCGGCGCATCGCGGATCGGGCATAAGCCATGTCTCTGACGGGGTTTCCCCCTTTTCCCCGTCATGGCCGGCCACGGCCATTAGTATCCCTCGCGTCGCGTAACGAGGGGGGGCCGGAGTGCGTAATTGCTCCGGCCCCAAACTTTTCCCCACCGACATATTCTGCGTCACTCGCGGTCGAACAGGGCCGCCAGCTGCTCGATCAGCGCTCCGCCCAATTGCTCGGCATCCATGATCGTGACTGCGCGCTGGTAATAGCGCGTCACGTCGTGGCCGATACCGATGGCCGAAAGCTCGACCGTCGAGCGCGATTCGATCCAGCCGATGACTTGGCGAAGATGCCGTTCGAGATAGGTTCCGCCATTGGCCGAAGCGGTCGAATCGTCGACCGGTGCGCCATCCGAAATGACCATCAGGACGCGGCGCTCTTCCGGGCGAGCAAGCAGCCGGCGATGCGCCCAGAGCAGGGCTTCGCCGTCGATATTTTCCTTGAGCAGGCCTTCGCGCATCATCAGGCCGAGGCCGCGGCGCGCATGGCGATAGGGCTCGTCGGCGCGCTTGTAGACGATATGGCGAAGATCATTGAGCCGGCCAGGATTGGGCGGCCGCCCTTCCGCAAGCCACGCCTCGCGGCACTGGCCGCCTTTCCACGCGCGGGTCGTAAAGCCGAGAATTTCCGTCGCAACGCCGCAGCGTTCCAAAGTACGTGCGAGGACGTCCGCGCAGATGGCGGCGATGGCAATCGGCCGCCCGCGCATCGACCCCGAATTGTCGATCAGCAGGCTGACGATCGTGTCCTTGAACTCCGTCTCCCGCTCCACCTTGTAGCTTAGCGAGTGAGCGGGCGAGACGACGACGCGCGCAAGCCGGGCTGCGTCGAGCAAGCCTTCTTCCTGATCGAAATCCCAGCTTCGCGCCTGCTGCGCCATCAACCGGCGCTGGAGACGATTGGCGAGGCGCGTCACCAATGCGGACTGACGGCCGATCTGCTGATCGAGGTAGGCGCGCAGGCGGCCGAGTTCCTCGTCGTCGCATAGGTCATGCGCGTCGACGACCTCGTCGAAGCGGCTCGTGTAGGGGCGGTAATCGGTCGGCGGCTCGTCCTGCCGGTTGCGCCGGGCCGAGCGCGCTGCAGTTTGCTCGCCGCCCTCGTCGGCGCTCGAGGGGTCGCCCTCCTCCATCTGCTGGTCGGTGGACTCGGCATCGCCGTCGCCCTCCTCGGTCTGGTCGGAACGTGCCTCCATCTCGCCCTGCTCCGCCCCGACGCCTGGTCCTGGTCGTCGCCTTCTTCGGCGGATTCGCTCTCGCCGGCATCGTCATCGCCGCCCGCCTCTTCCGGCTCCTGCGGCTGCTGCTCCGCATCCGCCTCAAGATCGAGATCCTCGAGAAGGCGCCGCGACAATTCCGCGAACGCGCCCTGATCGTCAATCGTAAGGGCCAAGGCGTCGAGCTCGGCGCCGGCCTTCTCCTCGATCCACCGTTCAACCAGCGCCAGTCCCGGGCGCGCCGATTCCGGCGGAGCTGCTCCGGTTAGCCGCTGCCTGGCGAGAAGCCCGATGGCGGTGGCCAGCGGGACTTCCTCGGCGCTGCGCGCACGGCCGATCGCATCCAGCCTGACGCGCGCTTCGACGTGAGAGCCGAGATTGGCGCTGACCCCGGCCATGGACCGCGCGCCGAGCGCTTCCACCCTGGCCGTTTCCAGAGCGTCGAATACCGCCCTGGCATCCGCATCAAGCGGAGCGCGGGAGGCATGAAGCCGCCCGTCATGATGCCGAAGCAGGAGCGCCGCGGAATCGGCGGCTCCGCGCGCTTCGGCGACCAGCCGCGGTTCGAGCGAAGGCCCAGGCGAAACGACCCGCGCGATCTTGCCCGTCGCATTTCCCCCGTCCGACGCGAAAACCACATCGGCCTCGGCATCGCGGGCAATGGCGCGCGTTGCGCTGGCAAGCGCAGTGCGGAATCGGTCGAGGGACGAATCGACCATCGGTTCAGGCGCTGTGCGCGATGCTCTCCGGCAGGTCCGAAGCGAACACCCGCTGGTAATATTCCGCGATCAGGGGCCGTTCGCTTTCGTCGCACTTGTTGAGGAACGAGACTCGAAACGCATAGCCGACATCGCCGAAGATCAGCGCGTTCTGGGCCCAGCTGATGACGGTGCGCGGGCTCATGACGGTCGAGATATCGCCGTTGATGAAACCCTGGCGCGATAGGTCGGCAACCTTGACCATTTTTTCGACCGTCGCCTTGCCGTCCGGGCTGTCATATTCGCCCGACTTGGCGAGCACGATCCGCGCCTCGGTCTCGGCCGGGAGGTAATTCAACGTTGAGACGATGTTCCAGCGGTCCATCTGCCCTGATTGATCGCCTGGGTGCCATGATAGAGTCCGGTCGTGTCGCCAAGGCCGATGGTGTTGGTCGTCGCGAACAGCCGGAACCATGGGTTCGGGCGAATCACCCGGTTCTGATCGAGCAGGGTGAGCTTGCCCTCCGTCTCCAGCACGCGCTGGATCACGAACATCACGTCGGGCCGGCCGGCGTCATATTCGTCGAAGACGAGCGCCACTGGATGCTGGAGCGCCCAAGGCAGAAGGCCTTCGCGGAACTCCGTCACCTGCTGGCCGTCGCGCAGCACGATGGCATCACGTCCGACGAGATCGATCCGGCTGATGTGCGCATCGAGGTTGATCCGGACCAGCGGCCAGTTGAGGCGCGCCGCCACCTGCTCGATGTGAGTCGACTTGCCCGTGCCATGATAGCCCTGAACCATCACGCGGCGGTTGCGGGCGAAACCGGCAAGAATCGCCAGCGTCGTGTCGGGATCGAAAACGTAAGCCGGGTCGAGGTCGGGAACGCGCTCGTCGGCCTCGCTGAAGGCCGGCACTTCCATATCGATGTCGAGGCCGAACAGGTCGCGCGCCTTCACCATTCGGTCTGGCGAGGCGAGGATTGTGTCTTCGCGGCTATCGAGCGTCACGTTGGGAATCTCGGTCATTGGGAGGCCTTAGGCCCTAGCACGGCCGCCCTCAAGCATTGGAAATCACGGCCTTGGGGGCAACTCGAAAAGGTCGACGAACCGATCGAGCAGCGCCTTGTCGCCGGACCACTGGATGAGTTCGTAGGGCGCGCCGCCGTACATTATGGCCGCGAGGTTGGCGGGCGGCTGCGCCGCGACGGTGAGCGCGGCGTCCGCCGCTTCGCCGCGGACGATGTCGATCTGCCCCTCATGGATATGCGCGACATAGGAATCAGGGCCGAAGCGGAAGTTGATCTTCGCCTTCATGTCCTTGACCTTCGAACGGTCGAACATGGTCCGCATCGACAGCAGGATTGAGACCCCGCTTATGGGCAGCGTCGGATCGTGGCTCGGGCTTCGCGCAGCCCATCTGCCAAGCGCCTGTACGATCGGTTCGGCCTCAAGCCCCCATTCGGTGGCTTCATAGACCTGGACGTTGGCCGGCGGCGGCAGCCTGCGCCTGACGACCAGGCCGCGATTTTCAAGCTCGGTCAGACGTTGCGTCAACACGTTGGCGCTGATCCCCGGCAGGTCGGCCCGGAGTTGCGAGAAGCGTCGCGGCCCAAGCATCAGCTCGCGAAGCACCAGAAGCGCCCAGCGCTCGCCGATCAATTCCAATCCATGCGCGGTTCCGCAGGCATCGTCATATCGCCTTTTTTCGTCGACTCGCCGCTCCCTAGTTATTTTTTCTGACTGCATAGTTGCTTTTTATAACTTGCCTCGTCAAAAAACAAGGGCGCCGAGTCGCTTCCGGAGGGAGAAACCCATGACGAAAAAGATATTCGTGAACCTGCCGATCACGGACTTGAACCGGGCAGTCGCCTTCTACGAAGCCATCGGCGGCACGAAGAACGAGCAATTCTCGAACGAGCAGGCGGCCGCCATCGTCCTGTCGGACTCGATTTACGTCATGCTGCTGACGAACGATTTCTACCGAACCTTTACGGCAAAGCCGATCATCGATGCCCACGCCATGAGCGGCGTGCTGCTCGCCTTGTCGTGCGACAGCAAGGCGGATGTCGATGCGATGGTCGAGAAGGCGGTCGCTGCCGGTGGCAAGGGCGATCCCGGGCCGAAGCAGGACTTCGGCTTCATGTACGGCCGAAGCTTTGAGGATCCCGACGGACATCATTGGGAGCCGCACTGGATGGACCTCGCCGCGGCTCCGCCGAACCCAGCCGCGCTTGCGGAGGCCTGAGCGATGGGCGTTCCCACCATCACCGCCTACGACTGGGTGCCGGATTTCGCGCGGGCCAGGTTCGCGACCTTCGCGTGCGCTGGGCGCTCGAGGAAGTCGGGCAGCACTATAAAGTCCGCTACCTCTCCCAAGGTAGCCAAAAGGCGCCGCCGCATCGTGCCATCCAGCCGTTCGGCCAGGTCCCGACCTATGAGGAGGACGGCCTTACTTTATTCGAATCCGGCGCAATCGTGCTTCACATCGCCGAGCGTCACGGCAAGCTTCTGCCGGTCGAACCCAACGCGCGGGCCAGAGCGATCGAATGGATGTTTGCCGCTCTCAACACCGTCGAGCCGCCCATCACGGACCATGCCCGGGCCACCTTGTTCGAGGCGGACAAGCCCTGGTCGAAGCCCCGGCTTCCCGCCGTGCGCGCGCGGATCGACGAGCGCCTTGGCGAACTCGCCGACCGGCTCGGCCCGAATGAATGGCTCGATGGCGAATTCAGCGCTGGAGACCTGCTGATGATCGCGGTGCTTCGGATCCTCGACGGCACCGACATGCTGGAAAGCTACCCAGCCCTCGCCGCCTATGTCGCACGGGGAACGGCGCGGCCTGCCTTCAAGAAGGCGCTCGCCGACCAATTGGCCGGGTTCACGGGGTCGCCGCCGCCGCAATTCGCCGAATGGCTCGAACGCATGAAGGCCGCGACGGCCGAAACACAAGGAGACGCGCAATGACCTACATCGAAGGCTTCGTCCTGGCAGTCCCCACCGCAAACAAGGACGAATACAGGAAGCACGCCGCCGAGGCCGCCCCTTGTTCAAGGACTTCGGCGTGACTCGCATGGTCGAAAATTGGGGCGACGAAGTGCCCAAGGGGAAGGTCACCGACTTCCCGGGCGCGGTCCAGGCCAAGGACGACGAAACCGTCGTTTTCAGCTGGTTCGAATATCCCGACAAGGCGACGCGTGATGCCGCGAACAAGAAGATAATGAGCGACCCCAGAATGGAGGAGATGGGCAAGACCATGCCATTCGACGGCAAGCGCATGATCATCGGCGGATTCGACTGCTTCGTCGACGAGAAGGCCGAGGGCCAGACCGGCTACACCGACGGGTACATCCTGCCTGTTCCGACAGATAGGAAAGACGCCTATCGCGCGCTGGCGCAGGAGATGGCCGGAAAGTTCAAGGACATGGGCGCGCTTCGCGTGGTCGAGGCCTGGGGCGACGACGTGCCTGACGGCAAGGTCACCGATTACAGGCGCGCGGTGAAGGCGGAAGACGGCGAAAACGTCGTCTATTCCTATGTCGAATGGCCCGACAAGGAGACCCGCGACGCCGCCTGGGCGAAGATGATGGCGTCCGATAGCGAGTCCTCCCACGGCGATATCTTCGACGGCAAGCGCATGTTCTGGGGCGGCTTCAAGCCGATCGTCGACACCGCGGGCGAGTGAGCGAAATGCCGAACCACCGCGGCAATTTCATCTGGTACGAGCTGATCACGCCTGATCCGTCGGCGGCGAAGCGTTTCTACGACGCCGTCGTGGGTTGGGACATCGCGACGGAGTCCGTTGCACCGGGAATCGAATACCGGATGATCCGGCGCTCGGATGGCGGCAATGCCGGCGGCGTGCTGACGTTGACCGACGAGATGATGTCGAACGGCGCCCGGCCGGTCTGGCTAGGCTACCTCTATACGAACGATGTCGATGCCGCGGTCGAGGCGATCGTCGCCGAGGGCGGATCCGCGATGATGCCGCCGTGGGACCAGCCTGGCGTCGGCAGGCTCGCGATGGTCACCGATGCCGACGGCGCGCCATTCTACTTGATGGATCCACTGCCCCCGAGGGCCGGCCGGACGCGGTTAGCGACGTTTTCTCCGTCGATGAGCCGCAGCATGTCCGCTGGAATGAATTGTCGGCCGACGACCCGGACCGGGCGATTGCCTTCTACGCCAAGCATTTCGGATGGAGCCAAGCGGGCAGCATGCCGATGGGCGAAATGGGCGACTACAAGTTCCTGCAGCATGACGGCGTAAGCATCGGCGGGGTCATGCCGAAGCCGCCGCAGATGAGCCGGGCAGCATGGACCTTCTACGTGGGTGTGGACGACATCGACCGGGCGGCCGCGGCGATCACGGAGGGCGGCGGCCAAATCATCAGCGGCCCGCACGAAATTCCCGGTGGCGAGATCTCTATCGACGCATTCGATCCCGCCGGCGCCCATTTTGGCCTCGTCGGCCCGCGCAAGCAGTGAGGAGAAAAGATGATGACTGACAAGCTCATGACGTGCCTGTGGTTCGACCATGGCGAAGCTCGCAAGGCGGCGGAATTCTATGCCGCAACATTCCCCGACAGCCATGTCGGCGACGCCATGACTGCGCCGGGCGACTTTCCCGGCGGAAGCAAGGGCACCGAGCTGACCGTTGAGTTCACGCTGCTCGGCCGCAGGTTCATCGGGCTCAACGGCGGTCCCAACTTCAAGCCGAACGAAGCCGTCAGCTTCATGGTAATCACCGAAGACCAGGCTGAAACCGATCGCTACTGGAACGCCATCGTCGGCAATGGCGGTGCCGAGAGCGATTGCGGTTGGTGCAAGGATCGATGGGGTTATTCGTGGCAAATCACGCCGCGCGTCCTGCTCGAAGGAAACACCGACCCCGATCCGGCCGTCGCCAAGCGCGTGTTCGAGGCGATGATGACCATGCAAAAAATCGACGTCGCCAGGATCGAAGCCGCACGGCGCGGGGAGTCGGTCGATGCGTAAGCTGACCGGTGCCGCGTTCGTCTCGCTGGACGGCGTCATGCAGGCGCCGGGCGGGCCGGAAGAAGACCCGACCAACGGCTTTCGCTACGGCGGCTGGGCGACGCCCTTTTGGAGCGAAAACATGGGGCCGTTCGAGCAGGTTATCGATTCCGATTACGACCTGCTGCTGGGCAAACGGACCTACGACATCTTTGCGGGATACTGGCCCTTCAACCAGGACATTCCGATCGGGGAGCGCTTCCAGCGAATCAACAAATATGTGCTGACCCACAGCGATAAGCCGCTGGAGTGGGAGAATAGCCATCCGCTGACGGGCGATACGGCGGAGGCAGTGGCAGGACTCAAGCGAACCGACGGCCGCGACCTGCTTATTCAGGGCAGCAGTACGCTGTACGGGCCGCTGCTCGACGCGGGGCTTTTCGACCGGCTGATGCTGATCACGTTCCCGCTGCTGCTCGGCCAAGGGAAGCGCATCCTCGACGGATCGGAGAAAGCCGGCGCGCTCAAGTTGGTCGACAGCTTCGTGACGGACACCGGGGTCGTCATCACCACCTATGAACCGGCTGGCGCAGTCCAGACTGGATCGTTCGAAAGCAAGCCGCCAAGCGAAGCCGAGCTCGAGCGCCGGGAGAAGATGGAGGCCGGCGAGTGGTGAGTGGTTCGACGGGCTTGCAGCTGTTTGCCCATCCGTTCAGCAGCTATTGCTGGAAGGTCCAGATCGCGCTCGACGCGGACGGAACGTCCTATGACTATCGCAATGTCGATCCGGCCCATCCCGGCGTCATGGACGAGCTTAAGGCGCTTTGGCCGCTGGCCAAATTTCCAGTGCTGGTCGATGACGGCGAAGTGGTGGCCGAGACGACCTGCATCATCGAGCACCTCCAGGCGAAGCATCCCGGGCCGAACGTCTGGATCCCTGGAGGCGATGAAGGCCGCCGGGTGCGATTCCTGGACCGGTTCTTCGACAATTATATCCAGGGCAACATGCAGGCGTCGGTCAATCATGCGTTGCGCCCGGAAGGCCAGGGCGACGCTTATGGCGCCGAACTCGGCCTGAAGAAGCTGCGCGTCGCTTACGATTGGCTCGAGGAAAATCTGCCCGACAGCAAATGGGCTGCGGGCGAAAGTTTCACTTTGGCCGACTGCGCCGCGGCACCGGCTCTATTTTACGCCGACTGGATCGACGAGATCGGCGAGCAGCGGCCGCGGCTGAAAGCCTATCGCGCCCGGCTACTCGCCCATCCGGCTGTGTCCAAGTCGGTAGAGGGCGCGCGGCCCTATCGGGCTTACTTCCCGCTCGGCGCGCCGGACCGCGACTAGGCGAAGGCGCGGCTGCCTTTCAGCAACTGGTAGGCGTCGATCACCCGCACGAGGACTTTCTCGTGTGTGCGGTCACCCCCGTTGCGATCAGGGTGATAGCGGCGAACCAATTCGGAATAGCGCTTGCGAAGGGCCTGGCGGTCGGCATCGTCGGCAAGGCCGAGAACGCCCATTGCCTCACGCTCGCGGGCGTCGAAGCGTTGCACACGTTGGCGCGACTGGCCCGGCCGGAAACGCGCGGAGATGGCGTCGAGCGGATCCTTGAACTCGCTCCAGGCGGGGCCGGGATCGGCGCCCGGGGCATGAGCGAAGGCACGAACCCGACGGTCCCAACCGGCGATCGGCGATTGCGCCGCCTCGATCTCCTCGGTGCTCATGCCCGCGAAGAAATTATAGGCGCTGTTGTGCTGGCGGACATGGTCGAGGCACAAGAAACGATAGGTGCCGGGCCCGTCGAAGCCGCCGGGCGTCAGGGGCGCCCGGAACTCACCCGCCTCGCTGCAACCGGGCACGGCACAGCGCGAAGCCGCCCCTTCAACCCGTCCATGCCATTTGCTCGCCTTCGACGCCATCGCGTCTATATAGGCGATATGAACTTAACCTCCACTGGCCCAGTCGCTGCGGAGATGATCCGCCGCCTGCAAACGCACCTGTCACCGTCACGAATCGACCTTGTCGACAACAGCGAGAAACATCGCGGGCACGGCGGTTACAACCCGGCCGGCGAAAGCCATTTCACGCTGACCATCGAGAGCGCCGCCTTCGCCGGAAAGTCGCGGGTCGAACGGCAGCGGATGGTCCATCATGCCCTTGGCGACCTGCTGAAAGAGCGCGTCCATGCGCTCAGCATCCGCGCCAGCGCACCGGGAGAATGACGATGCAGACGATCGAACCCGTCACCCACGACCTCGGCGCGTTCAAGGTGCGCCGCGTGCTGCCCTCGCGCGGGCGGACGATGGTCGGCCCCTTCATCTTCGTCGACGAGTTCGGTCCGGCTAAGATGGATGTCGGCGCGGGAATGGATGTCCGGCCCCATCCGCACATCAACCTCGCCACCGTCACCTACCTGTTCGAAGGCGCGATCCAGCATCGCGACAGCCTGGGCTCCAACCAGGTGATCCGGCCGGGGCGGTGAACCTGATGACGGCCGGCAGCGGCATCGTTCACAGCGAACGAAGCCCGGCGGAGGAGCGCGCCGAAGGCCCCCGGCTTTACGGCATGCAGACGTGGCTGGCACTGCCCGACGGCAAGGAAGAAATCGACCCGGCCTTCGATCATGTGGCCGAAGCCGGCCTGCCGCTGGTCGAGGATGATGGTGTGTGGGCCCGCGTCCTGATGGGAAAGCTGTGGGGTGCTGAGGCGGCAACGCCATGCCATTCGCCAACCATCTATGCCGACCTCATTCTCGGCGGGGGCACCATGAAAATCGAGGCCGAGGCCGACGAACGCGCGGTTCTGGCGACGGAAGGCGCTGTGACCATCGACGGCGAGCAATTGTCGCTGTTCACGCTCTATATCCTCGAGCCTGGAAGCGAGGCGGTTGTCGGAGGGCTCGGCCGGGCGATGCTGCTCGGCGGCGGAGCTTTTTCGACACCGCGTCACGTGTGGTGGAACTTCGTCAGCTCCGACCGCGACCGGATCGCCCAAGCCCGCGAAGACTGGAAGGCACGACGATTCCCGCTCGTTCCCGGTGACGAAAAGGAATGGATCCCGATTCCCGAATTGCCGAATACGGTGAGCTATCCATGAGCGAGCGGAGGCGGATCGAGCTCCCAACGGGCATTGCGATGAACGTCGTAATTGCCGGGCCGGAGGACGCGCCGCCGGCGATCCTGCTTCACGGCTTCCCCGAATCGCACCGGACATGGCGCGACCTCGTGCCGCTGATGGAAGACTCGGTGCGCATGGTGATGCCGGACAATCGCGGCTACGGCGCGAGCGACAAGCCGCAGGACGTCAAGGATTATGCAACCGACATCCTGGTCGGCGACATCTTCGCACTTGCTGGCGCGCTTGAGCTCGACCGTTTCGCTTTGGTCGGCCACGACTGGGGCGGGGCGATCGCCTGGGCAGCGGCGTTATCCGGAAACCCGCGCATCGAGCGGCTGGGAATTGTCAACTCGCCGCACCCGCTCATTTTCCAGAAAACCCTCATCGAGGACGAGGCGCAGCGAGCGGCGAGCCAGTATATGCGCGCGTTCCGTGAGCCCGGCATGGAGAAGATGATCGCCCGGATGGGTTATGACGCCTTTTTCGACAAAAGCTTCGCTCGACACGTCGACATGACCGAGATCTCGGCGGAGGAGCGGCAACGTTACATCGACGACTGGTCGCAGCCCGGCGCGATGACCGCGATGCTCAACTGGTATCGCGCGTCGAAAGTCGTCGTACCGCCGCCAGGAATCACCGTCGATATCCCGGACTGGACGCTTCGCGCCTTCCCCAAAATCAAGGTTCCGGTGCGCGTCGTCTGGGGGTTGGAGGACACGGCGTTGCTTCCAGTGCAACTGGAGGGAATTGGCGAGATAGCCGAGGATGTCGAGGTCTTTCCCCTTCCCGGCGTCGGCCATTTTGCGCCGTGGGAAGCGCCTGAGCAGGTCGCGGCCGCGCTGAAGCCCTTCCTCGCCACGCGCTGAGACGCTAGAGGGCCGCGATCATGTCGACCCGATCTCTTTCCCGCTCCGCCGCCCGGCTTGCTGCCGTCCAGGCGCTTTATCAGATGGAGATGGAAGGCACGCCGCTCGCCAAGCTGCTCCACGAATTTCACGAGCACCGGCTCGGCGCGACGATCGAGGACGCGACCTATGCCGAGGCCGAGCAGGCCTTCTTTGATGACGTCGTCAGCGGGGTCGATGCGCGAAGGGTCGAACTCGACGATCACATCGCGGGTAAGCTTTCGGACGGCTGGAGCCTGGACCGGCTCGACCGGCCGATGCGCGCCATCCTACGGGCCGGCACCTATGAATTGCTCGCCCGCCCGGACGTTCCGGTGGCAAGCGTGATCAGCGAGTATCTGGATGTCGCCGACGCCTTTTACGACAAGCGCGAAAAGGGCTTCGTCAACGGACTGCTCGACGGCATCGCCAAGGACGTTCGGCGATGAACGTCACCTCCCCGCCGGGGGAGGATAGATTGAACGAACGCGACATCATCGACCGGGTGCGCCGCATGGCGTCGCACCCTGCCGCCCGAAACCTCGACGATGACGCCGCTTTGTTCGAAGGGCTGGTGATTACGCACGACAGCATCGCGGAAGGCGTGCACTATTTGCCGGGCGACCCGCCCGAGACGGTCGGGTGGAAGCTGGCGGCGGTCAACGCCAGCGACCTCGCCGGGAAAGGGGCCAGGCCCGAAGCGGCCCTGCTGTCGCTGGCGATACGCGGCGACGGGGCATGGGAAGCGGCTTTCCTCGACGGTCTCGAGCAGGCGCTTGCGGAATTTGGAATGGCGCTGATCGGCGGGGACACCATCGCCCTTCCGCACGGGAGCCCACGCGTGCTGGGATTGACTGCCCTCGGCCGGGCCGGGCCGAAAACGCCCGCGCGTTCCGGCGGCAAGGTCGGGGACACCTTGTGGCTGGCCGGGACGGTCGGCGATGCCGCCGCTGGATTGGAGCAGCTAAGGAAAGAACCAGGGTCCAGCGGAGCTTTGGTCGAGGCTTACCGGCGGCCACGTCCGCTGATCGCGGAAGGCCAGGCACTGGCGCCGCTGGTCGATGCGATGATGGACGTCAGCGACGGGTTGCTGATCGATGCCGGCCGGATGGCGGCGGCGAGCGGGCTTCGCGTCGCGATCGACCTGTCGGCGCTGCCGTTGAGCCAGGCCTTTCGCGAGGCCCGGGGCGATGGTTTGGAAGATCGGCTGTTCGCGGCGACGGGCGGCGACGATTACGCCCTGCTCGCAAGCGGCACCAAGCAAATGTTAGGGATTTCTTTACCAGCCGAAACGAGACTGACCGCGATCGGCCGGCTCGTCGAAGGCGAGGGATTGTCCCTTAACCATGATGGAGCCGAGATGCGGGTCCCGGAGCGACAGGGCTATGAACATCGCACTTAGTGCGCGCCAATGGATGATCGCCATCGCCGGTCTTTGCTCAGGCATGGCGACCGCGCTGCTGCTTCATTAAACCTCTCTAGAAACCCCCGCTAGACAGGCGCTTAGCGTCAACCTACACAATCTTCGGTTTCTTCGGGCGGCGGCCGCTCTGGCCGTGCATGCCCTATTCGATCCAGGGGGTTTAAGAATCACGCCATGAACTTGCTTTTCATTGCCATGGCCTGTGGCGGTTTGGCGGTGCTTTACGGCATCCTCACCAGCCAGCAGGTCCTTCGCTCTTCGCCCGGTAACGCACGGATGATCGAGGTCGCTGGCGCGATCCAGGAAGGCGCAGGGGCCTACCTTCGCCGCCAGTATACCGCC
Organism: Sphingomonas sp. HDW15A; assembly: GCF_011301715.1. Taxonomy (GTDB): domain Bacteria; phylum Pseudomonadota; class Alphaproteobacteria; order Sphingomonadales; family Sphingomonadaceae; genus Sphingomicrobium. The sequence goes on from NZ_CP049870.1 coordinate 2,029,229, forward strand.
ATTTCCGTGGTCGGCATCGTCGTTGCCGCGCTGGTCTTCTTCTTCCTCGGCGGTCTAAGCGCCGCAGCGTTCGTCACGGGCGCACTGCTGTCCGGCGCCGCCGGCTTCATCGGCATGAACATATCGGTCCGCGCCAATGTGCGCACCGCCGAGGCCGCGCGGTCGAGCCTTCAGAAGGGCCTGACGGTGGCGTTCCGCGCCGGCGCCGTGACCGGCCTTCTGGTGGCAGGCCTCGCCCTTCTGGCAATCGCAATCCTGTTCTACGTGCTGATCGGTCCGATGGGCTTGCAGCCCAACGACCGCACGGTCGTAACGGCCCTCACCGCCCTCGCGCTAGGCGCGTCGCTGGTGTCGATCTTTGCCCGTTTGGGCGGAGGGATCTTCACCAAGGCGGCCGACGTCGGCGCCGACCTGGTCGGCAAGGTCGAGGCCGGAATTCCGGAAGACGACCCCCGCAACCCCGCCGTCATCGCCGACAATGTCGGCGACAATGTCGGCGACTGCGCGGGCATGGCCGCCGACTTGTTCGAAACCTATGTCGTCACCGTCGGAATCACGATGGTCATGGTGGCCCTGCTGATCGGCGGCGAGCAATTGCTGCCGCTGATGGGCCTGCCGCTGCTGATCGGCGGCGTGTGCATCATCACCTCGATCATCGGCACCTACATGGTTCGCCTGGGCAAGAAAGAGTCGATCATGGGCGCCCTGTACAAGGGCTTCTGGACCGCGACCGCACTCGCCGTTCCGGCGATCTGGGGTGCAGCAACCTACGCGCTGGGCGACCTGAACCAGATGATCACCACTTCGGGCGGTCTCAGCTTCCCGGCGATCAATCTCGTCTGGACCAGCTTCGTCGGACTGGCGGTGACCGCGCTGATCGTGTGGATCACCGAATATTACACCGGCACCAACTATCGCCCGGTCAAGTCGATCGCCAAGGCGTCGCAGACCGGACACGGCACCAACGTCATCCAGGGCCTGGCGATCAGCCTGGAATCGACCGCGCTTCCGACCATTGTCATCATTGCCGGCGTCATCGTCAGCTTCCAGCTGGCGGGCCTCCTCGGCGTGGCCTTCGCGGCCTCGGCGATGCTCGCGCTCGCGGGCATGGTCGTTGCGCTGGACGCTTATGGTCCGGTCACCGACAACGCCGGCGGGATCGCCGAAATGTCGGGACTCGAGGATGAGGTCCGCAACCGTACCGACGCGCTCGACGCTGTCGGCAACACCACCAAGGCGGTGACCAAGGGCTACGCCATTGGCTCGGCCGGTCTTGCCGCGCTGGTGCTGTTCAGCGCCTATACCGAAGACCTTCGCGCCTTCGGTGCGGAGATCGGTGTGACAAGCGATCTCAATGCGCTGTTCAGCCTGTCCAACCCGTACGTCATCGTCGGCCTGCTGCTGGGCGCGTTACTTCCGTACCTGTTCGGCGCGATGGGCATGACCGCCGTCGGCCGCGCCGGCGGCGCGGTGGTCGAGGAAGTGCGCGGCCAGTTCCGCGACAACCCCGGCATCATGGATGGCTCGTCCCGTCCGAACTATGCCCGGACCGTCGACCTCGTTACCAAGGCCGCGATCCGCGAGATGATCATCCCCTCGCTGCTTCCGGTTCTCGCACCGATCGTCGTGTTCTTCGTGATCGGCGCTGTCGCCGGCCGTGAGAACGGTCTCGCCGCGACCGGCGCATTGCTGCTCGGCGTGATCGTATCCGGCCTGTTCGTCGCCATCTCGATGACGTCGGGCGGCGGCGCTTGGGACAATGCCAAGAAGTATATTGAGGACGGCAATTTCGGCGGCAAGGGATCGGAGGCTCACAAGGCCGCGGTCACCGGCGACACCGTGGGCGACCCGTACAAGGATACGGCGGGCCCGGCGGTGAACCCGATGATCAAGATCACCAATATCGTCGCACTGCTGTTGCTCGCGGCCCTCGCCGGTCACGGCGCGGTCTGAAAGCGGCAGTAAATGAATTGGGGAGGCGGGGGTTTCGGCCCCGCCTTTTCATATGGGCTTGTCGCGGCTAAAGAGCCGCACCCTTTTCAAAAGCAACCAAGGATAAGAATGGCCAAGGAAGAACTTCTCGAGATGCGCGGACGGGTGGTGGAATTGCTGCCCAATGCGATGTTCCGCGTCGAGCTGGAGAATGGCCACGAAATCCTGGGCCACACGGCCGGAAAGATGCGCAAGAACAGAATCCGCGTCCTGACTGGGGACGAGGTGCTGGTCGAGCTGACGCCCTATGACCTAACCAAGGGCCGCATCACCTACCGCTTCATGCCGGGCCGTGGTGGTCCAGGCCAAGGCCCGGGCCCAAGCGCGGCCTGATCGCGCCGTTGACTGAACCGACACCCGACTGATGCGCCTAATCCTCGCCTCGGCGAGCCCGCGCCGCCTCGACCTGCTGGAGCGAATTGGAGTCGTCCCGGACTCGATCGATCCCGCCGACATCGACGAGAGCGTGCCGAAGGGGGAGCTTCCGCGCGTGCACGCCATCCGCCTCGCCGAGGAAAAGGCGTCGGCAGTGGAATCGCGGCATCCGGATTCGCTGGTGCTCGCAGCTGACACGGTCGTGGCCGTCGGCCGCCGGATCCTGCCAAAGGTCGAGGACGAAGCGACGCTGCGAAGGTGCATGGCGCTGCTCAGCGGCCGCCGCCACCGGGTAATGACCGGGGTGGCGCTGGCGATTCCCGGCGGCGGGATCCGCAGCCGGCTGGTCGAGACGACGATCGCGATGAAGCGGCTGTCGGCGGAGGAAATCGACTATTACGCCAGCCATGGCGAGTGGCGCGGCAAGGCCGGCGGCTATGCGCTGCAGGGCTATGGCGAAGTGTATGTCCGTCACATCGCCGGAAGCTATTCCAACGTCGTCGGCCTGCCGCTCGCCGAAACGCGGCTTCTGCTGAAAAGCGCGGGCTACGACATTGCCTGAGTGGGTGATCGAGTATGGTATCGGCGAGACCCGCGCCGCGCTGATCCAGAATGACGAAATCGTCGAGGCGCGGGTTCGGCGCGAGGGCGTGACACCTGCGGGAACGGTGCTCGAAGCGAAGTTGGTCGCGGTCGCACCGCGCGTCACGGTCGAGGCAAACGGCGAGCGCTTCTTGCTGCCACGCGGAATTAGCGGGGTCAGCGAAGGCGGTCGGCTGTTCGTGGAAGTGACCCGCGAGGCCCTGGGCGGAAGCGAGCCGTGGAAGCTGGGGCTTGCGCGGCGGGCCGACGAGACCCCCGCGAGGCGCCGCCGCTGGCTGATGGGCGGCCAGGCCGGATCGACGGTTGGGACGAGCTTATGGAGGAAGCGCGTGAGGGACATGTCCGCTTCGACGGCGGCGAGCTGCGCATCGAGCCGACGGCGGCGATGACGATGATCGACGTCGACGGCTGGCTGGTCCCCGACAAGCTCAGCCAGATGGCCGCTTGGGCTGCGGCGCGGGCAGTCCGCCGCCTCGACATCGGCGGGTCGGTGGGCATCGATTTCCCGACCTTGAGAGACAAAGGCGCGCGCGCCCAGATCGACGCCATCCTCGACGATTATCTGGAAAAGCCGTTCGAGCGAACGGCAATGAACGGCTTTGGCTTCGTGCAGGTCGTGCGGCCGCGCCGCCGGGCGTCGCTGATTGAACTGGCGGACGACCGCGCCGCCTTCGAGGCGCGTGCATTGTTGCGGCGGGCAAGCCGGGAGGTGGGGGCAATCCGCCTAGTCGGACATCCGGCGCTCATTGCCGTCCTCGAAGGAAGGCCGGGCTGGCTCGAGCGGCTTTCCCGAACTGTGGGCGGAAGCGTGACCTTGCGCGCCGAGCCTTCGCTCGCCATGTCCGCGGCCTATGCCGAAAAAGCCTAAAGACTGCCCGGTTTGCGGCAAGCCGCCGAGCGCCGCAAATCAACCGTTCTGCAGCCGCGGATGCAAGGATCGCGACCTTCTGAAGTGGCTCGGCGACGGCTATCGCATCCCCGGCCCGCCAGCCGCGACGGACGGGCTGGACAGCGACGGGCACGGAAGCTAGACGCCCGCAACGCCCTTCCGGCCGACCGGCCGAAGACGTGGGCCCAGGTAGCTCAGTTGGTAGAGCATGCGACTGAAAATCGCAGTGTCGGCGGTTCGATCCCGTCCCTGGGCACCATTGCAAATTCGAAATGTCCGGGGGACATTTCGGAAAGTTGCGATCCCGTAGCGCAGCGAAGGGCCGCACAGCCAGTCCGGGGGACTGGCGAGCCGATGATCCTGAAAAAATGGACAAACATGATCCTGCGGTTAGCGGCATTCACGCTTCTTACTGCTGCTCCATTTCCCCTGTTGGTGGGCGCTATGTTCGGCGATCCGATTCGGGGATTTCGCTTCTTGCTGGGTATGCTTGCTCTCGTGAGCGCAGGCTTCCTTCTAGCCACGCCGTTCATTCTGGCATTGCGGGTTCTGAAACGTCGGGGGCTTCTCTACTTCTTGAGCGTAGGCACCGTCATCGGCGCGGTCGTGGGCAGTTCCTTTGCCTACCTTGTGCGGGACTTTCCGGGCTTTCTCTTTGGCTCAACCGCCATGTGGTTTTTCGCCGCCGTCGGCGCGACCAACGGATTCTGGGGCGGCGGCGCGTGGTTCCTCGTTTTCGAAAGTCGCGGGAGTTTGTCCGCTGACCGTACGCGTGAGGTAGAGAGCTAATGTCTGCAATGGGTCGACAGGTGACATGACATGTTAGGGGTTGGGAAAGCCCGGCCCGCTATCGCGCTGAGAATGAAAGTAGAAAAGCGTTATCGAAAGCATACGCCCCTTGGCCCAAAGGTAGCCGGAGTTGTTCGCGTCACATTTTGTGTCGCCCTGACCGGTTATTCTCTCATCCGGCTGATTGAAGGACTGAGAACTGGACAGGTTGAAGTCCCGATACGAGCAGCGCACTGGGTGGTAACTTCAGCCACGCCAGTTTGGTTCGTTGTGGTGCTTCTCATTCACGGCCTATTTGCGATGGTACTTGCTGCGGCGAGCTATGGTTTTGGCAAGAAGCTGCTGGAGGATTTGCGAACTTAGGTGGGATCACAACCGATGTCTTAATGTCAGCAATGGGTCGAAAGCGGACATGGCAGGTTGTCGAAACCTTCCATCAGCGAACGGTGCTCAACCGATCAAATCGCACCGACCTACTTCTTTGAGCGCACGTTGCTTCTGGGCTCAGAGCCAGGTCCGTAGTGAACAATTTTGGCGCGGCTCATGTCGACACATCCCAAGAAGAGATTGCGCTTATGGATCTCCCCAGCCGTCGCGCGACCGAGCCGAAGGTCTTCCCTATCCTTATCCCGAAGCGCCTGCTTCATCGCGGCGTGCTTCTCCGGATCAAACTTGTCGTGTTGGGACTTCGGTTTGTTCGCCATGAGACGAGATTATCGCACAGCTCCCTTGAACTCTAGTCACTGGCGGCACCCGAACGGTCATTAGCAAACTCAGGGCTCGCGAATGGCAGCAATGGGTCGAAAGCTGACTCTACACTTGTCCTAGACGTTGTACCGCGGCGACGGCCCTGTCCCACTCAGCGATGCGCCTTGAACGCGCCTGCTCCGGCATCCCGGGATCGAAGCGCCTTAGAGGGCTTCCCATGGCGTCGGCGGCTTCGCGCAAGCTGCCGTAAAGGCCGCATCCGGCAGCAGCGAGCATCGCCGCGCCGAGAGCGGTGCTTTCGACATTGGCCGGGCGTTCGACCGGCAGTGCGAGCAGATCGGCAAGGTCCTGTGCAAGAAAGTCGTTGGCCGCCATTCCGCCATCGATCCGAAGTCTCGACCATATGGCGCCGTCGGAGGCAAAGGCGCGCTGGAGCTCCGCCCCCTGATTCGCAACGCCTTCCAGAGCGGCACGCACGATGTGCGCCTTGCCGGTGCCGAGCGTAAGCCCGAGGATCGCGGCGCGGGCATCCGGCTGCCAATGCGGCGCGCCGAGACCGGCGAAGGCGGGGACAAACCGAACACCTTCACTGCCCGGAACGGACGTGGCCAGCGCGGCAGTCTCGGCCGATCGGGCGATCAGGCCGAGCGAATCGCGCAGCCACGACACGACTTGGCCGGCGACGAACAATGAGCCTTCGAGGGCGTAGGCGCGCTTGCCGTCGATCTGCCACGCGACCGTCGACAGCAGCCGGTTGGCCGAGCAGGGAGGCACAGTGCCGCAATGCGTAAGGATGAAGGCGCCCGTGCCGAAGGTCGCCTTGGTATCGCCCGGCGCAAGGCAGTCCTGGCCGATGGCGGCGGCCTGCTGGTCCCCGGCGATCCCGCAAATCGGAATTTGACGCCCGAACAAGGCGGGATCGGTTGCCGCGAGCGTGCCGGCGCTGTCGACGATTTCCGGAAGTGCGCCGCGCGGCACGCCGAACAGGTCGCACAGCCCCTCGTCCCAGCCGCCCTTGAGATCCATCAACAGGGTGCGCGAGGCGTTGGTCGCGTCGGTGAGATGGAGCCCGCCGGTCAGCTTGAAGACCAGCCAGCTGTCGATCGTGCCGATGGCGAGGCGGTCGCCAGCGGCGCGAAGCTGCGGCCAATGATCCAATGCCCAGGCAATCTTCGTAGCGCTGAAATAAGGATCGAGCAGAAGACCGGTCTTCTGCTGGATGGCTGGTTCATGACCAGCCTCGCGAAGGCCGGCGCACAGATCGGCGGTTCGCCGATCCTGCCAGACGATGGCCGGCGCTAGGGGCTCGCCCGTCTTGCGGTCCCAGAAGACGATGGTCTCGCGCTGGTTGCTGATGCCGATGGTGCGGATGCTGTCGGGCGAAGCAGAGGCGGCCGTCCGCGCGGCCTTCAGCGACAGCCGCCAGATTTCGTCCGCGTCGTGCTCGACCCAGGCCGGTCGGGGCCAGCTGGCGCTGAGCTCGTGCTGCGCCGCCGGACCGCACTGCCCCTCGCTGCCGACGAGCATCGCCCGCGTGCTCGTCGTGCCTTCGTCGATGACCAGGATCGCGTCGTCCAACTGTGCGTCAGCCGTCAGTTGCCCGAAACGCCGATGCCGACACGGACCTTGCGTTCCCGGCGGCGCCGCTCTTCCTTCGCCTTGGCCAGGCGATAGGCTTCGTAATCCTCGTCGTCGGTCAGTCCGAGGCCCTCGCGCCAGTCCCCGCCGTTGGCGGCAAGGAGGGCGGTCTTGGCGGCGGCGATGGCGATCGCACTGATCGGGACGGCGCCCTGCCCCGAGCAAATCGGACCGTGCGGCGGGCATGCTTCCTTGGGCGCAAGCTTCTGTTCGGGCCGCGGATTGGCATTGGCCGCGCGGTCGGCGCCGAGCACGCCGGGATCGATCCGATAACGGTCCTTCTGATTGCGCACGGCGCAGACGGTAATCTCGTCCGGATTGACCATCGTGCAGGGATCGATGGCGACCGGAGCCGCCAGTGGCGGTTCATCCGGGGAAGCGACCGAGGCGGGCTGGGCGCGGAGCGGGGCGGCGAGCAATGTGCCTGCCGAACAGGCGAGGAGCACAAACTTGACCATATGCCGAAGGCTACGCCCGAATGCGAAACCCGGCAATGGCGGGGTCGACCGGATTGGCCAGAAAGGATAGCAGGCGGCGATGGCGACCGACCTGGCAAAACAGCGCGCAATGGAACGCGCCGCGGGGCTGATGCTGATTGCGGCCGCGGGGCTTGCGCTGGTTATCGCCAATTCCCCATTCTTCGACACCTACCATCACCTGCTGGAGACCAAGATCGGGCCGGTGATGCCGCGCTTCGGCCAGATGTCGGTCCACTACTGGATCGCCGACGGGTTGATGGCGATCTTCTTCCTGCTCGTCGGGCTGGAGGTGAAGCGCGAATGGTATGACGGCGCGCTCGCGACCCCGGCGCAGCGGCGGCTGCCGATCATCGCGGCCATCGCCGGAATGGCGGTTCCGGCCCTCGTCTACCTGGGTGTGTCGGGTGGCGACCCGGCGCTGGTCAATGGCTGGGCGATCCCGGCGGCGACCGACATCGCCTTTGCGATCGGAGTACTCGCGCTTCTCGGCCCGCACGCTCCAGCTTCGATCAAGCTGCTGCTGGTCGCAATCGCCATCGTCGACGACATCGGCGCGGTGCTGGTCATCGCTATTTTCTACACCGGCGACCTCAATGTCATGGCGCTGGGCGGGGCGCTGGCGTTGACGGCGGGCATGGCGGCGATGGGCCAATTCGGAGTTCGCAAGCTGTGGCCGTATATGATCGGCTTCGCGATCTTGTGGTGGCTGGTGCTGGCGAGCGGCGTTCACGCCACCATCGCCGGCGTGCTCGCGGCGCTGACCGTGCCGCTTGCGAAAGGCGAAGGTCGCTCGCCGCTGAAAGTGCTGGAACACCGGATTCACCCGTGGGTGATGTTCGGCATCGTGCCGCTGTTCGGCTTCGCTTCAGCCGGCGTGCACCTGACCGGCGGGACGCAAACGCTGTTGCAGCCCCTTCCTCTGGCCGTTGCGCTGGGCCTGTTCATAGGCAAGCAGCTAGGCATTTTCGGGGCCGTCTGGCTCGCGGTGCGCGCCGGGCTGGCGAGCCGGCCCGTGGGCGCGAGCTGGCCGCAAATCTATGGCGCTGCGATATTGTGCGGGATCGGCTTTACGATGAGCCTGTTCATCGGTGCTCTGGCTTTCCCCGGCAATGCCGAGCTGATCGACCAAGCCAAGCTTGGCACGCTTGCAGGTTCCATCGCAGCAGCATTTGCCGGCTTCGCGGTCCTGCGCCTGACGTCCGCGGCCGAGCGAGACATCGCAGACGAGGAAGAGGCGGCTGAAATTTTCGGCGCCGACCAGCGCGATGGCGCGGATTCACTGCTCGCCGATGAGGTCGACGCAACTATCCGCGCCTTCTCCGACGACAAGGGCGCCTAAAGCTTCTCGGTCAGCTCCGGGACAATCTTGAACAGGTCGCCGACCAGTCCGACGTCCGCCACCTGGAAGATCGGCGCTTCCTCATCCTTGTTGATGGCGATGATGACCTTCGAATCCTTCATGCCGGCAAGGTGCTGGATGGCGCCGGAGATACCGATCGCGACATAGACTTCCGGTGCGACGATTTTGCCGGTCTGCCCGACCTGGTAGTCGTTCGGGGCATAGCCCGCATCGACCGCTGCACGCGACGCGCCAACCGCAGCGCCAAGCTTGTCGGCGAGCGGGTCGAGCAGCTTGTGGAAATCCTCGCTGGAGCCGAAAGCGCGGCCCCCCGAAACGATGACCTTGGCGCTGGTTAGCTCCGGCCGTTCCGACTTCGACAGCTCGGCGCCGACGAAGCTCGACTTGCCCGTTGCGCTTCCGGCGTCGACAGCCTCGACCGTGCCATTGCCGCCGTCGGCAGCAGCCTTTTGGAACGCCGTACCGCGAACGGTGATGACCTTTTTCGAATCCTTCGTCTTGACCGTGGCAATGGCATTGCCGGCGTAGATCGGACGGGTGAACGTGTCCTCGCCCTCGACCGACAGGATGTCCGAAATCTGCATGACGTCGAGCAGGGCAGCGACGCGCGGCGCGATGTTCTTGCCGTAGGTGGTGGCCGGGGCGAGCAACGCATCGTGATCGGCCATCAGCGCGGCGGCGACCGGCGCGACATCTTCGGCCAACTGATGCGCGAGGTGGGCGCCGTCGGCGACATGGACCTTGCCGACTCCGGCGATTTTGGCAGCCGCTTCGGCGACCGTCCCGACGCCGGAACCGGCGACGAGCAAATGGACTTCGCCAAGCTTCGAGGCGGCGGTGACGGTTGCGAGGGTCGCGTCCTTGATGGACGAGCCGTCATGTTCGACGAGAACGAGCGTCTTCATTTGGCAACTCCCAGCGCCTTGAGTTTGTCGACCAGTTCATCGACCGAGCCGACCTTGACGCCGGCCTGGCGCTTCGACGGTTCGGTAACCTTCAGCGTCTCAAGGCGCGGCTTGACGTCAACGCCGAAATCGCCGGGCGACTTGGTGGCGAGCGGCTTCGACTTGGCCTTCATGATGTTCGGGAGCGAGGCGTAGCGCGGCTCATTGAGGCGAAGATCGGTGGTGACGATTGCCGGAGTGGCGAGCTTCACTGTCTCGAGGCCGCCGTCGATTTCGCGGGTGACGCTGACGTCGCTTCCGGAGAGCTCGACCTTCGAGGCGAAGGTGCCTTGCGGCCAACCGAGCAGGGCGCCGAGCATTTGGCCGGTCTGGTTCGAATCGTCGTCGATCGCCTGCTTGCCCATGATGACGAGGCCGGGCTGTTCCTCATCGACGATCCCTTTCAGGATTTTGGCGACGGCGAGCGGTTCGACCTCTTCCTCGGTCTGGACGAGGATCGCGCGGTCGGCGCCCATGGCGAGCGCTGTGCGAAGCGTCTCCTGCGCCTTGGCCGGGCCGATCGACACGGCGACGATTTCGGTCGCTGCGCCCTTTTCCTTGAGGCGGATCGCCTCCTCGACCGCGATCTCGTCGAACGGGTTCATCGACATCTTGACGTTGGCGAGGTCGACGCCCGAGCCATCCATCTTGACCCGCGGCTTGACGTTGTAATCGATGACTCGCTTGACGGCGACGAGCAGCTTCATGGGGTTCTCCTAAGCCTCAGGCGGCTTTCCTGACCTCTTCGACGATCTTCTTGGCGGCATCGCCAAGGTCGTCGGCAGCGACGATCTTCAGGCCGGACTCGGACAGGATTTTCTTGCCGAGCTCGACATTGGTGCCTTCCAGCCGGACGACCAAAGGGTCTTCCAGCTTCACTTCACGGGCCGCGGCGACGATGCCTTCGGCGATCGTGTCGCAGCGCATGATCCCGCCGAAGATGTTGACGAGAATGCCTTTCACCGCCGGGTCCGAAAGAATGATTTTGAACGCCGCGGTGACCTTTTCCTTGGAGGCGCCGCCGCCGACGTCGAGGAAGTTGGCAGGCTCGCCGCCCGAAAGCTTGATGATGTCCATCGTCGCCATGGCGAGGCCGGCGCCATTGACCATGCAGCCGATGTCGCCATCGAGCTTGATGTAGGCGAGGTCGTATTTCGAGGCCTCGATTTCGTGCGCGTCTTCCTCGGTGAGGTCGCGAAGCTCGGCCAAGTCCTTGTGGCGGAACATGGCGTTGGAGTCGAAGCCGACCTTGGCATCGAGAACCATCAGCTTGCCGCCATCGGTGATCGCTAGCGGGTTGATCTCGATCTGCGAGGCATCAGTGCCAATGAAGGCGTCGTAAAGCTTGGCGAGGACGAAGGCGGCCTGCTTGGCGAGATCGCCGGAAAGGTCGAGTGCGGCGGCAACTGAGCGGCCGTGGTGCGGCATCAGCCCGGTCGCCGGGTCGATGGTGATCGTCGCGATCTTTTCAGGCGTGTCGTGGGCGACATCCTCGATGTTCATTCCGCCCTCGGTCGAGGCGACGACGGCGATTCGGCCGCTTTCGCGGTCGACCAGCAGTGCCAGGTAGAACTCCTTTTCGATGTCGACGCCGTCGGTGATGTAGAGCCGCTGAACCTGCTTCCCGTCCGGCCCGGTCTGCACCGTGACGAGGGTCTTTCCGAGCATCTCTTCCGAATGGGCGCGCACTTCGTCGATCGAATGGGCGAGGCGAACGCCGCCTTTCGAGTCGGGCCCCAGCTCCTTGAACTTGCCCTTCCCGCGCCCGCCGGCGTGGATCTGCGACTTGACCACCCACAACGGACCGGGGAGCTTGCCGGCCGCGGCAACTGCCTCGTCAACGCTCATCGCAGCGAAGCCGGCCGGCACCGGAACGCCGAATTTCGCGAGCAAATCCTTGGCCTGATATTCGTGGATATTCATGTCGGTCCTTCGGGGGAGCGGGTTTGCGCGCCCTTAAGCATGACTTGAAGCCCGTGCCAAGCTAGGCGATCGGCTGTGAGCGATGCGACGCCCCGCAAGATCATCCACGTCGACATGGACGCCTTCTACGCGTCGGTCGAACAGCGCGACGATCCGGCCCTCCGCGGCAAACCCGTCGCGGTCGGGGGCGGCCACCGCGGAGTCGTAGCGGCGGCGAGCTACGAAGCGCGAAAGTATGGCGTCCGCTCGGCCATGCCGTCGGTCACCGCGAAACGGCGCTGCCCCGATCTGGTGTTCGTGAAACCCCGCTTCGACGTCTACAAGGCGGTAAGCTGGCAGGTTCGCGAAATCTTCGCCGATTACACCGACCTGGTCGAGCCCTTGAGCCTGGACGAGGCCTATCTCGACGTCAGCGAGGACCGCAAGGGGCTGGGCAGCGCAAGGGCCATCGCCGAGGAAATCCGAGCGCGAATCAATGCCGAGACCGGCCTCACCGCAAGCGCTGGCGTCAGCTATTGCAAGTTCATCGCCAAGCTGGCGAGCGACCAGAACAAGCCCGACGGGCTGTGCGTCATTCCGCCGGGAAAAGGCCCGGCGTTTGTCGCTACCCTGCCCGTCGCCCGCTTCCATGGCGTCGGACCCAAAACCGCCACGAAGATGGAGCGCCTTGGTATCCACACCGGCGCCGATCTCGCCGCATGGAGCCTACTCGAACTCGAGGCGCATTTCGGAAGCAGCGGGCGATGGTATTACCAGATCGCGCGCGGGATCGACGAACGCGAGGTCAGGCCAGACCGGCCGTACAAATCGGTCAGCGCAGAGCGGACGTTCGACACGGATTACAGCGATGAGGCGGACCTGCGCCGCGAAGTGCGGCGGGTGGCCGGACTGGCGTGGCAGCGAATTGCTCGCGCCCAGGTTGCCGGACGAACCGTGACCTTGAAGGTCAAATATGCCGATTTCACATTGGTCACGCGGTCGAAAAGCTACACCCGCCCGGTGCCCGACGAAGAAGCTTTCACGGCGGCCGGCGAGGAGCTGCTCGCCGGGCTGCTGCCGGTACGGAAAGGCGTGCGATTGATCGGAATGAGCCTTCATGCGTTGATGTCGGAAGAGGAAGGCCCGAAGCAGCTGGGACTGGAGATTTAGTCACAAACATGTTATAGAATCGCACGTGAGGGCCGGTGCTGGGATGCAGCGGCCCGAAATGTGCAGGTTTTCCGATCAGGATGGGGAACTCGGCCGCATGCCAACTGGGGGGCGTCCGGCGTCGAAAGAGTTCATTGCCCGTCCGGCTTTAGAAAGGTGAATTGATGGCAGCGAAGGCATTGAGCTTCGATGTGGGCGATTACGTGGTGTACCCCAAGCATGGAGTCGGCCGTGTCGTCGAACTCCAGAGCACCGAGATCGCCGGCACCGCGCTGGACCTCTACGTGCTGCGGTTCGAGAAGGAAAAGATGACCCTTCGGGTTCCCGTCGCAAAGGCGGATTCGGTCGGCATGCGCAAGCTGTCGAGCGACAAGGCGATGAAGGACGCGCTCGAAACGCTGAAGGGCAAGCCCAAGGTCAAGCGCACCATGTGGTCGCGCCGCGCGCAGGAATATGAAGCGAAGATCAACTCCGGCGAGCTGACCCTGATCGCCGAAGTCGTCCGCGACCTGTTCCGCCCCGACGACGCGCCCGAGCAGAGCTACTCCGAACGGCAGATCTTCGAAGCCGCTTCTTCGCGCCTGGCGCGCGAACTCGCCGCGATGGAGAAGACCGACGAGAAGGCGGCGCTGGCCAAGCTTCTCGAGATTCTGAACAAGGCCGCTGTCATTCATCACAAGAAGACAGAAGACGCCTAAGACTTAGGCTGACGTGGTGTCACGCGAAGGGCGCTCCGAAAGGGGCGCCCTTTTCGTTTGCGCAGACCCGCGCCTTGGTGTATTAGTTCGGCAACACGCTTCGAGGAGGATTGAATGACCCGTATTGCCATCCTGTCCGTCACGACCGCCTTGGCGCTTGCCGGCTGCCACGTCGGAGGAAAGACCGAGACCCGCGACGCCGGACCGGAAACCAGCCGCAACTACCCGGTCGGCCAGTTCGACCGCATTTCCGTCGCCGGCCCCTATGACGTCGCGGTTACGACTAGCGGCGATACGCAGGTGGCGGCCAGCGGCGGCGCCAATCTTCTTGATGAAACGGACGTGCTGGTGGAGAACGGCGAGCTCGTCATTCGTCCCAAGAAGCACAAGGGTGTCCGGTTCAACTGGAACCGCGGCAAGGCGCGCTTCGCGGTCAACGTCGTGGCCCTTCGCGGCGCATCTATCGCCGGCTCCGGGGACGTTTCGGTGGACAAGGTCGATGGCGACTTTGCCGGCGAGGTGGCGGGATCCGGATCGATCGGCGTGGCAGCGTTCAGCGGCGGCAAGACCGCCGTGGAGATCGCCGGATCGGGCGCGTTTACCGGCTCCGGCAAGGTCGATGCCCTGGAAGTCGACATCGCCGGCTCGGGTGATGTCAACCTTGCCGGGCTGACCGCCAGGACCGCCGACATCTCGATCGCCGGATCCGGCAACGTACGGGCCAATGCCACCGAGACGGCGGATGTCAGCATCATGGGCTCCGGCGACGTCGAGCTCGGCGGCGGCGCCAAGTGCAACATTAGCAAGGCCGGCAGCGGCAACGTCCGCTGCAACTGATCGTAAGACGTTCTTAACCATGTCGCGGCGAGAGTGGCGGCCATGAACCGCATCATTCTCGCCGCACTGGCATCTGCCGCAATGACCGCCGTCCCGGCGTCGGCCGCCGAACGCAATTTCGGGGTCAGCGGTTTCGACCGGGTCCGTGTCGACGGAGGCTACCGGGTGACGCTGACGACCGGGGTGGCGCCCTATGCCAAGGCGATCGGAAGCGGCCGCGCGATCGATAAGCTGTCGCTCCGGGTCGAAGGGCGTACGCTGGTCATCAAGGTCAATAATTCTTCGGGATGGGGCGGCTACCCGGGCGAAGGGGACGGGCCTGTCGAAGTTCGGGTCGGTACGCACGAGCTAAGCGCGGCAACGGTCAACGGCGGCGGAGCGATGACCATCAACCGTGTCGAAGGCCTGAAGTTCGATGCCGCAGCGCAGGGCGCGGGATCGATTGCGATCGACGATGTCGAGGTCGATCAGTTCAACCTCTCCCTCGCCGGCACGGCCAGCGCGCGGCTTGCCGGAAAAGCGGGCCGGGCGACCTTAATGGTCCGCGGCATTTCCTCGCTGGATGCCGAGCAATTCACCGTCAAGGACGCTGTCATCGGCGCCGAGGGCCCGGCGGTGGTCAAGGTCGCCGCCACCGACACTGCGAAGGTCAATGCCGTCGGGGTTGGCACCGTTACCCTTGGCGGCAACCCGGCCTGCACGCTTTCCGTCCAGGGGTCGGCCACGGTCAGCGGATGCAAGAGCCAGGCGCGCTAAACCAGCGAGAGACTTCTAAGCTTGCCGTAAAGCGCCGGCGGAAGCTCGCCGATGCCGCTGTCGTCCGGCGCAGCTTCCTCATCCATCTCGAAATAGCGCCAGCCCTGATGCGCGCGCCTGGGAACTGGCGAGAGGATGACCAGCTCGCTGTCGCAGACGATGTCGATCCGCCCGTCTTTGCGGTCGTCGAGGCGAAGGATCTGCTGGCGGGCGACGATGCGGTGCTTGATGATCCAGTGAAGCGACCCGCCAATCAATTCGTTCGCCCGTTTCGGCCGCATCCGCGTTGGAACGCGCACCTCGCCACCCTGCGTCACCCGCCGGGCGACGCGTTTCTTGAGCGCGTCGATGCTCGCACAGGCGACGGCGACCTTGGTGAGATGAAGCGGCACAGTCTTCCCATACACCCTTACCCCAAAGGGAGGGGTTTCAGGACTAACTGGCCAAGCAGCCTTCGGGTTTCAAGTTCCCAATCCGACCCAGGTGGCAAGGCCGAGGAACACCAGGAAGCCCATCGAATCGGTGACCATGGTGACGAACACGCTGCTTGCTACGGCCGGGTCGGCGCCGGCACGTTCGAGCCCCAGCGGGACAAGCACGCCAGCAAGGCCGGCAATGACGATGTTGGTCAGCATTGCCGCTGCGATGACCGCGCCGAGTCCGGCGCTGCCGAGAAAGACGGTCACCCCGACGCCGATGAGCAAGGCAATCGTCAGGCCGTTCATGACCGCCACCCGGATCTCGCGCCACACGGAGCGCCAATGGTTCGACCCCGTGAGCTGGTTGGTGGCGATGGCACGGACGGTAACGGCGAGCGTCTGCGTGCCGGCATTGCCGCCGACACCGGCGACGATCGGCATCAGCGCCGCAAGAACCGCCATCCGTTCGATCGATTCCTCGAAGCGGCTGATGATGGCAGCAGCGACCAGTGCGGTGAGAAGATTTGCCGCCAGCCAGCGGACCCGATCCTTGTAGGTGTCGACGATCGGCTCGTTGATGTCGCCATCGCCCGCGCCTGAGAGGAGCAGTGCGTCCTCGCTCGCTTCTTCCTCGACGATGTGAACGATGTCGTCGACGGTGATCATGCCGACCAGCCGGCCGTTGGGGTCGACCACCGCGGCGGAGATCAACGCATATTTCTGGAATTTCAGCGCGACCTCTTCCTGGTCCATGTCGACAGGGATGAGGGTCTGCTTCTCCGTCATGACCTCGCTGATCCGCACGGAACGCGGCGAACGGAGTATCGACGACAATTTGCAGGTGCCGACGGGGTGGTGGTCGGGCGAGACGACGAACACTTCCCAGAAATCCGTCGCCAGATCCTTTGACGAGCGGAGGTAATCGATCACAGCGCCGACCGTCCAATGCTCCGGCACGGCGATGAGGTCGCGCTGCATGAGGCGACCTGCCGTCTCCTCGCCGTAGCTTAGCGCTTCCTCGACCGCCGCGCGGTCGTCAGGCTCCATCGCCGAGAGCACGGCGCGCTGCTCGGCAAAGTCGAGATCCTCGATAAGCGCGACGGCGTCGTCGGTATCGAGCTCACCGGCCAGCTCGGCGAGCTTTGCCGGCTCCATTTCCTCGAGAAGCGTCTCGCGGACGTGCTCGTTAAGCTCGGCATAGACGTCGGCATCGACGATGTCGGCTAGCGCGGCGACCAGGCCTTCGCGCTCGTCGGAGCGGGCCAGTTCGATAAGGTCGGCAACGTCGGCGGGATGCAGCGGCTCGACCAGCGCCTTGGCGGTCTCATTGTCGCCGGCCGCGACGGCATCGAGAACGCGACCGACAAAGTCATGGTGAAGCCGGTCTTCCTCGTCCTTGATCGGGTCGATGGGAGGCTCGGCAGTGGCGGTGAGGGATTGGGCGGCGATGTTCTCGCTGTCGACCATTTGCCTTCCCCTTACGCCAGAGCGCGCCCCTCCTATGGCCCGGATTGCTCTGGCGCAAGCGGGGCGAGCCGCCTACATGGCCGCCAACTTCCCCAGGAGACATTGGCATGGCCGACACACTGACTCTCACCCTTTCGACTGGCGGCGACGTCGTCATCAAGCTTCGCCCCGACCTCGCCCCGGGCCATGTCGAGCGCATCGCCGGACTCGCCAAGGACGGTTTTTACGACGGGGTCGTCTTTCACCGGGTGATCCCGGGCTTCATGGCCCAGGGCGGCGACCCGACGGGCACCGGAATGGGCGGCAGCGACCTCCCCGACCTAAAGGCCGAGTTCAATAGCGCCCCGCACGTTCGCGGCACCTGCTCGATGGCCCGAGCCGCCAGTCCGGACAGCGCCAACAGCCAGTTCTTTATCTGCTTCGATGACGCCCGCTTCCTCGATCGCCAGTATACGGTGTGGGGTGAGGTCGAGAGTGGCATGGAATATGTCGATGCCCTGCCGACGGGCGAGCCGGTTCCCCAACCGGGCCGGATCGAAAAGGCGACAGTCGCCTAAACCAGCTCGCGAATCATGGGCTGGCGCTTGCCGTAGGTGAGCGAGCGCCAGACCCATTCGACTGGGCCGAAGCGATAATGTGCAAGCCACCGGCGGCTGTAGGTCACCTGAAAAGCAAAAAGCGCCAGCGCGAACGGATAGATGAAGACCAGGCCGAACTTCCCGGTCAGGGCCAGCCCCCAACCGTAGAATATCAGGCTCTGAAGGATGGTCTGCATCAGATAGTTGGTCAGCGCCATCCGCCCTGCGGGCGCGGCCCATTCCAGCAGGCGTTGGCGGCCATTGGCCCATAACAGGGCGGCACCAGCCGCATAGCCGAGCGCCAATGTGGGCGTCGAAAGACAGTACAGCGCTTCGGCTAAGACGAGGGTCGCGGGAGTTTCCGGCGCGCCCAGGTCGACAGCGGCCCGGGCGAAGGCCAGCGGAAGGCCAGCGCCAAGACCGATCGTCGCGACCCTCCGCAGGAACGCCCGATGCGCGGCGGGATCGGCGTAGATGGCGCGACGCCCGACCCA
The DNA here is from genome assembly GCF_011301715.1 of Sphingomonas sp. HDW15A. Classification (GTDB taxonomy): domain Bacteria; phylum Pseudomonadota; class Alphaproteobacteria; order Sphingomonadales; family Sphingomonadaceae; genus Sphingomicrobium. The sequence continues at coordinate 2,047,327 of NZ_CP049870.1, forward strand.
CAGGCCGACAAGGAACATCGCCAGCACCTTTGAGAAGCGCATCTGGTAGACAAGGTCGCCAATGCGAAAGAGCACCTCGGGGGATGAACCGCGAGTTGCTCCAGATAATTATGGTCGCGATAATATGGCAACGGGGCGGAGTTGGGGTCTATTCCGACCGATGCGAGCGCGCGCATGCCCGCCTGGTAAACCGGTTTGGACGGATCAATTCCGCCGAGGTGGATCATGATCGACCAGGCGACCGGCAGCATCCAGAGCGCGACCGCCCATGCCAGGAGCGCTCGGTCAGACGCCTTGCGAAACAGCAGCAGGACCATGCCCATAAGCGCGTAGAGAGCGACGATGTCGCCGATCCACAGTAACAGCAGGTGGGCAAGGCCGATCGCGAACAGGACGAGGAGCCGCCGGCTGTAACGGCCCACGCCTTCCCCGCGTGCTTCGAGACGGCCGAGTTGGATGGCAAAGCCGATTCCGAACAGGAGCGAAAAGATCGAGTAGAACTTGCCCATGAAGAGCCATTCCATCGTCACTTCCGCAACATCGTCGAAGGCCGAGGCGATGGCCGCGGCACGCCCGGCCTCATCGTTCATTCCAAAACCGATGAAGGCCGCCATGTTGACGATCAGAATTCCCAACAAGGCCAGTCCGCGCAGGCCATCGAGGAAATGCGAGCGGGCCTGGGGATCGACCGGAGCGCCGGCGCTCGAAACCATTGCCAATTCCCCCTTTGCCCGGCACCGGAATATGCCAAGACGCGACGAAAGACCATGGAGCGACAATGACCGCCATTACCCTGATCACTGGCGCATCGGCGGGACTTGGCGTCGATTTCGCCCGCCAATTATCCGGGCGCGGGGAGCGGCTGGTGCTTGCCGCCCGGCGCAAGGACCGGCTTGATTCGCTCGCCGCCGAACTCGGCAATTCGCGAGCCGTGGCGATCGACCTTGGCGAGCCGGGCGCGGCGGCGCGGCTGATGGCCGACATCGCGGCGCATGGCGAAGAAGTCGGCTGCCTGATCAATAATGCCGGGTTCGGCCTGTGGGGCCGGTTCGTCGACCTCGACAGCGCCAAGCAACGGCAGATGATCGACCTCAATTGCGGGACTCTGGCGGAGCTTTGCCATGCCGTGGTCCCCGCAATGATCGCGCGCGGGAGCGGCGCGATCCTCAACCTCGCTTCGACCGCTGCCTTCCAGCCAGGGCCGGGGATGGCGACCTATTTCGCCACCAAGGCGTTCGTCCTGTCGTTTACCGAGGCGCTGCATGAGGAAGTGGCGAAGTCCGGCGTACGGGTGACGGCGCTTTGCCCGGGGCCGACGGCAACCGAATTCGGCGACGTCGCGGGCTTTAAGGGCAACGGCATGTTCGAGAAGTTGAGCGCCAAGTCTTCGGACGTTGTCGCGGCGGGATTGAAGGCGCTGGACTCGAACCGCGCCGTGGTCATTCCCGGCTTGATCAACAAGCTCGGCGCCCAGGGTCACCGGTTGCTTCCGCGCACTTGGCTGCGCAAGGTGACAGCGGCAATCAAATATTAGGCTGCGGGTACCAGATCCAGCTTGGCGAGAAGCGCCGGGTAACGCGGGTGATCGCGAATCGGATCCAGGTCCGCATCTTCCATGAACCAGTTCTTCTGTTCGCCGCCGACCCCGTTGGACCAGATTTCAAGCACGTCGATCGCGCGGTCGGTTTCCCCCAGCTGAGCATAGCAGCAGGCGGCGTTGTAGCGGCCGTTGTTGTCGTCGGGATCGATTGCCAGGGCGCGCTCCATCATGGCCATCGCGGCTTCCTTTTCCCCCAGCGCGGCGAGCGCACACGCCGCGCCCTGCGCGGGCCGGGCCGATTCAGGATAGGCGCGAAGCGTTTCCTCGGCGCGCTTGACGCCTAGCCGGGCATAACGTTCGGCTTCTTCGAGCCTGCCCATCGACCGCAGGACGGTCTGCATCAGCAACGGCGGCTGCGAATCGTCGGGCTGGATCTCTAGGGCGCGGGTGAACAAGGCGATGGCGCGATCGAGCTTGCCTTCGGTCACACAGAAACGGGCGAACGAAAGGTTCGCATCGAAGCTGTTGGGATCGAGAACGAGCGCGCGCTCGAACGCGGCCGCGGCTTCCGCCCGCTTGCCGCTGTTTGCAAGCGCCACTCCGCTGGCCGCATGGGCTTCGGCGAGATTGGGATCGATCGCCAATGCCTTTTCGGTAATGGCGAGAATCTCCCAGGATGCGATCGGCAGATTGTACCAGCCGCTCAAGCGAGAGTCGCAGTTCGCAATCCCTGCATAAGCACGGGCGTAATGCGGGTCGAGTTCGACGGCCTTGGCGAACATCTGCCGCGCGAGGATCAGGAACGACTTGGTCGAGTGATGGAAGAGCTGGCGGCCCTTGAGGAAGAAGGAATAGGCCTCGACGTTGACGGTCGGGTTCTTCTCGATCGCCTTCTTTTCCTTGGGCAGCAGCTTGATCTTCAACTGCTCGACGATGGTCTGCGTAATCTCGTCCTGAATGGCGAAGATGTCGGTCAGGTCCCGATCGAAACGATCCGCCCACAGGTGGCCACCGCTTGCTCCGTCGATCAGCTGGCCAGTGACACGCACGCGCTGTCCCGCCTTGCGGACGCTGCCTTCCAGGATGAACTTGACCCCGAGTTCCGCCGCGACGTCCTGAAGCTGGACCGCCTTGCCCTTGTATGTGAAGCTGGTGTTGCGGCCGACCACGAACAGGCCCGATACCTTGCTGAGATCGGTGATGATGTCCTCGCTGATCCCGTCGGAAAAGAACTCCTGCTCCGGGTCGCCGCTCATGTTGGTGAACGGCAGGACGGCGATCGAGGGCTTCTCAGCCTCCTCTAACTCTGCTCCGCCGACCGGCCCCTTGGACTTGGCCGGACCTTCACCGATCACGACGTTGTAGGCCCGAACCGGGAATTCGATGTTCTTCAAGTCCTGGTCGCCCATATCCTCGAAAATGAGGTCGAGCTTGTTGCCGACATTCTCTCGGACCGAGCTCGACACCGCGACTCCGCCCGGTTTGGCGACGCTTTCGAGGCGCGCGGCGACATTCACCCCGTCGCCGAAAATGTCGCCATCCTCGACGATCACGTCGCCGAGGTTCACCCCGATCCGAAATTCGATGCGCCGGTCGTCGGGGACGTCGGCATTGCGGCCGCGCATTTCGCGCTGGATGTGCGACGCACATTCCACGGCGCTCACCACGCTGGGGAATTCGATCAGCATGCCGTCGCCGGTCAGCTTGACGATCCGCCCGCCGTTTCGGGCGATGCACGGGTCGATCATCTCCGTGCGATGCGCCTTGAGCGCGGTCAGCGTACCGACCTCGTTTGCGCCCATCAGGCGGCTGTAGCCGACGACATCGGCGGCTAGTATCGCTGAGAGGCGACGCTCCACGAGCGGCATTCTCCTTCAGATATCATGCGTTGACCCGGCCGCGCTGGTTGACCTTTTCGAGCAGCGCGACGAACCGCGGATCGGACCGGATCGAGTCGAAGTCATTGTCGGTCTGAAGCCAGTTCTCGGTTTCCCATGCGCTCGAGGCGCTCCAGCGTTCGAGGGACTCGATCGCCCGATCAACATCGCCGAGCTGCGCGAACGTGCAGGCGGCGTTGTAGCTGACGATCGGATCATCCGGGTCGAGCACCAAAGCGCGGTCGAGCCACTCGCGGGCGCGTTCGGTCTCGCCCAATCGCGCTAGCGCGGCCGCTCCGAGTTGCGCCGGCCGGCTGTTTTCCGGATGGTTGCGCATCGCCTCTTCGGCGCGCTTGACACCCAGCAGCGAATAGCGGTCGGCCTCTTCCTTCTGGCCAAGCTTCATGAAAACGGAATCGAGCACCAGCGGGCTTTGCCAATCATCGGGATCGAGCTCCGCCGCGCGGAGCAGGTGCGGAATAGCCTTCTCCAGCTTTCCGACCGCAATGAGATAGCGCCCGTAGGCGAAGTGCGCATCGAAGCTGGCCGGATCGAGCAGGATTGCGCGTTCGTACGAGGCCTTCGCTTCGGCATGCTTTCCGGTGCCGGCAAGAGCGACGCCCCGTGCGACATAAGCCTCCGCCACAGCTGGATCGAGGACGATCGCCTTTTCGGCAAGGGCCAGAATGTCGTCGACCTTGATGTCGACCCGATAGGAATAAGCGAGCCGCGCGTCGCAGACAGCGATCGCGGCATAGGCCCTGGCGTAGCCCGGATCGAGCTCCGTCGCCCGGACGAACATCTGCCGCGCAAGGCGCAGTAGCACCTTGGTATGATTGGCGAAGAAGTGCCGCCCCTTGAGGAAATAGTTATAGGCCTCGACATTGCTGGTCTGGGCCTGGGTGATCGCCTGCTTTTCCTTGGGGAGCAGAGTGATGCGAAGCTGCTCGACGATGGCTTCGGTAATCTCGTCCTGGATCTCGAAGATATCGGTAAGGTCGCGGTCGTAGCGGTCGGCCCAGACATGGCCGCCCGTCGTCGCGTCGATCAGCTGGGCATTGATCCGGACCCGCTGGCCGGCTTTGCGAACGCTTCCTTCGAGGATGTAGCGGACGCCGAGCTCCGAGCCGACCTTGGTAAGGTCGGGCGACTGGCCCTTGTAGGCGAAGCTTGTGTTGCGGCCGATGACGAACAGTCCGCTGACCTTGCTCAGGTCGGTGATGATGTCCTCGCTGATCCCGTCACTGAAGTACTCCTGCTCGGGATCGCCGCTCATGTTGTTGAACGGCAGGACCGCGATGGACGGCCGGACTTCCTGCTCTTCCACCACGGCATCCTTGGCGGGCTCGGCCCGGGATTTGGCCGAGCCAATGACGACATTGTAGACCCGGATCGGGACTTCGATGTTCTTGAGCTGCTGGTCGCCGGCGTCTTCGAACACGACATCGGTCTTTGTGACGACATTGTCGCGGACTGAGGCGGAGACCGCGATTCCGCCGGGACGGGCCACCGATTCGATGCGCGAGGCGACGTTGACGCCGTCGCCGTAAAGGTCATCGCCATCGACGATGACGTCGCCAAGGTTGATGCCGATGCGAAACTCGATCTTGCGGTCGTCTGACGAGACTTCGTTGCGCTTTCGCATGTCGCGCTGAATTTCGATCGCACATTCCAAGGCACTGACGACGCTTGGGAATTCGACCAGCGTACCATCCCCGGTGAGCTTGAACGTGCGCCCGTGATGCTCGGCAATGCAAGGGTCGAGAAGCTCAGAGCGGAGGCGCTTGAGCGCTTCGAGCGTCGCAATCTCGTTCGCGCCCATTAACCTGCTGTAGCCGACCACGTCCGCAGACAAGATCGCCGTAAGACGACGCTCCATTCGGCACGCTCCCTTAACGTCAGCAATGCCTAGCACGGAGGGGCGAGATTCGCGAGCAGTTAGCGGCAACGAATTAAACGGTAGTTTAATGTTCGCACCTGCGATTTCGCAATTGCGAAATCATCGCTGCGGTGCGATATTGTTGGTGCCCGACCTCGGGCATCCTCTCCAAACTTGGCCGGGCGGCGACGTCCGGCCTTTTTTTGTTCCCGCTGAAAGCCATATTGAACCGGAACAGTTGTCTTCCGTTCGTGTCGCAATGCGCGGGGCACTGAAAACAGAATAGAGGATGAATTGATGGCGGATGTCGAGACCTTGACCAGGCTCCAGGTGGCGAACCTCCCGCCGGGCGATAGCGGCCGCGGCGTGGCCCGCCTGCCACTCGGCCTGATGAAGGGGCTCGGACTCAACGACGGCGACGTCATTGCCATCGTCGGCAAGCGTTCGACCGCGGCCCGGGCGATCCGCGCCTACGACGATGACGAAGGGCTCGAGATTGTAAGGCTCGACGGCCTTCAGCGCGCCAACGCCGGCGTCGGATCGGGCGACTTCGTCGAGGTGAAGAAGGCGAACAGCAAGCCCGCGACGCGAATCGTCTTCGCTCCGGCGCAGGACAATATCCGGCTGCAAGGCTCGTCCGAGGCGCTGAAGCGGAGCTTCGCCGCCCGGCCTCTGTGCGAAGGCGATACGGTGGCAACCGCAGGGCACCAGCGGGTCAATGCCGACATGCCGGAGCACATCCGCCAGTTGCTGAACGCGCCTGCATTCTCCCTTCAGGAAGTGCGAATGACGGTAGTTTCGGCGGCTCCGAAAGGGATCGTCCATATCGGCCCGGACACCGTCGTCGAACTGCTCCCCGAATTTACCGCCAAGGTGAAAGGCGAGCGCCGAGCGGACGTCACTTACGACGATCTTGGCGGGATGAGTGACACAATCGACGCGCTCCGCGAAATGGTCGAGCTTCCGCTTCGCCACCCCGAATTGTTCCAGCGGCTGGGCGTCGACCCGCCGAAGGGCGTCCTGCTGCACGGCCCGCCGGGCACCGGCAAGACCCGACTGGCGCGCGCCGTGGCGAATGAAAGCGAGGCGCAATTCTTTCACATCGCCGGACCCGAGGTGATGGGCAGCGCCTATGGCGAGAGCGAAAAGCGGCTACGCGAGATTTTCGAAGAAGCGAGCAAGGCCGCCCCGTCGATCATCTTCATAGATGAAATCGATTCGATCGCGCCCAAGCGCAGCCAGGTGAGCGGCGAAGCGGAGAAAAGGCTGGTTGCCCAACTGCTGACCCTGATGGACGGGCTCGAGCCGCGCCAGAACCTGGTCGTGATTGCCGCGACCAACCGTCCGGAAGCGCTCGACGAGGCGCTTCGCCGGCCGGGACGATTCGACCGCGAGATCATCGTCGGTGTTCCCGACGAGCGCGGACGGCGCGAAATCATCGCAATCCACACTCGAGGGATGCCGCTTGCCGAGGACGTCAATCTGGATGAACTCGCGCGGCGCACCTACGGCTTCGTCGGCGCCGACCTTGCCGCGCTGGTTCGCGAGGCGGCGCTGGAGGCGGTCCGGCGAATCATGCCGAAGATCGACCTCAGCAAGGAGGCGATCCCGACAGAGGTGCTCGACGCCCTTTCCGTCGAAGCGCGCGACATCGACAATGCCCTTAAGCGTGTCCAGCCGAGCGCGATGCGCGAAGTCATGGTCCAGGTTCCGCAAACCACCTGGGATGACGTCGGCGGGCTTGACGAAGCCCGCGACAAGCTTCGCGAAGGCGTCGAGCTTCCGTTGAAGCACCCGGGCGCCTTTCGCCGCCTCGGCATACGTCCTGCAAAGGGTTTCCTGCTCTACGGCCCGCCGGGCACCGGCAAGACCTTGCTGGCCAAGGCCACGGCCAAGGAAAGCGAAGCCAATTTCATCGCCACCAAGTCGAGCGATCTCTTGAGCAAATGGTATGGCGAGAGCGAGCAGCAGATCGCGCGGCTGTTCGCACGCGCTCGCCAGGTCGCGCCGACGGTCATCTTCATCGACGAGCTCGACAGCCTGGTGCCGGCGCGTGGCGGCGGGATGGGCGAGCCGCAGGTAACGGAGCGGGTCGTCAACCAGATCCTGAGCGAAATGGACGGTCTGGAGGAGCTCAACAACGTCGTGCTGATCGGCGCGACCAACCGCCCGAACCTGATCGATCCGGCACTGCTTCGACCTGGCCGGTTCGACGAGCTGGTCTATGTCGGCCCGCCGGACACCGCCGGACGCCGCCGGATCCTGGCGATCCACACCAAGCTCATGCCGTTGGCCAAGGACGTCGACCTGGAGGATCTTGCGCGCCGGACGGAGAATTTCACAGGCGCCGACCTTGAAGACCTGGTTCGCCGCGCCGGCTTGACCGCACTTCGCCGCGACCTTGAGGAAGGCCAGGTCACCAAAGCCGACTTCGAGACGGCGTTGAGTGAAACCCGGGCGTCAGTGACCGAAGAGATGCTGAACGACTATGCCAAGATCCGCGATACGCTGAAGTCCGACGCGGTGAAGCCGGTCGGCGGAATTGGCTTCGTGCTTCCCGGGATGCTGCGCCCGAAGGCCGGAGAAAGCGGCAAGGCCTAGTCCAGACGCCTCCAAGTCCAGGCAGCCAGCAACGCCATGCCGAGACCGCAAAGGATCGAGGGCACCGTCGAGTCGAACTGGTAGATTAGCATGACGATGGTCGGCGCCGCGATGTAACTGACCCCGTTGGCGGAGGTGATGATCCCGGCAATCGCGCCTTGCTCGCCCAATGACACGGCGAGGCTTGCGCCGCCCGTGAAACCGGGGCGCGTGAAGCCGAACCCGAGGCTCGCCAGGGAGAATCCGACGACCAGTCCGTAGAGGTCGTCGGCGAAAGACAGGACGGCGAAGCCACCCGCCGCCACGAGCGACCCGACCGCGATGAGCGCGCGCGCCGTCATCGCGAGACGCGGGATCAGGCCCCACTGGGCGGCGAGGGTCGCGGCGGCGCCGGCCATCAGGACAATCGCGATCGGGCCTTCCGATCCCATCGGCGCGAGCGCCAGGCGGTCAATGACGAGGAAGCCGAGATAGGTCAGCACCGCAGCCTGGGCATGGCCCGAAGCGACTCCCGCGACGATCCATCCGCGAATCCGCGGGTCGCTCCATCGCATTCGAACGCCCGAGCGAGGCGCGGTCGAGGCAATGACGCTGGCGCCGGTCGTCGGGGTAGCGATCGAGGGATAGCTCATTGCTGCGCCGTGACCTGCCCGCGGCCCACGGCCGTGCTTCATGTCATCGGGTAGCCAGCGCCACACCGACAGCCATACGGCAAGGCCAATCAACGCGAAACCGAAGAAAGGCCCGGGAAGTCCGACGATCGGAAGCACGAAAAGCGGCGCCATGGCCGGGCCGATGACCGTGCCGAGACCGAAGCTCGACGCGAGCGCCGAAAGAGCCGCAACCCGCGCAGTTCGCCGTGTCTTGGAGGCGAGGTAGGCCTGGGTTGCGCTGGGCGTTGCCGATCCCAGGGCGCCGTAGATGGCCCGCGCGATCCCAAACAGGATGAACGCCGCCATTCCGCCGACGATCCCGGAAAGGCCGGCTTCCAGTGCCAGCCCGCACAACAGGGACGAGATCACGAACCCGCCGACGCCAAGCAGGATCAGGGCCTTGCGGCCGTGACGGTCGCTGGCCCTTGCCCACATCGGCGCCAGCAGCACCCAGAGGACTGCGGAAATTGTATAGGCGATGGCGACCACCACGTCGGGAATGGCCATCGCCCGGCCAATTGCTGGCATGACCGACTGAACAGCAGTGTTGCCCGAAGCCGCGACCAGCATGGCCGCGTAGAGCAGCACGAAGTGCCCGCGCCTCATGGCAGTCCCGCCAACACCCCTGCGCACCGCCATCAATTGCATCGTCGTGCCTTAAGACCGTTGCGGCGCATCGCAAAGCGATGGCGAGAACTGGACAAGCCCCGAAGCATTTGCCAACGCGAATTGCGTCACTCCATCGGAGCCACCATGTCGACCTCGCCTGCCCGAACATTGAAAGGCCCCCGCCGTTTCGTGCGCCGGGTCGCGCATCGGGCAAATAGCCCGAAGTGGCAGTTCCTTCGCGGTTTCCTGAAGAATCCCGTGATGGTCGGGTCCGTCATCCCGTCGAGCCGAGTGCTGATCGACAAGATGCTGGCACCCGTTGATTGGAAGGCAACCAGGCTGTTCGTCGAATATGGGCCGGGCGTCGGCACGTTCACCCGTCCGATCCTGGACAAGCTGGGTAAGGACGCCCGGCTCATCGCCATCGACACCAATCCCGATTTCATTGCCTATCTCAAGAAATCGATCGACGATCCGCGCCTCATTGCGGTCCACGGCTCCGCTGCGGATGTCGAGAAGATCATTGCCGAGCATGGTTTCGAGAAGGCCGACTATGTGGTGTCGGGATTGCCCTTCTCCACGCTCCCGCCCGGCGTCGGCGAAGCGATCGGAGCGGCCACGGCGAACGCGATCCGAAGCGGGGGCGCGTTCCTGGTCTACCAGTTCAGCCCCAAGGTCCGCGATTTCATCGCCCCTTATTTCGAGCGGATCGAGCGCGGCTTCGAATGGATCAATGTGCCGCCGGCCACCCTGTTCTGGGCATGGCGCGAACCGGCCACGGCCTGATCCTCACTCCTGGCCGAGGTTGATTCGGCGGGTGACGGTATAATCCATCGTCGTCACCAGGAAGTTCGAAAGCGCCCACTTCGTCTTGCGCCACAAGGTCGCCTTGGCCTTGTGGATGGCAGGCGTAATCTCGATCGAGTTCGCGATCTCGCCATCGACATAGTCGCGCATGGCCCTGGCGAATTGGGCATCCTCGACCCGGAGCATCATCTCCAGATTGAGATAGAGACTTCGAAAATCGAAGTTGGCCGAGCCGATGTGGACGGCATCATCGGCGATGTAGAGCTTGGTGTGGAATTTCGCCGGCTGATATTCGAAGACCCGAACCCCGCGCTTGAGCAACCGCCCGTAAGTGAAGCGTGTGGCGGCGATGGTCGCATTATTGTCCGACTTCGAAGCCGTCACAAGGCGAGCCTCTCCGCCGCGTTCCGAGACCCCGCCGATTCGCCGGAGCATGGCGTTCGAAGGTGAAAAATAAGCGGCGACGATATCGAGCCTCTTGGCGGAGAGTATGTCCTTCACGATCTGCACCGGCCACGGATTGCTTCGGGCGATGGGTCCGCTGAACCGCCAGGCGATCGGTCCGCTGCCACGGCTGTGGCGGGCGATGATTCGGCGCAGTTTCTTGACCAGGGGTTTGGGATGAACCGTCCAGTTCTCGATGTCGTCGAAGTAATCGGCGAGCTTCTCGACAGCCGGGCCGTCGACCGCCAGCCACAGATCGCGCCAGTGCTTCGGGCCCTCATCAGTAAGGTAATGCTCGTTGATATTGGCGCCCCCGATGATCGCGCGGCTGCCGTCGGCGACGACCATCTTCTGGTGGTTGCGGATAAGGTAGCGGCGGCTGAGCGTGGGATGAAAGACGCTGTAGGTACCGCCGGCATCGCGGAGCGGCTCCAGAAAACCGGGGCGAATGGCGCCGCAGCCGAATTCGTCGAGCAATAGCCGAACCGCGACCCCGCGCCTGGCCGCCTCGGTTAGCGCCTGGAGGACCCGGGTACCGGCCTTGTCCTCCGTGAACATGTAAAAGAGGACGCGGATGGATTCGCGCGCGGTCTCGATCATGTCGATCAGCGCCTCGAAGCGCTCCAGCCCCCCCGGCAACAAACGCAGGCGGTTGCCGGCGACCTCGCAGTCGATCGGGGACAGAAAGAGACGATCATCTTCGCCGATGTGGCCGTCAGAGGAGCGCGAAGCAAGCGGGGCCCGGCGTGATTTGATTGACTTCGGGCAAGTGCGTGACTATCTGGCTCGCCTTCCCAACAGGGCTTTTCGAGATAGGCGGAACGACCAATGGCGCGCGTGACGGTTGAAGATTGTGTCGACAAGGTATCGAACCGGTTCGACCTCGTGTTGCTGGCGGCCCAGCGCGCCCGGCAGATTTCGGGCGGTGCAGACCTCACCATCGATCGCGACCGCGACAAGAACCCGGTCGTGGCTCTTCGCGAAATCGCTGAGGAAACGGTTAAGCCGAAGCACCTGGAAGAGGCGATCGTCGGCAATCTCCAGCGTGTCCGCATCGACGAGGATGACGAAACGGATGAGCTGGCGAGCCTCAGCGAATCCGCCGAAGCGCTTCGCCTGACTGCAGCGGCGCCGCCGCGCCCGACTCCGAGCGCGAGCGAGTACGAGTAATCGCTTACGCAACCATTGAATTTGGAAAAGGCGGCTAACCAGCCGCCTTTTTCATGTCCGCATCTTCCCGGCGCAATTCCGCCCCGGTTGAGCGGTCGATCCACATCAGGTCGTGCAGTGCGAGCGGGCGGCCGTCGTGGGACTGAACGCAAATCCGCCGCACAGGCTTTCCATCGCGGGTGTCGGCAAGCACGATGTCCTGACTGCCATGGCCCCAGTCCTCGCCCCATTGGCGCAGAGCGAGGACGACCGGGAGTAGGGCCTCGCCCTTGGCAGAGAGGGAATAGACGACTTTGCGTCGATCGTCGGGATCGGCGTGGCGCTCGAGGATCCCGCCTTCAACCATTTTCGTCAGCCGATTCGACAGGATGTTGCGGGCGATGCCGAGCCCGGCCTGGAATTGTTCGAAATGCTGGAGCCCGTTCAAGGCGCCGCGAAGAATAAGGAAAGCCCAGCGCTCGCCGATAAGCTCTACAGCCGGAGGCAGTGGGCAGGTCAGCGCAGCCTTGCGGAAAGCCTCAATGTCCGGATCTTCCGCAAGCATCTGCTGGTTCAACGCAACTCCTCCTCCGCCAATTCATGGCACAGCAAAAATCAAAATAACAGTTGCGAAGAGAAACTGGAAGTGGCAATGAGTTTCTCATTAAAACCTTTTTGGAGACTTGTCGTGAACCGTCTCGCACTCATCGCCGCCTCGGCACTTTTTGCGGTTCCCGCTTCCGCCGGGACTTACACAGCCACACCGGCTTCACCGACTGCCGACGCCAAGGTTGTCGCGCGCGACATCGCCTGGACTTATGCCGGCGGCAACTACACCGGCCGCACCGCCGAGAGCCGGCCGCTCGTTTTATGCCAAGGCCTCGCCAAGAAGGTCGGCCGTCTGAACGCCTTTACGGCCGACGGCCGTGCATTCAGCGTCGATGAGCTGGCGAAGTGCAATGCTTTCGCCACTGGCGGATCGACCGCAGTCGCCAACGCCAATTAGTCGCATCGCTTCCGGCAACCCTCCCGCCGGACATGGGCCGGTTCGCCCCGCTGGCGCGGAAAGGCGAGCCGGCCCTTTTCTTTTCGCGCTTGCGAAATGGGCAGCCCTGCCCCCATCTTAGTACCGTGCTGCGGCAATATGAACTGATCGAGAAGGTCCGGGCCTACGATCCCGACGCCGACGAGGCGCTGATCAACCGTGCCTATGTCTTTTCGATGAAGGCGCACGGTGCCCAGGTCCGCGCATCGGGCGACCCCTATTTCAGCCACCCGATCGAAGTGGCGGGAATCCTCACCGACCTGAAACTGGACGACGAGACGATCGTCACCGCCATTCTTCACGATACGATCGAGGATACGGTCGCCACCCACGAGCAGATCGAGAAGCTGTTCGGAAGCTCGGTGGCGAGGCTGGTCGACGGCGTGACGAAGCTCAGCAAGATCGAGGCGCAGTCCGAGAACGAGCGCCAGGCCGAGAATTTGCGCAAGTTCCTACTCGCGCTTTCGGGCGACATCCGGGTGCTGCTCGTCAAGCTCGCCGACCGCCTGCACAACATGCGCACGCTTCGGCACATCAAGAATGAGGACAAGCGCCGCCGGATCGCCCGCGAGACAATGGATATCTACGCGCCGCTGGCGGAACGCATCGGCATGTACGAGATGATGACCGAGATGCAGACGCTGGCGTTCCGCGAACTCGAACCGGACGCTTATGCCTCGATCACCCGTCGGCTGGACCAGCTTCACGCGGCGGGCGGCGATCTCGTCAGCAGGATCGGACTTGGACTCCAGCTGCATCTTGCCGACCACGGCCTGGAAGCCGAGGTCACGGGACGCGAGAAGCATCCCTTTTCGATCTGGAAGAAAATGGCGGAACGGCACATCAGCTTCGAGCAATTGTCGGACGTCATGGCCTTCCGCGTCATCGTCGATAGCGTCGAGGGCTGTTATCGCGCGCTTGGCCTCATTCACGAGCGCTGGCCGATGGTGCCCGGTCGTTTCAAGGACTTCATCTCGACCCCCAAGCGCAACGGGTACCGAAGCCTGCACACGTCCGTAATCCACGATTCGAAGATGCGGATCGAAGTGCAGATTCGAAGTCGGGACATGCACGCGCAGGCCGAGCGCGGCCTCGCCGCGCACTGGGCCTACAAGGAGGGCAAGCCCGCGGCAGACCTGCATGTGCCGTGGGTCGACGAGCTGGTCGAGATTCTCGAGCACGCCGACAGTCCCGAAGAATTGCTCGAGCATACCCGGATGGCGATGTACCAGGACCGGATTTTCGCCTTCACGCCCAAGGGCGAGCTCATCCAGTTGCCCAAGGGGGCGACGCCGGTTGACTTCGCCTATGCGGTGCATACTGACCTTGGCGACCAGACCGTCGGCGCCAAGGTCAACGGTCGGGTCGTTCCGCTCCGCACGCTTCTTGAGAATGGCGACCAGGTGGAGATCCTGGCCTCCGAGGCGCAGCATCCACAGCCCAGCTGGCTGAGATTCGTCGCAACGGGCAAGGCGCGGTCCTCAATCCGCCGCTTCGTTCGCCACAAGGAGCGCGACGAGACGATTGAGCTTGGCCGCAAAATCTATGAAGAGATCGTCGGTCGGCTGCCCGCGCCGCTCGCGTCCGAGGCGCTTGGTCGAGCGATCGCGAAGTTCGACCTGGAAGACGTCGATGCGCTGATGATGGCCATCGCCCGCAAACGGATTAGCGACGAGGAAGTGATGGAGGCGCTGATGCCTGGCTCCGCGGGGAGCGACATTGCGCCGCGGCCCTCGGCCCAGCGTCAGGCCATTTCGATCAAGGGACTGACACCCGGTGTCGCTTACCACCTCGCCGAATGCTGCCACCCGATTCCGGGTGATCGGATCGTCGGATTGCGCCGGGAAGATGAAAGCATCGAGGTTCATGTCATCGGTTGCGACCAGCTGGCGAGCGGCATCGATGCCGACTGGCTCGACCTGGCGTGGGGAGATGAATCCGAAGGCGGGACGGCGCGATTGAGCGTCATCCTGCGCGATGTGCCCGGGGCGCTTGGCACCATGGCGGGGATCCTGGGCGCGAAAGGCGCCAACATCATCAACCTTCACCTCGCGCATCGCGACGGCAGCTTCCAGACCTTCCACCTCAACGTCGAGGTAGACGATCTGGCCCACCTGCACTCGCTGCTTGCCGCGCTTCGCGCAGCCGACAGCGTGTCGAGCGCCGAGCGGCTTTAGGCCTTCTTCGGCTTGCGAATCGAATCCGCGCCGCCTGCCGCAAGCACTGCGAGAGTCACGAGGTCCGACGAGCCGGCCGTCATCGGCGCAATCTGTACCGGCAGCGACATGCCGAGCAGATAGGGTCCCAAAACGCTTTCCCCGCCGAGCGCTCGGAGCAGCTTGGCCGAAATGTTGGCCGATTGCAGGCCCGGCATGATGAGGATGTTTGCGGGTCCTGTGAGCCGGCTGAACGGATAGAATTTGCGCTGCATTTCATAGGTCAGCGCAACGTCCGGACCCATTTCCCCTTCATACTCGAAATCGGTGACGATGGTGTCGAGAAGCTTCACTGCGTCGCGAAGCTCGGCGATGTGGCGTCCGGGTGGATTGCCGAACGTCGTATAGCTGACGAAGGCGACGCGCGGATCCTGCCCCATTCGCCGGGCGAAAGCGGCCGAACGGATGGCAATGGCCGCATACTGCTCCGCCGTGGGACGCTCGGTCACCGCCGTGTCGGCGATCAGCACCGTGCGCTGGCGCCCGACGACGACGTTGATGCCGAACGGCGCGGTGCCTTCCGCCTCATCGAGCACGGTTCGAACTTCGCGAAGCGACTGGCTGAAGGGACGGGTCGTACCGGTGATCATCGCGTCCCCTTCGCCAAGGGCCAGCATCGCGCTTGCGAAGATGTTGCGATCCTGATTCACCATCCGCTCGGCTTCGCGGCGAAGCATCCCGTGCCGTTGCCTCAGGCCGTAAAGATAGTCGACAGCCCGTCCGACGAGGGGCGAGTTGCGGCTGTTGAGAACCTCATACTCTTCCGGATGATCGACGCCCAGGGCGCGCAGTCGCTCATGAACATCCTCGCGTCCGACCAGCACGGGAATGCCGTAGCCGCCTTCCTTGAAGGAGATGGCTGCGCGGAGAACGTTTTCTTCTTCGCCCTCGGCGAACAGTACGCGCTTCGGATTGGCCTTGGCCGCCTCGAACGCCAGGCTAAGTGCGGATGCCGTGGGATTGAGACGGGCGCGAAGTTGTCGGCGATAGGCATCAAAGTCGCTGATGGGCCGCTGCGCGCAGCCGCTTTCCATCGCCGCTTTCGCGACGGCCACCGGCACGATCTCGATCAGCCGGGGATCGAACGGCGCCGGGATGATGTAGTCGGGGCCGAACGAGTGGCTCGTCCCCCCATAGGCCGCGGCCACCTCTTCCGGTACCGCCTCGCGCGCCAGAGCAGCGAGCGCGTTCGCGGCCGCGATTTTCATCTCGTCATTGATCCCGGTCGCGCGGACGTCGAGCGCGCCTCGGAAAATGAAGGGAAAGCCAAGGACGTTGTTGACCTGGTTGGGATAGTCGGAGCGCCCGGTGGCGATGATCGCGTCGGGGCGAACGGCGCGGGCATCCTCCGGCAGAATTTCCGGAATGGGATTGGCCATCGCGAAGATGATCGGCTGGGGCGCCATGGCCTCGACCATCTCCGGCTTCAGCGCGCCGGCTGCGGAAAGGCCAAGGAATACGTCCGCTCCGACCAGCGCCTCTTCCAAGCTTCGCGCTTCGGTCGGCACGGCGTGGGCCGACTTGAACTGGTCCATCCCTTCGCGACCGGGATAGAGCGGCCCCTTCCGGTCGCACATGATGACGTTGGGGTGGGGGACGCCCATCGACTTGATAAGCTCGGTACAGGCGATGGCCGCCGCTCCGGCGCCGTTCACGACGACTTTGATGTCGGCAAGCTCTCGGCCCGTGAGATGACAGGCGTTGATCAGGCCGGCGGCGGTGATGATCGCCGTTCCGTGCTGATCGTCATGAAAGACCGGGATGTTCATCCGTTCCTTCAGCGCCTGCTCGATGATGAAGCACTCCGGCGCGGCAATATCCTCGAGATTGATTCCGCCGAAGCTCGGCTCGAGCAACTCGACCGCCTCGATGAATCGCTGTGCGTCGGTCGTATCGAGCTCAAGATCGATCGAATCGACGTCGGCGAAGCGCTTGAACAGGACAGCCTTGCCTTCCATCACCGGCTTGGAGGCAAGCGCCCCCAAATTTCCGAGGCCTAAAATCGCCGTTCCGTTGGAAATGACCGCGACCAGATTACCTTTCGCCGTGAGGTCGTAGGCTCTCGACGGATCGGCGGCAATTTCCTCGACCGGAACCGCGACGCCCGGCGAATAGGCAAGGCTGAGGTCGCGCTGGGTCGCCATCGGCTTCGAAGCGACGATCTCGATTTTTCCCGGCCGGCCGCGCGCATGGAAATCGATCGCTTCGTCGCGAGTGAATTTGACGTTGCTTTCGCTCAAGTGGCTCTCCTTGGGCGAGCGCTTTAGCGGCCTTTTGGCCAAGGAGTCACCCTCGCTTGATCGCGGCTTTGGCGCTAGCAAGGCGTTGATGGCTCGAAGCGACCAACACCCGCCCAAGCAGACGCCGATGATGGCGCAATATCACCGCCTCAAGGCGGAAGCTGGCGACGCGTTGCTGTTCTACCGCATGGGCGACTTCTTCGAGCTTTTTTTCGACGACGCCAAGGCCGCCGCGGCCTGCTTGGACATCGCCTTGACCAAGCGCGGCGAGGACGGCGGCGAGCCGGTGCCGATGTGTGGCGTTCCCGTTCACTCCGCCGAATCCTATCTCGCCCGGCTTATCAGGGGCGGCTTTTCGGTCGCCATTGCCGAGCAGACCGAAAGTCCGGCCGAAGCTCGCAAGGCGCGCGGATCGAAGGCCCTGGTGGAACGTGCGATCGTCCGCCTCGTGACGCCGGGAACTCTTACCGAGGAGGCGCTGCTGCCGCCCTCGATGGCCAATTGGCTGGCCGCCGTCGCTTCGGCCGGCGACGAATGGGCAATTGCCGCAGCCGACATCTCGACCGGCCGGTTCGAGCTTGTTCACTGCGGAACGGGCGAACTGAAGAGCGAGCTTGCCCGTCTCGACCCCGCGGAGACTATTTCCGCTTCGCCTCTCCCCGGGATTGCCACGCGAGCAGGCAAGGGAGGTTTTGACAGCCTGGCCGGAGAGCGGGCGCTCAAGGCGCGGTTTACGGTGTCCACGCTGGACGGGTTTGGGGAACCGAGTCGCGCCGAACTGGCGGCAGCCGGGGTCTCCTGGCTTATCTCGAGGCGACCCAGAAGGATGCCGGGACATTTCTCTCGGCGCCGCGAAGGATCGCTCGCAACGCGCATGTCGTGATCGACCATGCCACGCGCGATAGCCTGGAAATCTGTCGTTCGGCGCAAGGCGAGGTTCGCGGGAGCCTGTGGCATGAAGTCGATCGCTGCGTCACGGCCGCGGGGCGGAGAATGCTGGCCGGTGACCTCTCCGCACCGCTAACCGACCGGCGGAGCATCGAAGCACGTCTGGCTGTCGTTCAGCATTTTCACGAAAACATCGCGCTGCGCGCCCGGATCCGCGAAGCACTACGGGCGATGCCGGACATCGGGCGCGCCATCGGCCGCCTTGTCGCGGGGCGCGGCAGCCCGCGCGATCTCGGCCAACTACGCGAGGGGCTGATCGCCGCAGCCTCTCTCCGGCAGGAGTCGGAGGCCGGCGGCCCCCTGCCCGATCTCCTCACGCAGATTCTTCCGACCCTTGGCGGACACGCGGCCCTGACGGACCGGTTGGCCAGCGCTTTGGTCGAAAGCCCGCCAATCGAGACTTCCAAGGGCGGCTATATTGCCGAGGGCTATGACCCGGCGCTGGACGCACTCCGCTCTGCAGCGGCCGACGGACGCCGCGCCATCGCCGCGCTGGAAGCCAAATATCGTGAAACGACCGGCATCGCTCCGCTTAGGATCCGGCACAACGCCGTGCTCGGCTATCACGTCGAGGTGCCCGCCAAGCATGCCGACCGGCTGATGGGCGAGGATAGCGGCTTCACGCATCGACAGACCCTTGCCGGTGTCGTCCGTTTTAATTCGCCCGATCTCCATGCCGAAGCAGCGCGGGTGGTAGAAGCCGGGGCTCATGCCCTCGCCGCCGAGGCCGCACATCTGGAAGAGCTCGTGGCCTTGGCGGTCGGACGACGCGACGCCATTGCGGAGACTGCGGACTCGGTTGCCCGAATCGACGTTGCCGCCGCGAATGCGGAGCGCGCGGCCGAAGGAGGCTGGACCCTTCCCGCACTGGACGACCAGCCTTGCCTGGAGATCGATGGAGGCCGCCATCCCGTGGTCGAGCGCGCGCTTGCCGATCAGGGCGAGCCTTTCGTCGCCAATGATGTCTCGCTTGGTCCGTCCGACCGCCTGTGGCTGATCACCGGTCCCAACATGGGCGGCAAATCGACCTTCCTGAGACAGACGGCATTGATCGTTCTCCTCGCGCAGGCCGGCTGCTACGTGCCGGCCGCCCGGGCGAGGATCGGTCTGGTCGACCGGCTCTTCAGCCGTGTCGGCGCATCGGACAATCTCGCCCGCGGCCGCTCAACGTTCATGGTCGAGATGGTGGAAACTGCCGCAATCTTGTCGCAGGCGACATCGAAAAGCCTGGTGATCCTCGATGAAATCGGACGCGGAACTTCGACCTACGATGGGCTGGCAATCGCCTGGGCGGTGGTCGAGGCGATGCACGATCACATCAAGGCGAGAACCCTGTTCGCGACGCACTATCACGAACTCACAAGGCTTGCGGGAAGGCTTGACGCTCTATCGTTGCACCACGTCCGGGCACGCGAATGGAAGGGTGATCTCGTCCTCCTCCACGAAGTGGCGGAAGGTGCCGCGGACCGCAGTTACGGAATCGCCGTCGCCCGGCTGGCCGGGCTGCCTCCGGCAGTGGTCGCACGGGCAAAGGATGTCTTGGCCAAGCTCGAGAAAGGCCGTGAAGCGACCGGGGGATCGCCGCCGGGCTCGACGATCTTCCGTTGTTCGCCAACACCGCTCCGGTCGAGGAAACCTCCGACCCGTTGACAGAAGCGATAAGCGCGCTCGATCCGGACCGGATGACCCCGCGCGACGCGCTCGATGCGCTATACAGCCTGCGGAGAATGCTCGCCGACCGCGACTGATTGCCCGGCGCGCCGCGAAATTGTCCGGCCCCGCTCGCGCCAGGGGACTTCGACCAACCGGTAGGTCACGCTCGATACGACCACCAGGGCAGCAAGGCTAAAGGCCAGCCACGCGGTTCGCGGGAGCTCATCCGCACCGGCCTCCGAGAGCCAGCGGAAAAGGGGCATATGCACCAGGTAAATGGAATAGCTGTGCCGTCCGAGCCACTGGGGCACCGGACGCTCCAATATCGAGCGGGCGGCCGAACCGGAATCCCTGACCATGATCGCGACCATTGCCGCCGACATGAGCGGAATGGCCAAGCCGAGAGCGGGCGTTGCGGCGGTGATTGGCAGGACTGCGGCCATTGCCGCCGCGATCGCAAGCTGCCCATACGCCGCAGACCTGCGGCTCAGCGGCGCACGGCCGCCTGCCCAGCCCCACAGCAACACCCCGAGCGCAAAGCTCATCAGACAACGCGGCAGACGAAGCGATAAATCCCCGTCGAGCGACCCGCCGCGGAACACCAGGAGCAGGATCAGGGAAAGAATACCGACCATCGCCATGGTAGTGAGACGGCGGCGAAAATCGGCGGTCGCCAAGCAAACGCCTGCGAACAGCAGATAGGCCGCCCACTCGACACTGATGCTCCAGCTCGGTCCATTGAGCACACTGCCAGGCACAAGCCCCCAAGCGTGCGTCATTGTCAGGTTGAGAGCGACCATCGCCCCGTAACCTGGCTTGGCTGCCTCACCGCCAAGCAAGTCGATCCCCAGCGCGGCGACCAAAGTCACGAAATGCAGGGGCCAAAGCCGGAAAAAGCGCCGGATGAGAAATCCCTTGGCCGTCGCTTCGCACGCCGGGCTATCCATATGGACGGAAGCGATGACGAATCCCGACAGCACGAAGAACAGGTCAACGAACAGCCATCCCTGCGCCAGCCAGGGATTGCCGGTCAGAAAAGTGCCGGGCTGAAGCGAAAGATGATGCATGACGACGATAAGCGCCGCTATGCCGCGAAGCGCCTCGAGATTGCCGTAATGCGGCCGGCGGGATGACGATCTTTCCACGCTCACCCTTTGCCATGGCGAAGTTGCGATCCGGTTGACGACCGCCGCTCTTCTCGCACCCGCGCCTTGGCTTTAGGGTGCGGGCACGATGTCAGCCCCTCGCTTCCATCTCGTCGCCGACCGGCGAGCGATTATCGACCGACGAGCCGTGGGCGAACGCTTAGCGCAGGCCGATAGGAACGCGCGCGGCGCCATCCTGAAGGCCGGGCTCGCCGACGGTAGAAGGGAAATTGCCCGACGCCTTTCGCAGGAGCCTGCGCGGGGCCGTACGGCAGCGGCCAGCATGGCCTATCTCGCTGACCAAATCGTGCGACTGTCATTCGACGCGGCCAGCGGCGCGCTGGGGGATCCAAACGAGAGTATTGCACTTGTCGGGCTGGGCGGAACGGGGCGCGGCGAAATGGCGCCGTATAGCGATGTCGACCTGCTATTCCTTGTACCGAAGGGCGCACATGGGACGTTAGCGCCGCTCGTCGAGGCAACGCTGTACCTGCTGTGGCAAATGGATTGGAAGGTGGGCCACGCCATCCGCGACGCGGATGAGGTCTTGGCTTCGTCGGCGGAGGACATCAGCGTCCGGACCGCATTCATGGAGTCGCGCTGGATCTGGGGCGATCAATCGTTGTTCGAACAGACGCGACAGCGCTTCGACAAGGACTTCTTGGAAAAGCAGGACAGAGACTTCGTGGCAGCGAAAATGGCAGAGCGCGACGAGCGGCACCGCAGGATGGGTGACAGCCGCTACCTTGTCGAGCCCAACGTCAAGGACGGGAAGGGCGGTCTGCGCGACCTCCAGACACTCAGATGGATCGCGAAGCAGGCTCTTGCCGTCGAGAGTAATTCGGGCTTCGTCGAGAAGTGCATATTCAGTGAAGCGGAGTATCGCCGGTTCGAACGGGCCGAACGATTTTTCTGGGCCGTGCGATGCCACCTCCACTTCGCGGCTGGTCGGCACGAAGAGCGGCTCGGCTTCGACTACCAGCGGCAGATCGCGCAACGCATGCATTACTCCGAGCGGCCGGGGAAATCGGCGGTTGAACGGTTCATGCACTTCTACTTCCTGCAGGCGAAGGCAGTCGGCGACCTGACCGGCGTGTTCCTCGCCCAGCTCGACGACCGGCTCGGCGCACGCGGGCGTCGATTCGCGCTCCCGACGTTCCGGCGGCGACCGAGCAAGCTAAACGGCTTTTGCCTCGATCGAGGGCGGCTGTCGGTTCCGGGCGATGATTTCCTCGCCGAAAAGCCTGTCCGGTTGATCGAACTCTTCGCGCTAGCGGCACGCGAAGGCCTGGAGGTGCATCCTAAGGCGATGAGACTCGCTGCGCGCGATGCCCGGCTGGTCGATCGTGTGCGGGACGATCCGCAGGCCAATGCGCTGTTCCTGGAAGTTCTGACCTGCAAGAACCACCCGGATGTGGTGCTGCGCTGGATGAACGAGGCGGGTGTTTTCGGGCGCTTCGTTCCAGATTTTGGCCGAGTCGTCGCCCAAATGCAGTTCGACATGTACCATCATTACACGGTCGACGAGCATACGATCCGGGCCATTGGCCTTCTGGCTGCGATCGAGCGCGGCGAATTGGCCAAGGACCATCCGCTGTCGACCGCCCTGTTCCGGCAGCTGGGATCGCGGCGCGTGCTTTACGTCGCCGTCCTGCTCCACGATATCGCCAAGGGCCGGGGCGGCGATCATAGCGAGATTGGCGCCGAGATCGCGCTGGAGCTTTGCCCGCGCTTCGGGCTCGATGCGGCCGAGACCGAGACGGTCGCCTGGCTCGTTCGCAACCATTTGCTCATGAGCCGGACTGCGCAGCGGCGCGACATCAGCGACCCCACCACCATCGCCGACTTCGCCGAGGCCGTGCAGAGCCCTGAGCGGCTCCGACTTCTGCTGATGCTCACGGTGGTCGACACCCGCGCCGTGGGGCCCGGCACATGGAACGACTGGAAGCGACGACTTCTGCGGCAATTGTACGATTCGGCGGAGGAGCGCCTTCGACTAGGCCACAAGCAGCGCGGCCGATCCGAGCGGATCGCGCTTCGGCAGCAGGAGCTTCGTGAAGAGCTGGATTGGCCGCCAGCCACCTGGAAGGCGCATGCGCGAAGGCTGCCGGAGAGTTACTGGCTGGCCGAGCCCCTGGCCTGGCAGAAATCGAACGCGCTGCAAATCGCGAACGCCGAAGCCCGGATCGGCGACCTGGAGCCGAGCGTAATCGCAGAAGACGAGCCGGAGCTGGCGGCAACGCGGATCAGCATTTTTTCGCCCGATCGCGTGGGACTGTTCTACCGGATCAGCGCCGGGCTGGCCTCGGCCGGAGCTTCGATCATCGATGCGCGGATCCATACGAGCCGCGACGGCATGGCGCTGGACAATTTGCTCGTTCACAACAGCCAGCGCCTCGCCTATGCCGACCGCCGATTGCGCAACCGCCTGGTCCGGGCCGTCGAAAAGGCAATCACATCGGAGAATCTACCGCTGCCGCCATCGGCCGGTCCGCTTGAGCCGCGAAGCGCGGCCTTCCACATTGCGCCGTCCGTCATCGTCGCTCCGCGCGCGTCGAACCGGACAACCGTTGTCGAGGTGAATGCCCGCGATCGCAGCGGCCTGCTCGCCCGGCTTGCGCTGGCAATCCATACGGAAGGTCACCAGGTTCATTCGGCCCACATCGCAACCTACGGCGAGCGCGCGGTGGATACGTTCTACCTCACGAATGCCCAGGGACGGAAGCTGACCGCCGAAGAAGCCGAGAAATTGCGGGCCGCACTCCTTGGTGCGGCCGCCGAAGCCACCTCCGAGCGCGACGCCGCATAGAAAAAGGGGCCCGCCTGAAGGCGAGGCCCCTCTCCCCCGTTTGAAAACGGTGTGCCTCAGCCGCGTTCCGGCGCCGGCGGAGGCGGTGGCGGCGGAGGCGGCGGCGGGCAGCTTTCCGTCGCCAGGATCACTGAGCCGTCCGGGCAGGTCTGCGTGGCGGGCGGCGCCGGCGGTGGCGGCGGCGCCTCGACCACATCCTCGACCACACGCGGAGTCGGCTGGAACTTCGCCTTCAACGTCAGACCGTAGGTGCGCGGCTCGCCAAGGAACGCCGCGTATAGCTGGTTGGAACGGTTGGCCGGAAGCGGCGGATTACAGAAGCCATTGGCGGCCCCGCGCTCAGTGCAGCTTCCCTGCAGGAAGGCGTCGAAGCCGATCTGGGTGAACTTCTCGTTGAAGATGTTGTTCGCCCAAAGTTCGACAGCCCAACTGCGGCTCGCGCCGGTGAGACCGATGCGGCCGTTGACCACCGTGAACCCTTCTTGGGTCTTTTCGAGGTCGAGGTCGGAACCGGTGTTGTATTCGGCCATGTGACGAACGTCGAAATAGACCAGACCGCGAAGCCCGCTGCCGCCGATCGGCGGTGTCCAGGTCACGGAGCCCGTAAGGGTCCAAGGCGATGCGTTCGATACGCGCCGTCCCGGAAGCTGGAACAAGGCGTTGGACAGCGGGCGCCCGTCTGCGCCGACCAGGTCATCCCGGTATTTCGTGTCCGAGTAGGTCACGCCGCCGTTGACCATCAGGTTGTTCATCGGCCGGGTGAACAGTTCGACCTCGACGCCCTGCGACTTTACGCCGGCGCGTTCCTTGCCGGTGCAGGCACCGGTGGTCGGGCTGTTGTCGCTGTCTGCGCCGTCGAGTCCGTCAGAGCAGCTATTGATATTCTCGACGATGAAGTTGACGCCGTTGAACGTGTTGAGCTGGAAGTTTTTGAACAGCTGGTGGAACACCGCGACGTTCACGTCGAACCACGAGCCATTGTACTTCAGGCCAAGCTCCCAGGCGTCGTTCGTCTCGGGCTTGAACTCCAGCTGCGAGATGTCCGAGGGGACGCAGCCGACGGGCTGCGGCCCGCTTTGCGGGCAGACCGCGCCGGCAACCGGAAGGCCGAACGAATTCAGTGAGACCTGACGCGAAAAGGCGCTGCGATCGAGGTTGAAGCCCCCGGCTTTGTAGCCACGCGAATAGCTCAGGTAGGTCAGCAAGCGGTCAGTCGGCTTAAAGCTCAAGACAGCGGTCCCGCTGAGCTCCTCTTCCTCGTGCTTTCCATCGTAGTCCTGGGCGCCGCCCGGGACCCGCGGAAGAGCGCACGGCAACTGTGCCAGCGAGCTGCCGCTGAAGGCGGCGCACGACGTCAAATTGTCCCTCAGCTCCGCGTCCAGCTCCTTGACCTCATTGGTGTAGCGAAGCCCGACGGTCAGCTTGAGGTTCGGGGTAATCGCGAAGATATTGTGCGTGAACAGCGCGTAATTGTTGCTGGTCTGATCGAAGTCGTCGACGAGGCCCTGGTCCTCGAACAGGAACGGAACGCCGCTGATCTGCCCGAGGTTCTGGAAACCGTTGTTCGTGAACGAGTAAGGCCCAAAGTTGTTCACGCTGAAGTTCACACCGGGAATTCCAGCCGGAAGACCGGTATTATTCAGCCGCGCGAATGCGCCGAGCGCGGTGATGTTTTGGGCCAATGCGGCCGCAGCAGTGAAGTTCGAGGCCGCGACCGCCGCATTATACTGGGCGACCAGTCCGACGACTGGAGCATCGCGGACGCCCTGAGCGATGGCGCTGTTGAAGCAGGTGTCGCCGTCGGAAGGCGTGATCAGCCCCGGCTGGGCGGTCAGGCGCGCAAAGGTCGACGCCGAAAGACAGCTCGCCAGGTCGTCGAAGTCGCGCCCGTAGCGCAGCGAATCCCGGCTGTGGAGCTTCTCGTTGGCGTAATAGCCACCGATCAACCAATCGAGCCGGTCGTTAAACGTGGTGCCCTGAAGTCGGAGCTCCTGGCTGAAAGTCTTGAACCGGTTGAAGGCGGTTCCATCATCCGGACGATAAGCGAGATCGAGGTTCGAATAGTCGATGTCGGTACCGCGAATGAGGTTGTTGTAGCGGTAAGCCGTGATGCTGGTGATCTCGGCCCCGCCGAAATCGTAGGTGGCTTCCGCCGAGAAGCCCCAATCCTTGACGTCGCCGCGATAGCTGCGCCCTTCGGAAATCACGACGTCGCGGTCGAACGTGTCGTCCGGAATAATCCCGCCGATGCCTTGGAGAATCGGAGCAAAGGACGAAGGCACGCGGTCCGCGCCGCCGTTGCCGTCACCTAGAGCATCGGAGACGGGAAGGTAGGGCGCAGCGCAACACTCTTCGTCACGCTTCGAGTAATCGCCGATGACTCGAAGCGAGAAATTGTCGTCCGGCTGGTACAGAATCTGCCCGCGAAGCAGCCAGCGGTCGCGATCGTTGACGTCGCGTCCGGAAATGATGTCCTCCACGAAGCCGTCGCGCTTCATCAGGACGCCATCGATGCGGGCGGCCAGCGTATCGGAGATCGGGCCCGTTATGCCGAGTTCAAAGCGGCGGAGGTCGTAATTGCCGATGGTCGCTTCGCCGGTAATTTCAGTGTTGAAGCGCGGTTTGGCGGTGATGACGTGGATAAGGCCGGCGGACGTGTTGCGTCCGAACAAGGTTCCTTGTGGGCCGCGAAGCACCTCGACCCGGTCGATCGGTCCAAGCTCGGTAAGGCCCGAGCCGACGCGGCTACGGTAGACGCCATCGATAAAGACGCCGACCGAGCTTTCGAGGCCGGGGTTATCGCCAACGGTACCGATGCCCCGGATACGGGCAGTCGAGGCGCCGCCTTCCGACTGGGTCGAAGAAACGAGCAGCGAGGGGCTGACCTGCTGCATCTGACGAATGTCGCTCGCGCCGGTGTTCTCGAACGATTCCGCCGTGACGGCCGAAACCGCCAGGGGAACGTCGCTAAGCGCCTCGTTACGGCGGGTCGCAGTGACCACGATCGGGCTGTCATCGGCCGCTTCGGCCTGCTGGTCCGCAGTGTCGACATTGGCAGCTTCGGTCGGCGCCTCGGCCGGGGTCGAAGGCTGCGGCTCCGTCGTCTCTTGAGCGAACGCAGGGACCGTAAGGGTCAGGAAAGCCGCCGAAAGCAGCCAAGGCGATTTGCGCATCTTTACCCCTCCATAGGCCGCGTGCCGATTTCGGCTACGCGTATGGAGGAAAGCTAATCCAGAGCGGACCGCCAAGGAAGCGAGACAGAGAGGTGTCTCGCAAATCACGGGGATTTGCGACAGAAATGCAACAGTGACCGGGAAAGGGCCGGTTTCCGTAACGGCAGCTTACTTCGGTGCGAGCACCATCAGCATCTGCCGGCCTTCCATACGGGGATGCGCCTCGATCTTGGCGATGTCGGCGACCTGCTCCGAAGCGCGCTGGAGAACCGCCATGCCGAGCTGGCCATGGGCCATTTCGCGGCCGCGGAAACGCATGGTCAGCTTGACCTTGTCGCCCTCTTCCAGGAACTCGACGACCTTTTTCATCTTGGTGTCATAGTCGTGGTCGTCGATGTTGGGACGCATTTTGATCTCCTTGATCTCCTGCGTCTTCTGCTTCTTGCGCTGCTCGTTGGCCTTCTTCTGCGCTTCGTATTTGTAGCGGCCGATATCGAGGAACTTGGCGACGGGCGGATCGGCGCCGGGGCTGATCTCGACGAGGTCGAGACCGACCTCCTGTGCTTGCTCGAACGCCTCGCGAGTAAACATGACGCCCAGATTCTCGCCATTTTCATCGATTACCCTAACCTTCGGGGCCTGGATGAACTGATTGTAGCGGGGGCCGGTCATCGGCGGCGGCGTCATTGGCCGCCTCATCGGGGGTCGTATAGCAAGCTCTCCTTTTTGAGTCGTTGGTTACGGCGGCGAGTTAGTCGCTTCGCACGCTCAAGGGAAGGGCGGCACCGAGCAAGCGGCCATTTTTACGCCGCGCTGTGGCGGCATGACGTCAGGCGGCAGAGCGGAACTAGCGTAAGTCCGGCGGCGTCGCTTCCGCGCTGAACAGCCCGATCGCCTCCTCGAGACCCATCACCCTCTGATGCTCCTCGCTGCCCAAGCGACGAACGGCGACGGTGCCTTCCTCCGCCTCGCGCTTGCCGACGACCAAGAGCAGCGGGACCTTTGCCAGGCTGTGCTCGCGCACCTTGTAGTTGATCTTCTCGTTGCGAAGATCGGCTTCGGCGCGAAGACCGGCCGACTGAAGCGCCGCCACCACCTTGCGCGCATAGTCGTCGGCATCGCTGACGATGGTCGCGACGACGACCTGGCGCGGTGCGAGCCACAGCGGGAACTTGCCGGCGTGATGCTCGATGAGGATTCCGATGAACCGCTCGAACGTGCCGAGGATCGCACGGTGGAGCATCACCGGGCGGTGCTTCTCGCCGTCCTCGCCGATGTAATAGGCATCGAGCCGCTCGGGAAGGACCGTATCGGTCTGGATCGTTCCGACCTGCCAAGTGCGGCCGATCGCGTCGGTCAGGTGGAACTCCAGCTTCGGCGCGTAGAAAGCACCCTCTCCCGGGAGCTCTTCCCAGCCATATTCCTCGGTGTTGCGTCCGGTCGCGGCGACGGCATCGCGCAAGGACTGTTCCGACCAGTCCCACATCTCGTCCGAGCCGAAACGCTTTTCCGGCCTGAGCGCGAGCTTGATCGCATATTTGTCGAAGCCCAAGTCCTTGTAGATCCGGTCGAGCAGGTCGCAGAAGGTTTTCACCTCCTCGATCAGCTGGTCCTCACGGACGAAGATGTGCGCATCGTCCTGCGTGAACTGGCGCACGCGCATGATCCCGTGGAGCGCGCCATGCGGCTCGTTGCGGTGGCAACAGCCGAACTCCGCCATGCGGATCGGCAGTTCCTTGTAGCTGGTGATGCCCTGCTTGAAGATCAGCACATGCGCCGGGCAGTTCATCGGTTTCAGCGCCATCATCTCGGCCTGGCCGGTGATGACCGGAGCGTCGTCCTCGACGTTCGGAATCTCGTCGGGGACGACGAACATATTCTCGCGATACTTGCCCCAGTGGCCGCTCTTCTCCCACTGGCGGGAGTCCATCAGCTGCGGAGTCTTGACCTCCTGGTAGCCGGCCGCGTCGAGCTGGCGGCGCATATACGCCTCCAGCTGGCGCCACAGGATGAAGCCGTTGGGGTGCCAGAAGACGCTGCCGTGCGCCTCGGCCTGGAGGTGGAAAAGATCCATCTCCTGCCCGATTTTGCGGTGGTCGCGCTTGGCCGCTTCTTCGAGCCGGACGAGATGCTCGTCCAGCTGCCTCTTGTTGAGCCAGGCGGTTCCGTAAATGCGGCTCAGCATCGGGTTGTTCTGGTCGCCGCGCCAGTAAGCGCCCGACACGCGGGTCAGCTTGAAAGCCTTGGGGTCGAGCTTGCCTGTCGAGGCAAGGTGCGGCCCGCGGCACAGGTCGATCCAGTCCGCCTCGCCATGCCCCGTCTTGTACATGGTGATCGGCTCGTTCGCAGGGAGCTCCATCACCCACTCCGCCTTAAAGCTCTCGCCATGGTCGATGAAGAATTGGCGGACGCGCTCGCGGTCCCACACTTCGCGGACCAGCGGCTTGTCGGCGGCGATGACGCGGCGCATTTCCTCCTCAATGGCCGGCAGGTCCTCGTCGGTGAACGGACCGCGACCGGGAGCCGGCGCAAAATCGTAATAGAAACCGTCGTCGGTCGCCGGGCCGAAGGTGATCTGTGTTCCGGGAAAGATATTCTGGACGGCTTCCGCGAGCACGTGCGCGAAGTCGTGGCGGACGAGTTCCAGCGCGTCCTTCTCGTCACGCGCGGTGACCAGCGCAAGCTGGCTGTCGCCTTCGAACGGTCGGTTAAGGTCGCGAAGCTCGCCGTCGATACGCGCCGCCAGCGCCGCCTTGGCGAGGCCGGGGCCGATCGCAGCAGCAACATCGGCGGGCGTCGATCCGTGGGGCATCTCGCGAACAGAACCGTCGGGCAGCGAAATCTTGAGCATCTCGGACATGGGTTTGCCACTAGTGCAGCGCACAAACTGCTTCAAGCACGCCTATCGATCGGCGCACTGACTTGCGACTAGATCCATGATCCAGCTCCGTCAGCCGGAGACTGTCCGGGCGGCGATCATCTGCGCTGCACGCGAGGCTTCGTATGTGGTCGGATCGGTCTGTTGAGCTTGGTGCGGCTGGAACCTGCGGCCAGCGCTTGCTACGGGGCCGCCCATGACAACGCCCCTGCCCATCGAGCCGCCCGCCCTGTCCTACTTCGATCCCGGCGATGGCCGGCGCATCGCCTATCGGTTTCGCCCGCAGCACGAGAAGGTCAAGGGACCGACGCTGATGTTCCTGCCCGGATACGCGTCAGACATGGACGGTACGAAGGCGACGGAAATCGACAAGTTCGCGGCTGCCGCCGGCCTCGCCTGCCTGCGTCTCGATTACAGCGGCACCGGGTCGAGCGGCGGCGAATTCAGCGCAGGGACTCTCGACCGCTGGCTGGAGGAAGTCCTCGCGGCGATCGACATGCTGACCGACGGGCCGGTGCTAGTGATCGGCTCCTCGATGGGCGGCTGGCTTGCGCTTCATGCGGCGCTCAAGCGTCCGGACCGGGTCAAAGGCGTCGTCGGAATCGCCGCCGCTCCCAACTTCACTGACTGGGGATTCACCCAGGAGGAAAAGGAAATCATCTGGAACGACGGCAAGCTCGAGACGCCGAGCCCTTATGGCGACGGGCCCCAGGTCACGTATCGCGATTTCTGGAAGTCGGGCGAGAACATGCGACTGATCTACAAGCCGATCATGGTCGAATGCCCGGTTCGCTTGATCCATGGCGACAAGGACGACGAAGTACCGATCGGAGTCGCGTTCAAAACCCTGGAGGACCTGCATTCAGGCGACGTGCAGCTCAACATCGTCAAATGGGGCGATCACCGGCTGTCGAAGCCGCACGAGATTGAAACGATCCTTCGAACCATCGTTGCATTGGCCGAGAAAATAAGATGATCTTCCTGTTCGCGGCCGCCGCTCTCGTTGCCGCCGATTGCCCAACCGAAGCGACCACCCAGGCCGCCGTTTGCAAGGCGCTCGTCGCCCAGAAGAACGGACAGTTTGCCGCGTCGGCGACGGAATTCGAGACCGCAGCGATACGGGCGAAGCCCGGCGATCCTGCTGCCGACCGAATGCTGGCCGCGGCAGGCAACATGTGGATCGCGGCCAACGAGCCCGCGAAAGCTGCGGTGGCATTGGACAAGGCGCTTGCGGGGAAAGGCCTCCTCGCCGACCAGCGCGGCAACGCCCTGCTCGACCGGGCGCGCGCTGCCGAAGCGCAAAACGATCTCAAGACCGCTCGTGCTCGGCTTACGGAGGCCCTGCCGTCGATTAGCGAGGATTCCTTCGCGTGGTATTTCTCGGCCGCGCTCGCCGTTCGCGAGAACGATCTCAAAACCGCCGAGGCCGCCATCCTAAAGGCGATGACGCTCGCGCCCAATGACTCGGAAATCCTGTTCGAGGCGGGCCATATCGCCCAGCTCGGCGGCGACGAGGCCAAAGCCCGTGGTTTGTGGCAGCGGGCGACGGCAGCCAATCCCAACGGGCCGGGCGGGACCGCGGCCAAGAAGGCGCTCGACTTTCTGGACCGGCCGGCCCCGAACGCCTCCCGCTAGAGCGACTATCCAGCGATATCGTAGTCGATCGTCGTCACAACCCGGACTTTCTGGAAGGGCGAGTCCGAACCCTCGGAGCCTTCTTCACTGTCCGCGCCGTCGCGCGGGCCGATCGAGAAGTAGCCCTGACTGGCATTTCGGATTTGGCCAACCTCGGAGCCGCTGTCACGCGCGAATTGCTCCGCGCTTTCACGGGCACGCACGGTCGCCTCGGCGATCATCGCGGGCTTGAGCTCGTTGAGCTTGGTGAAGCTGAAGTTGAGCGAGCTGCTGTCTAGCTCGACGCCTTCTTTGAGCAGGTTGGCGAGCGCCTCATTGGCGCGCTTGGCCCGCATCACGTCGGTGGTCCGAAGCTCGATCGAGCGGCTGACCGTGACCCGCTCGCCGGCCGGGTTGCCGTCCCGGTCGGTGAGATTGCGGCGCTCGAACGACACGCCGCTGTCGGTCATGTCGCCCGGCTTGAAACCGGCACGTAGAAAGAAACGGCGCACGGCGGCAGACTGCTGTTCGACCCGTGCGTTGACACCGGCAAGCTCGCTACCTTCGTCGCTGAAACTAATCGTCCAGGTCGCGAGATTGGCCGTAACGTCGCGTTCCGAAACACCGCGGACCGCAATCGACCGCTCGGCGCTTTTTGCCCGCCGCAGCCCGTCACCCAGAAGGTATCCGCCTGCCATCAGTGAGAAAGAGAAAATTCCGACTGCTCCGAGCAATAAAGCACGGTCGCCTTGAAGTTTGCCGATCATGGAACGACACTCTTGATTCGTCGTCTCTATTGACGGCCACCGGACACGATTGCCGGTCACGGTCGTCGACGAACCGTGCTTTTTTAGCGATGAATTGAGCGAGGCTAAAGTGAAATTTCTTCATTCGATGCTCCGGGTGCACGATCCCGAGGCTACTGTTGCATTCTTTCAACTGCTCGGACTCGAGGAGCGCCGGCGGATGGACAGTGCGACGGGGCGCTTCACGCTCATATTCCTCGGCGTGCCCGGCGAGGATGCGGAGGTGGAACTGACATACAACTGGCCGCCGGAAAACGGCGAACCGGAGCGTTACGAAGGCGGACGCAACTTCGGCCACCTCGCCTATCGGGTCGACAATATCTACGACCACTGCCAGCGGCTGATGGACGCCGGCGTGACGATCAACCGCCCGCCGCGCGAAGGGCAAATGGCGTTCGTAAAATCGCCGGACGGAATCTCAATTGAGCTGCTTCAGAAGGGCGAGAACCTGCCGCCTGCCGAACCGTGGGCATCGATGCCGAACAGCGGGAATTGGTGATGCCGATCGAGATCGTGCCAGTCCCGGCGTTCAACGACAATTATCTTTGGCTGGCGCACGATCCGGAAAGCGGGTCGACGGCCGTAGTCGATCCGGGCGATGGGGAGGTGGTCCTCGCCGCTGCAGCGGAGCGCGGCTGGATCATCGACAAGATCTTCAACACGCACTGGCATCCGGATCACACTGGCGGCAATCGCAGGGTCAAGGAGGCAATCGGAGCCACACTTTATGGTCCCGCGGCTGAAGGCGCCAAAATCGCCGGCCTCGACGTGCCGCTCAGGGAAGGCGACCGGGTCCGCATCGGCAAGCACGAAGCGGAGGTCTGGGAAGTGCCCGGCCATACCTTGGGTCACATCGCTTACGTCTTCCGCGACGACGGGCTCGCGTTCGTTGGCGACACATTGTTCGCGATGGGCTGCGGACGACTGTTCGAAGGAACGGCGGCGCAAATGTTTCACTCGCTAGGGCGCATCGCGGAATTGCCCGAAGCAACGCGGCTCTATCCGGCCCACGAATATACGCTGTCCAACGCGCGCTTCTCGGCTCATGCGGCGCCGGGCGATGCCGCCGTCGCCCAACGGCTGGAGAAGATCGCGGCGATGCGCGACCGCGGCGAGATCACGCTTCCGACAACGGTGTCGGAGGAGCGCGCCACCAACCTGTTCGTCCGCGCCGGGACTGTCGAGGAATTTGCTCGCTTGCGGACGATGAAGGACAATTTCGCCTAAAGCCTTTCACCGGCCTGTGCGTTATAAGGCTTCAAGGAGGTCGAAATGCGAATCTGGATGATCGGTCTTGCCGCCCTGACTCTCGCCGCTTGCGAGAGCACCATGGAGCCGACTGGCCGTTCCGAGCGCGACCAGGCGATCTACGATCGCGAGCTTGCGGGCAAGGTCGCAGGCAAGGTGGAGAAGTGCCTGCCGCTGCATCGCAGCCGCGACATGGAGGTGATCGACGACCACACCATCCTGTTCCGCGACGGCAACACCGTCTACGTCAACACGACGCTTGGCGACTGCAACAACATGTCCGACGACAGCTATGCGCTCGTGACCCGCAATGTCGGCCCGCAATTGTGCCGTGGCGACCTCGCGACGGTGACGGACGCCAGCAGCGGAATGACGGTCGGAAGCTGCTCGCTTGGCGATTTCGTGCCTTATCGCCCCGCGTCATAACCAGCGGGTTCTCGGCTGTCTTTCGGACAGCCTACGCTGCTACTTCTTGTAAAGCGCGTCGAGCCGCTCCCCGTAATGCTTGCGGATCACATGGCGCCGGATCTTGAGTGACGGGGTCAGCATCTCATTCTCGACCGTGAATGGCGCGTCGGCGACGATGAAGCGGCGTACCTTTTCGATCACGCTGACATCTTTGTTGACGCGATCGACCGCCGCCGAGAGTTGCTTCATCACATCCGGCCCCTTGGCATATTCCGGATCGGGGACGAGCAGTCCGACGAGGTAGGGGTGGCGGTCGCCATGGACCATGGCCTGCAATATCTCCGGCTGGAGAGTCAGCATGCCCTCGACCCGTTGCGGTGAGACGTTGTCGCCCTTGTCGTTGACGATCAGGTCTTTCTTGCGATCAGTGATGACGATCCGGCCCTTGTCGTCGAGGTGGCCGATGTCGCCGGTTCCCAGCCACCCGTCGCGGAGCACGCGGGCCGTCTCCTCGTCATTGTACCAATAGCCGTGCATGACGTTCTCGCCGCGCACCATGATTTCACCGTCGTCCGCGATCCGAACCTCGGTGTTGAGCAGCGGCGGCCCGACAGTCTCCATACGGATTCCGACGCTCGGGCGATTGCAGCTGATGACCGGCCCGGCCTCCGTCTGCCCATAGCCCTGAAGCATCGACAGGCCCATGGCTTGGAAGAACAGGCCGACGTCGGGATTGAGCGGCGCCCCGCCCGAAACCATGGCCTTCATCCGGCCGCCGAATTTCGTCTTCACTTTCTTGCGCAAGGTCAGTGAGAGAATGCCGTCCATCGGCAGATCCCACGGCACGTTGCGCCCATGGTAGCGCCTGGTCTCGATCGAAAGGGCGCGTCCAAGCAGGTAGGCTGCGAGCCCGCCTTCTTTTTCGACCGCCTTGATCATCCGCGCGCGAAGCATCTCAAACAGGCGGGGGACGACGACCATGATCGTCGGACGAACTTCTTCGATGTTGGCGGCAAGCTTTTCGAGGCTTTCGGCGTAATAGATCTGCGCACCAAGACTGACCGGGAAG
The DNA here is from genome assembly GCF_011301715.1 of Sphingomonas sp. HDW15A. Classification (GTDB taxonomy): domain Bacteria; phylum Pseudomonadota; class Alphaproteobacteria; order Sphingomonadales; family Sphingomonadaceae; genus Sphingomicrobium. The sequence goes on from NZ_CP049870.1 coordinate 2,082,138, forward strand.
TGCTGGCCGCCGGTATGCTCATAAGCGTGGCTCGCGGGAAGGAAGGACAGGAATATTTCTTGGTCCCAGCCAAAGTCATTGGCGATGACGTCGACGCACGCCTCACAATTGTGGAGGATCATGCCGTGATGCTGCATGACGCCGCGCGGCGCGCCGCCGGTGCCGCTAGTGTAAATGAGGCAGGCGAGATCCTGACGGCCGACCTTGGCCATGCATTCTTCGAGGGCACCGACATCCGATGCGCCCGAAACGAGATCCTTCCAGAAATGGAATTCGGCGATTTCAGACGATTGACCGGTGATCACTTCGTCGATCGAGATGACGTGCTTGCATGTCGATTCGAACAGGACGGCGGGAAGCAGGGGCCGGCAAGCTTCTGGGTCGAGACGATGACGGCCGAAGCGCCGCTGTTGGCAAGGATGTGCTGATGATCGCGCGTCGTGTTGGTAGTGTAGGTCGGTACGGTCACGCACCCCGCGGCCATGATTCCAAGGTCTGCAATCAGCCATTCCGGCCGGTTTTCGCTCACCAGCATGACGCGGTCGCCCGGCCTGAGCCCGATCCGCTTCAATCCGTCGGCCAGCGCGGCGACCTGACGGACAGCCTCGGTCCAGCTGATCGACTTCCACGCGCCCTCGCGCTTGGCCCAAAGGAACGGCTTGTCGCCTTGTTCCCTGGCGCGTGTCAGGAACATCGTGACCAGGTTGGGAAAATGTTCGAGTTTCGTTTTCGCCACCTCTGCCGATCCCCTCCTGCCGGACATTAGCTGTTGCGATGGCTGTTTAGCGGATTGGCGGGTCCGCGCCAGTCGCCTAAGGACCCCAGCAATGCGTCTCTCCCCTTTGTTCGCCGCACTTGCCCTCGCCGCATGCAGCCAGTCTCCCCGGCCGCAATCCGCCGCTCCGGCATCTAGCCGTGCAACGCCGGCATTCGTCATCGCCGCCAATCCGCTCGCTGCCGAGGCTGGGCGCGAAGTGCTCGAACGCGGCGGAAGCGCTGCGGACGCGGCCATCGCGGTCCAGGCAATGCTTAGCCTTGTCGAGCCGCAAAGCAGCGGGGTCGGCGGCGGGGCGTTCCTCAATTACTATGATGCGGCATCGCGGAGCCTCACGATCTATGACGGCCGCGAGGTCGCACCGGCGCAGGCCACTGCATCCATGTTTCTCGGCGCGGACGGAAAGCCGTTGTCATTTTCGAAAGCGGTACTGAGCGGGCGTGCGACCGGCGTTCCGGGCGCGATCGCGGCCTTTGCCGAAGCGCATCGAGCGCATGGCAAACTGCCTTGGCGCGAGCTCTTCAGCTCTGCCCGCAAGACAGCCTCGGACGGTTTCATCGTCAGTCCCCGGCTGGCGCGGATGGTCGCGGGAAGATTCCCGCAGAACGGTACGCCCGACACACAGGCCTATTTCCGCCAAGGTCCGGGGGGCGCCCTGGTAAAGGCCGGCGACAGGCTTCGAAATCCGGCTTACGCGAATTTCCTTGGTCGCTTGTCCGAGAATGGCCCGGCTGCTCTTTATGCCGGCGAGACCGCGGCGCGGATCGTCGAGCGGCTGCGCCAGGGCGAACTGCCCGGAAGCATGACGATGGCGGACCTCGCAGCTTACCAGCCGGTCCGGCGCGAGGCGCTGTGTCGGCCATGGCGAGGCTATTCCGTGTGCGTCCCCCCTCCCCCTTCAAGCGGCGTCGGGCTGCTCGAATTGCTTGGACTTCTCGAACGGACGGACATTGCGCGGCGCGGCCCGAACGATCCGCAAAGCTGGTTCCTGTTCGCGGAAGCGAGCCGGCTGATGTACGCCGATCGTGATCATTATGTCGGCGATCCGGCGTTCGTCAGCGTGCCGGTCGAAGGGCTGCTCGACCCGGCCTATCTCGATTCGCGCGTGAAGCGCATCGGCACCAATGCCATGGTCAAACCGGAAGCGGGCAACCCGCCGGGGGCCAGTCTCACCGCCCGCGACTTCACGCAGGAGCCGGCGGGGACCAGTCACTTCGTCGTCGGGGACGCGGAAGGCAACGTGCTGTCGGTAACAACGACGGTCGAAAGCATCTTCGGCAGCGGGCGGATGGTGGATGGCTTTTTCCTCAACAACCAGCTTACCGACTTCTCGTTCGATCCAAGGCGGGCCGACGGTGGACCGGCGGCAAATGCGGTTGCCGGCGGCAAGAAGCCGCGCTCATCGATGGTCCCGACAATATTGCTGACCAATGACGGCCGTTTCGCGGGAGCAATCGGAAGCGCCGGCGGAAACGCGATCCTGGCCTTCGTCGCCAAATCGCTCGTGGCCTCGGTGATGTGGGGCGAGCCCATGCAACAGGCTCTGGCCCGGCCGAACCTGGTCGCACGTGGATCGAGCTTCGGGGGCGAGGTCGAAAAATTCCCGCCGGCGATCCTTGAGGCACTTCGCGAGCGCGGCGTGAACATTGAGCCTGGGCAGGGCGAAGACAGCGGAGTGCACGGCGTCCTGGTCCGCGACGGGCGGATCGATGGCGGCTACGATCCCCGCCGCGAGGGGCGGGTCATCGTAATTCCGAGCCGATCGCCTCGCTGATCGACGACATTCCCGCCCGCTTGAGCCGTTCGGCCAGTCCGGCGGCGATGCGCCAGGCGAGGCGCGGCCCTTCATATACGAGGGCGGAATAAAGCTGGACGAGACTCGCTCCCGCGCAGATGCGCTGCCAAGCATCATCGGCCGACCCGATCCCGCCTGCTGACACAAGTGGAATGTCCGGACCGACGATGGCCCGGAACCGGCGAAGCTGGTCCAGCGCCAACGGGGCAAGCGGAGCACCGGACAATCCGCCGGCCTCCGAAGCATGGCGCGACCGAAGAGCCGGCCGGCTGATAGTCGTGTTGGCAACGATCAGCGCGTCGATGCCGTTGTCGATTGCCGCCCGCGCGATGCGCTCATGGTCACCAATTTCCAGATCGGGAGCGACCTTGAGGAAGACCGGCGGGCCGTTTGGCTCTCGCACCTCGCGCACTGCCGCGAGAAGCTCGTTGAGCTCTCCGCCCGTCTGAAGGTCGCGAAGCCCGGGCGTGTTGGGCGAGGAGATGTTGACGGTGATAAAGTCGGCGACCGGCGCCATCCGGCGCACGCCGTCGGCATAGTCGGCGATCCGGTCCGGGCTGTCCTTGTTCGCCCCGACGTTCACACCCACCACGCCCTTGCTGCGGTCGCGCTCACGAAGCCGCGCCAGGGCAGCTAGCTGTCCGCGGTTGTTGAAACCCATGCGGTTGATGACCGCAAGGTCCTCGGCCAGCCGGAACAGCCTCGGCCGGGGATTGCCGGCCTGGGCCAGTGGCGTCAGGGTCCCGACTTCGACAAATCCGAAACCGAGGCCGAGCATGGCGTCGGCGACTTCGGCATCCTTGTCGAAACCGGCCGCTAGCCCGACTGGCGATGGAAAGCCGACACCAGCGACGCTGGTCGTCAGGGATGCTGGGAAACGCCGGGGTCGCCGATTCGGCGCCCACTTCAATGCAGCAATCGTTGCGCGATGCGTCGCTTCCGTATCGATCCGAAAGATCAACGGGCGAATTAACGGGTAGATTCGCATGGCCCCCATTCGTCGAATAACCGTGAGGGCGCACTTGAGCCGCCGCCGGCCAATCTGCAAGGTGCGGCGGACTCAACTCCGGGGGATATCCAATGAACCGTTCGTCGCGTTTCGCAATCCTGCTCGCCGCCGCGGCTTTCAGTCCCGCAGTGGTTGCGGCTCAGGAGACCGCTCCCCAAACCGCCGCGATCCAGCCGGTCGTCGAAGACAGCGCTGCGCTGGCCGCCTTCTTCGAAGCCTATGACAAGTCGAACCTAGAATATGCTCCGGAGGGCAAGGCCTTCCGCGGCATCCGCGACGAGGATTACGGCCTCTGGAGCGATGCCAGCGACGCATACGATATCGCTGCGCAGAACCGGCTCCAGGCCGCGGCGAAGACCATGCGGGCGGTCTACGACCCGGCGAAGCTGTCACCGAAGGACCAGCTTTCGTTCCGCCTGTTCGACCGCAATGCGAAGCGCAGTTCGGCCCTGTTTCCCTATCGCCACCTCGGCTACGTCTTCGACCAGATGAACGGTGCGCAGAGCGAGATCGCCGCGTTCCTCATCAACATCCACAATGTCTCCACCAAGGAGCACGCCGAAGCCTATGTCTCGCGGATTCTTCGCGCCGGTCCCGCGATCGACCAGCTGACCGGAATTTCGAAGGAGCGTGCCGACAAGGGCGTGCTGCCGCCCAAGTGGGTCTATCCCTATGTCCTCAGCGACATCGACAACCAGCTGAATGCCGGCAAGGGCGCGGCGTTGGCCGGTCATCCGATCATCGACGATCTTCGCGGCAAGGTCGGCAAGCTCGACATCTCGCAAGCAGAGAAGGACCAGATCGTCGCCGACGGCATCGCGGCCTGGAAAGGCAGCGCCGCCCCGGCCTTCCGCCGCCTTCGCGCCGAGATGGTTCGCCAGCAGGCAATTGCCGGCAACGACGACGGGGTTTGGCGCTTCCCCGACGGCGCGGCTTATTACAACGCGCTACTCGCCAGCTACACGACGACCGACCTGACCGCCGACCAGATCCACGAAATCGGCCTTCGCGAAACGAAGCGCATCCAGGCCGAAATGACCGCGATCAAGGACAAGGTCGGTTTCAAGGGCTCGCTTCAGGAATTCTTCAGCTACGCGAGGACCGACCCGAAGTTCTTCCCCAAGAGCCGCGAGGAATATCTCGGCAAGGTCGATATCGCGATCAAGGCGATGGAGAAGAAGCTTCCCGATTTCTTCGCAACGCTGCCGAAGGACCCTCTTCTGGTGAAGCCCGTCGAGGCCTTCCGCGAGAAAAGCGCAGGCAAGGCATTCTACGGCCGGCCAGCGCCGGACGGGTCGCGGCCCGGGACTTACTACGTCAACCTCTATGACCTCAAAGCCATGAGTCTCAACGAGCTCGAGGCCCTGGCCTTCCACGAAGGCATTCCAGGCCACCATCTGCAGCTGTCGATCCAGACCGGGCTTGGTGAAATGCCCGCGTTCCGACGCTTTGGCGGAGTGACCGCTTTTTCGGAAGGCTGGGGCCTCTATTCCGAGGAACTGGCAAAGGACATGGGCTTCTACAACGACCCGATGTCCGACTTCGGCCGGTTGGCCATGGAAATCCTTCGCGCCGGCCGCCTGGTGGTGGATACCGGAATCCATTCCAAACGCTGGAGCCGGCAGCAGGCGATCGACTGGTTCATGGCGAACACGCCGAATGCCGAGGGCGATATCATCAGCCAGGTCGAGCGGTACGTCGTCAATCCAGGCCAGGCGACCGCCTACATGATCGGCAAGCTGAAGATCATGGAACTTCGGGAAAAGTCGAAGGCGGCGCTCGGCGACAGGTTCGACATTAGGGCCTTCCACGACGTGGTGCTGAAGTCGGGCCCGGTTCCGCTCGAGATCATGGAAGAGAATGTCGATGCCTGGATCGCGGCTACCAAGGCGTAAGATAGTTGTAATTCGAGACGCATCGGCCTAATTCGGAGTAGAAAGCTCCGATTAGACGATGCGACTCACCCACCTTGCCGACTATGCGGTCGTGATGATGACCGCGGCTGCACGACGCGGCGTCGGTGCGCGCCTCAGCGCGACGGAGCTCGCCGAGGAGACTGGCGTGCCGCTGCCGACCGCGCAGAAGCTGATGCAGCAATTGTCGCGCCACGGCCTGCTGACCGGACAGCGCGGCGCCGGCGGCGGCTATGCGCTCGCCAAGCCCGTGATGGAGATCAGCTTGGCCGACATCGTCGAAGCCGTCGAAGGACCGATTGCGATGACCATGTGCAGTGAAGGCCGGAATGATTGCGCGCTGGACGCCCATTGCCGGATCAAGCCGCACATGGGCATCGTCGGCGACGCGGTTCGCGGCGCGCTTGGCGCGGTCAGCCTGGAAAGCCTTGCGCGATGAACGAGCAGGTCACCAACCGCGAAGCGCGGGAAGCGATCGCCAAGGACTACGAATATGGTTTCGTGTCCGAGGTCGAGCAGGAGTTCGCGCCCAAGGGGCTGGACGAAAGCACCGTCCGCTACATCTCCGCCAAGAAGAGCGAGCCGGAATGGATGCTCGATTGGCGGCTCAAGGCCTATCGCGCGTGGCTGGAGATGGAGGAGGTCGAATGGGCCAAACTGATCATCCCGCCGATCGATTACCAGGACGCATATTATTACGCGGAGCCGAAACAGAAGCCGACTCTGAAGAGCCTTGACGAGCTCGATCCCGAAATCCGCCGGACTTACGAGAAGCTCGGCATTCCAATCGAGGAGCAGAAGGTCCTCGCCGGAGTCGAAGGCGCGCGGAAAGTGGCGGTCGACGCGGTCTTCGACAGCGTCTCCGTCGCCACGACCTTCCGCGAAGAATTGTCCAGGGCCGGAGTCATCTTCCTCAGCATCAGCGAGGCGGTCCGCGAGCATCCCGAACTGGTCAGGAAGTATCTCGGCAGTGTGGTGCCGCAGCGCGACAATTACTTCGCCTGCTTGAACAGCGCGGTCTTTTCCGACGGCACCTTCGTCTATGTCCCGGAGGGCGTGCGCTGCCCGATGGAGCTAAGCACCTATTTCCGTATCAATGCCCAGAACACCGGCCAGTTCGAGCGAACCCTGATCGTCGCCGACAAGGGCAGTTACGTCTCCTACCTCGAAGGCTGCACCGCACCGATGCGCGACGAGAACCAGCTTCACGCGGCGGTCGTCGAGATCTTCGCGCACGAGGACGCCGAGGTGAAATACTCGACCGTCCAGAACTGGTATCCAGGCGACGCGGAAGGAAGAGGCGGAATCTTCAACTTCGTCACCAAGCGCGCATTGTGCAGCGGCGACCGAAGCAAGGTTTCGTGGACGCAGGTCGAGACCGGAAGCGCGATCACCTGGAAATATCCGAGCTGCATTCTGAAGGGCGCGGACAGCGTCGGCGAATTCTATTCGGTCGCGCTGACCAACAATCGTCAGCAGGCCGACACCGGCACAAAGATGGTGCACATTGGCCCGCGTTCGCGATCGACGATCGTGTCGAAAGGCATTTCGGCGGGGCGCAGTGACAACACCTACCGCGGCCTGGTCAAAGTGCTTCCGAATGCGGAAGGCGTGCGCAACTTCACGCAGTGCGATTCATTGCTTCTTGGCAGCGAGTGCGGCGCGCACACCGTGCCATATATCGAGGTCAAGAACCCGACCGCGACGATCGAGCACGAAGCGACAACCAGCAAGATTAGCGAAGACCAGTTGTTCTACGCGATGCAGCGCGGGCTCGACGCGGAAAGCGCCGTCGCGCTGATCGTCAACGGCTTCGCCCGCGAAGTGCTGAAGCAGCTGCCGATGGAGTTCGCGGTCGAAGCGCAGAAGCTGCTTGGGATCAGCCTGGAAGGAAGTGTTGGTTAAGTGCTCAAGATTGAAAACCTACACGCGACTGTCGCCGACAAGCCGATCATCAACGGCCTCGACCTCGTCGTGCCGAACGGCGAAGTGCACGCGATCATGGGCCCGAACGGGGCCGGAAAGTCGACACTGGCCTATGTGCTCGGCGGCCGTCCGGGCTATGAAGTGACGAGCGGTTCGGTCAGCTTCGACGGTCAGGACCTGTTCGCGCTGGAGCCCCACGAGCGCGCCGCGGCGGGTCTGTTCCTGGGCTTCCAATATCCGGTCGAAATTCCCGGCGTTTCTTACCTGCAATTCCTGCGCGAAAGCCTTAACGCGCAGCGCCGCGCGCGCGGCGAAGAGGAGCTTTCTGGCGCGGCCTTCATCAAGCTTGCGCGCGAAAAAGCAACGCTACTCGGAATGGACGCGGAAATGCTCAAGCGTCCCGTCAACGTCGGCTTTTCCGGCGGCGAAAAGAAGCGCGCGGAAATGGTCCAGCTCGGCATCATGGATCCCAAGCTGGCGGTCCTAGACGAGACCGACAGCGGGCTCGACATCGATGCGCTTCGCGCGGTCGGCCACGGAATCAACGCGATCATGCGCGAGCCGGGGAAATCGGTGCTGCTGATCACGCACTACCAGCGCCTTCTCGACTATGTAAAACCGGACAAGGTGCACGTCCTCTCGCGCGGGAAGATCGTACGTTCCGGCGGCCCTGAATTGGCGCATGAGCTGGAGCGCGAAGGCTATGCCGAGGTGGCTGCCTGATGACCGCGCTTCCGACACGCAAGCTGGAGGCATTTCGCTACGCCGATACCGAGGCCCTGGCCGAAGTGTGGACGTCGCTTGGCACCCCGGAGCGAGTCGAAATTGCTGCGCAGCAAAAGCTGCAGCAAATCTGGCTTCCGAGCGGCCAGATGATCGACATCAGGCGCGTCGAAATGACCGTCGGCGCGGGCGGCTCGGTGCAGGTTTTCGCGCTAAATACTGCCGCGCGATACGGACGCATCGAACTTGACGTGACGCTGCATGACGGCGCTGACTTTTCGTTCGACGCGGCGATGATTGGCGGCGGCCAATCGACGCTGGAGATTGTCACCACCGTTCGCCATTCCGAACCCAATGCGACCAGCCGCCAGACGGTGCGGAGCGTGCTCGGCGGCAAGGCAATGGGCAGCTATCTCGGCAAGGTGGCGGTGGCGCGCGACGCTCAGCGCACCGACAGCGAGCAGTCGGTCAAGGCGATGCTGTTGGATCGCGGCGCGACGGCCAATGCCAAGCCGGAGCTGGAGATTTACGCCGACGACGTGAAATGCGCGCATGGCGCGACCGTTGGGGAACTGGACGCCAACCAATTGTTCTATGCCGCAGCGCGCGGACTTCCGCCGGCGACTGCCAAGGCGCTGCTGCTTGAGGGATTTATTGGCGGGCTTTGGGACGCGCTTGGCGAGGACAGTGAGATATCAGTCCGCGCGCGCGAAGCGCTTCGCGAGGTAGCGCGATGACGGCGCACGCGCCCATCGAAACCGCGCTCGACTTGCGCCACCAGTTCCCGGCCATCGCCGGTTGGCATTATCTCGATTCCGCGGCGACGGCGCAGAAGCCGCAGGCGGTGATCGATGCGATCACGAACGCCTATGGCCGCGATTATGCGACAGTCCATCGCGGGGTGTACGAGCGCTCGGCGACGATGACCCAGAGCTTCGAGGCGGCCCGCGGCGCGGCGGCGGCGCTAATCGGCGGAACAGTAGGCGAGGCAATCTTCACGCGCGGCGCGACGGAGGCGATCAACCTGCTCGCCCAATGCTGGCCGCGTGGGGACCGGAACCGCATATTGCTGAGCACGCTCGAGCATCACAGCAACATCGTGCCGTGGCAGCTTGCCGGTTACGAGATCGACGTGGTTCCGCTGACCGACAATGGCGAGATCGACCTCGACGCGGCGGAGTGCATGGCCAACGAAAGCCACGCCTTGCTCGCATTCGCGCACGTCTCGAACGTGCTCGGGTCGGTGCTAGATGCGAAGCGAGCCGCAGATGTCGCGCACAAGATCGGGGCGAAGCTGTTGCTCGACGGCTGCCAGGCGGCACCGCGCCTGACGGTCGACGTCGCCGAAATCGACTGCGACTTTTACGCTTACTCCGGCCACAAGCTCTACGGCCCGACGGGGATCGGCGTGCTGTGGGGCAAGGCTGACCTCCTCGCCCAGATGCCGCCCTACCAGGGCGGCGGAGCGATGATCGACCGCGTGACATTCGAGCGCACGACCTATCTGGATCCGCCGGCGCGGTTCGAGGCGGGAACGCCGCACATCGTCGGCGCGATCGGTCTCCACGCCGCGATCGAATGGACCACGGAAATCGGGCTCGACCGGCTCGAGGCGCACGAATCCGCGCTCGCCCGGCAGTGCCGGGACGCGCTTCGCGAAGTCGAGGGCATCCACCTGTTCGGGCCGGAGGACAGCGCGGGGATCGTCAGCTTCGCGATGGAAGGCGTTCATCCGCACGACATCGGCACGATTCTCGACGACGAAGGCGTTGCGATCCGCGCCGGCCACCATTGCGCCCAGCCGCTGATGGACCATTTAGGCGTTCCGGCGACGGCGCGGGCGAGCTTTGCGGCGCATAACGACCCAAGCGATATCGACGCGCTGTTGCGCGGTCTCCACAAGGTGAAACGGATCTTCGGATGATGGGTGAAGAAAAGAGGATCGAGGCGGAAGAAGTGGAGTCGGTGCCGACCCCGCCGCGCGCCCGGCTGACCCCGGAAGTGGAGCGCAAGCGCGACTATCTCGCCGGGTTCCTGGCGGATCAGAAGCCGGAGCCCGATCCGTCGGAGCCGGGCGGCCAGCTTCAGCAGGCAGTCGTCGATGCGCTGAAATCCATCTACGACCCGGAAATTCCCGTCGACATTTACGAACTCGGGCTGATCTACGACGTGGCGATCAGCAAGGATGGCGACGCGGTCGTCACCATGACCCTCACGACGCCACACTGCCCGGTCGCCGAGAGTATGCCGGCCGAAGTGGAGATGCGGGTGCTGTCCGTGCCCGGGATCCGCGATGCCGAGGTCAAGCTGGTTTGGGATCCGCCGTGGGATCCGTCGAAAATGAGCGACGAAGCGCGTCTGGAATTGGGGATGTTGTGAGCAAGGAAACCAGAGTCCGTCCCGCGGCGATCACCCTCACGCCGAATGCCGAGGCGCGCATCGCCGAACTGATGGCCAAGGCGCCGGAAGGTGCGGTCGGCGTAAAGCTGTCGACTCCGCGGCGTGGCTGCTCCGGCCTTGCTTACTCCGTCGATTATGTGACCGAGGAGAACAAGTTCGACGAGAAGATCGCAACGCCCGGCGGCACCTTCTACGTCGACGGCGGATCGATCCTTTACCTCGTCGGATCGACGATGGACTGGGTCGAGGACGATTTTGCCGCCGGCTTCGTGTTCCAGAACCCGAACGCCAAGGGCGCCTGCGGCTGTGGCGAAAGCTTTACCGTCTAGCCTAGAAACGCAGCGAGTAGCGCAGGGCCGCACCGACATCGGCGTCGGCATAAGCGCGGTGATCCGGCTGGTAGCGATAGAACAGGTTACCGCTCAGCCATCCCGACCCGACATTGGTCGAATAAGACAGTTCGCCATCAACCTCGCGGCCGCTCGGGCTTAGCGAAAAGCGGCTCATCGTCGTCGTCGCGGACTCGGTCGCATAGTCGTAGCCGGTCGGAAGCAGCAGCGCGAAGCCGCCCTTTTCGATTCGCAGCGGCTGGGACACGCGCAGCGCGATCCTGTCGGTGAGGTCGAAAAGGCCCTCTTTGGCGAAGTCGACCGCATAGGCCGCGCTCTGAAAACTGCCGCCGCCAAAGCTGGTCCAGCCCCGCCGGGCGCTGGCCGTCGCCGAGAAGCCGGATCCGAACTGGCGACGCAATTCGAGATCGAGGAATGTCGAGGTGGAGCCGGAAGCGCCGCCGAAGGCTTCGCCGACGCGGCCGCCAAGCAATGTATTCTTTTCGTCGAGGCGAGACAGGCTGAGTGACGCCCAGGTGCTCCTGCCGAAATCGCGATCGATCGAAGCGCTCGTCCAGCGATAGGGCGAACCCGTCGCGCGCGTCGGAGTCTCCTGCCAGACTTCGCCTTCCTCGCTCGATACGGTGAGCGAGACGGGGCCGAGGCTGCGGCGAACCGCCATGCTCGATCCGCGCTTGGCGGCAAAGCCGGGTTCTCCGGCGATGTCCCTGGCGATCAGGAAGGCACCCGCTTCGGCGCCCGACAAGCGACGCTCGATCGCCTTGGCGCCCTCGGCGAAGCCGAAGGCGACGGCGGTCTTCCGGTCGAGCCGGGCGATTGCCGAGGCCGCGACGAGCTTGGCCCTGGCCGCATCTTCAGGGCCAATCCCGAGCACGGCGACATCGAACACGCCAGTCCGGTTGCGGGGCCGCTCCGAGACGCTCATCGCTACGGTAAGCGGACCGGCGCTGACTTCGCTGCTCTGGACATTCGCGGATAGCGAGCGGTGAAGCGGCTTGTTGATTTCCGCTTTGCGAAGGCCGGCGGCCAGGTTGATCGAAAAGGCCCGCGAATAGCCGTCGAGAATGATCGCACCGAGCTTGCCATTGACGGGGTCGCCGCCATCGCCGGCTGCGGGCGGCAAGTCGCCGCCGGTTTCGGCACCCACCGCGATTGCCGTTCCGGCCAGCGAGGTCGTGCCGACCGGCTGGAAAGCGCGCGTGATATTGAGGCGCCCGTTCCCGTAGATGTTGTCGATTCCCGCCGCGCCGAGATCGTCCGCGGTCTGGAACAGGATCGAGATGATCTGCTGCCCGGTGAGGTTCGGAAACGCCTGCGCCATAAGCGCCACCGCGCCGGAAATGACCGGCGCTGAGAAGCTGGTGCCGCTGTAGAGATATTCCGTCCCGGTATGATCGATCGTGTGGACCCGGTAGCCGAGGGCGGTGAGGTAATAGCTCGCTCCGGTCCCGGCGCGGTTGGAGAAGTCCGAAATCGCATTTGGGTCGGTAAGGGTGCCAACAGAGCCCGCGATGATGACTTGGCCCGGGAATTGCTGCGCAGGGACCAAAGCGAACGGATCCGGGTTGACGCCTTCCGGCGTATCGCCCTCGTTTCCTGCCGCAATGACCAGCACGATACCTGCTGCGACCGCCCGTTGCATCGCAGCGAGCAGGCCCTGGCTCGGCGCCGATCCCCCGAGCGAGAGATTTATGACCTTGGCACCGGCAAGCCGCGCAAGATCGATGCCCTGAGCAATGTCGCTTTCATAGAAGGCGCAATCGTCGGCGCTGCCGCACGATCCCGGATCGTCGGCGCGTGCCATGACGATGGTCGAGTTGAAGGCAACGCCGTGAATGCCGCTGTCATTTCTAGCCGCCGCAATCACCGCCGACACGGCGGTGCCGTGTCCGTCGACATCGCCCAGTCCGCGATCGCCGGCGACGTCTCCTGAAGCCGGATCGATTCGCCCGGCGAATTCCGCGAGACTGGGATTGATGCCGGAATCGACGACCCCGACTTTAATGCCAGCACCCGTCGCGCCCGCATTATATGCGCCGAGGGCGTTCGAAGAGGTTACCGCGTTCGACCGATAATATTCCGCCGTGAGATAATCGATGGGCGTCGGGGTGGGCGTCGGTGTCGGTGTCGGTGTCGGTGTTGGAGTGGGCGTGGGTGTCGGAGTTGGCGTAGGAGTCGGGGTCGAGTTAATCGGCGCACCTCCGCCCCCGCCACCCCCGCCACCGCCACCGCAGGCGGACAGCGTCAAAATGATCGTCAGCGCACTTGCGCCGCCAAGCAACCGACCCATTTGGAACCCTCGCTCTAAGCCACTCATATCAAATGGCTTTCCCGTATTCTTTATGCCTAACAAATCCTTTCATTTTGATGAAGGGCATTTCCGCGCTAGGCGGCGCGTCATGCGTGACGGCTTCCGCCATATCGACGAGTGGATCTTCGACCTCGACAATACGCTTTATCCGGCATCAGCGCGACTGTTCGACCTGATCGACGAGCGGATGAGCGCTTATGTCGGGCGGCTTCTGAGCTGCGACCCGATGGAAGCCCGGCGGATCCAGAAGCAATATTTCCGAGATCACGGAACGACGCTGGCCGGCCTGATGAAGCATCACGACGTCGACCCGCATGACTTTCTCGACGACGTCCACGATGTCCCTCTTGAGCGCATCGGCCGGGATGAACGGCTTGCGGAAGCGCTGGCGAAGCTCCCAGGACGCAAGTTCGTCTTCACCAACGGCAACGAATCCTATGCCAGCCGGGTGCTAAAGGCGATCGGGATCGACGACCACTTCCACGGGCTCATCGACATCCACGCCTGCTCGTACCTGCCCAAGCCGGACGCCCACGGTTATCGCCTGCTGATCGACCGCTTCGCGATCAATCCCGCGCGAGCGGTGCTGATCGAGGACATGGCCAAGAACCTGAAACCCGCAAAGGCGCTGGGAATGACGACCGTCTGGCTCGACAACGGGTCCGATCACGGCGATCACAACGCTGATCACGACGCCATCGACCATGTCATCGACGACCTTGCCGACTGGCTTCACTTCATCCTCGAGGAACATGTTTCATGACCGACGCCCTTCAATCCATTGTCGACAAGGCCTGGGACGATCGGGAAACGCTCGATCCGGACAATGGCGCTGTCCGCGAGGCGGTCGAGGCGGCCATCCTCAAGCTCGACTCGGGCGAGCTTCGCGTTGCCGAAAAGGGCGCCGAGGGCTGGACGGTCAACCAGTGGCTGAAGAAAGCCGTGCTGCTGAGCTTCCGCCTCAATCCAATGACCGCCATCCCGGGCGGGCCGGGCGGCGCGACCTGGTGGGACAAGGTCGATTCGAAGTTCCTCGGCTGGGGCGAGACGGCGTTCAAGGCCGCGGGGTTCCGTGCCGTGCCGGGCGCGATCGTCCGCCGAGGCGCCTATGTCGCGCCAGGCGCGGTACTGATGCCGAGCTTCGTCAACATCGGCGCTTATGTCGGCGAGGGAACGATGGTCGATACCTGGGCGACGGTTGGAAGCTGTGCGCAGATCGGCCGCAACGTCCATATCTCCGGCGGCGCGGGAATCGGCGGCGTTCTCGAGCCGCTTCAGGCGGGACCCGTCATCATCGAGGACGATTGCTTTGTCGGCGCTCGAAGCGAGGTCGCGGAGGGCGTCGTGGTCGAGCAGGGCGCGGTGCTGAGCATGGGCGTGTTCCTGGGCGCATCGACCAAGATCGTCGATCGAGCGACCGGCGAAGTGCATTACGGCCGCGTGCCGGCCTATTCGGTGGTCGTGCCCGGTAGCCTGCCGGGTAAGGACGGCGGGCCAAGCCTCGCCTGCGCAGTGATCGTAAAGCGCGTCGACGAGCGGACGCGATCGAAGACGAGCATCAACGAGCTGCTGCGAGACTGACGTCCGGCCAATCGATAAGCTGGCCTTATCGATAGCAACAATCATTCCGTTGGTGGCGCGCGTCGCGAGGCGATAGCGCTCCTGTTACCAACAGGAGAATGGCCCATGGCCCCGCGTGATTATTCCGCCCGCCCCGCGTTCAAGCGGGTTGCCGCGCCGCCCGTGTCACCCGTGGCGCGCAGGCCTGCGCCGGCAATGGGCCTCGTCGAATGGGGCATCCTGGCTCTGCTGGCACTGGTGTGGGGATCGGCCTTCCTGTTCATCAAGGTGGCCGTTACGAGCTTCGCGCCCCTGACCTACGTCTGGCTTCGGCTGCTGATCGCGGCGGCGGCGCTGTCGGCCTTCATGCGGCTGGCCGGTCACCGGCTGGCTTTGTCAGTAACGGTCTGGGCGGCAATCGGGCTGCTCGCACTGCTCAACAATGTCGTGCCGTTCATGCTGTTCGGCTGGTCACAGCAGCATATTGCCAGCGGGTTGGCCGCAATTCTGCAGGCCACCACGCCGATCTTTGGCGTGATCTTCGCCCACCTCGCCACCGTCGATGAAAAACTCACGAAGGCCCGGCTTGTGGGAGTCGTCGTCGGATTTACCGGGGTCGCGACGATGATCGGGCCGCAGCTGCTGAACGACGGCGGCGACCATTTGATGGCGCAGCTCGCTTGCCTGTTCGCCTCTATGCTTTACGCGCTCGCCGGAATCTTCGCCCGTCGATTCAAGGCAATGGGTGTCAACCCGACGCAGCTCGCGACCGCGCAGTTCATCACCGGGGCGGTCATGCTGGCGCCGGTGGCCCTGCTGTTTGGCCAGAACATTGCCGATCTGCCGACCTCCTTTGCAGCGTGGGGTGCAGTCGTGGCGCTTGGCATCGTCTGCTCGGCCTTCGCCTACGTCCTGTTCTTCGAACTGGTTGCGCGCGCCGGGGCAACCAACAGCCTGCTGGTCACCTTGCTGGTGCCCCCTGTCGCGCTGATCGTTGGTTCGCTTGTGCTGGGCGAACGCTTCGGCGCGGCCCAGATCGGCGGGCTCGCGCTGATCGCGCTCGGTCTCGTCGTTATCGACGGGCGGCTGGTCAGCCCTTGGGCGCGGCGGCTTCGGCCAGCAGCTTCCTAGCCTCCTCGCCTGTCCAATCGAGATCGCCGATGTAGCGCCACACTTCTCGGCCGTTGGAATCATAGAGGATGGTGGTCGGCATCACCTCGACGCCGAGGGCGCCGCTGAGCTTCATTTCCGGATCGAGGAATGAGCGAAGCTTGATCCCCTTTTCGGTCAGGAAGCTGTCGACGGTCGCTTTGCCCGCCATGTCCTGGCTGACGATCATGATACCAAGATCGCCATTTACGGCGTGCCGCTCATCGAGCTTCTGGAGCGTCGGCAATTCCTTCACGCACGGCGCGCACCATGTCGCCCACAGATTGACCAGAACTGGGCTGCCCTTCGACCTGGAGAGGGTAAATTCGCCGCCGTCCGGATTCTGGAAAGTCACATCCGGCGCCGGGGTGCCGGCCTTACTGCGGTCGACGCCTTTCACCGGAACGGCCGACGCACCGGACGAAGCGCCGGGTGAAGCAGCGCTCGCGTCGGCGTTCGCTTCTTGAGGGGGCGCGGCTTCTTCCCTATCGCAGCCGGCAAGCGCCATAACGGCGAGGAGACAGACGATCGAGCGCAAGGGCAACTCCAACCAGATGTGGGGCGGGCGCTTTGCTGGCGGCCCGGCCGCTGTGATGCGCGAGATTAATGCCTCGATCGCGATTGACAGGAGGCTATGGCGGCAGGATATCGCCGCGTCAAAGGCGCATGCCGCGATGCTTGCCGCACAGGGCATTTTGAGCGCAGAGGACGCCGACGCAATCCGGAGCGGACTCGACAGCGTCGCCGAGGAGATTGCGGCGGGCAAGCTCACAGAGGATCCGGCGCTCGAAGACATTCACATGCATGTCGAGCATCGCCTGTCCGAATTGATCGGACCGGCCGCGGGCCGGCTCCACACCGCCCGGTCGCGCAACGACCAGGTGGCGACGGACTTCAAGCTGTTCGTCCGCGATTGCATCGACGAATCGCTGGCTGGGATTGACGCGCTCGAGGAAGCACTACTCGATCGGGCCGAGGAGCATTCCGGAACGGTCATGCCCGGCTTCACCCATTTGCAGTCGGGCCAGCCGGTGACACTTGGTCATCATCTGATGGCCTATGTCGCGATGCTCGGCCGCGACCGCAGCCGCTTCGCCGATGCGCGCAAGCGGATGAACGAAAGCCCGCTTGGCAGCGCGGCGCTGGCCGGGACCGGTTTCGATCTGGATCGTAACGCAACCGCCTCCGCCCTCGGTTTCGACCGGCCGACCGAAAACAGCCTCGACGCAGTCAGCGACCGCGACTTCGCCATCGACTATCTCCACGCCGCTGCGCTTTGCAGCGTTCACCTGTCGCGACTCGCCGAAGAGATTATCCTGTGGGCCTCGCAACCGTTCGGGTTCGTCAAACTGCCCGATGCCTGGTCGACCGGAAGCTCGATCATGCCCAACAAGCGCAATCCCGACGCCGCCGAGCTGGTGCGCGGCCATAGCGCCCGGATCACCGGCGACCTCGTGGCTCTGCTCGTGCTGCTGAAGGGGTTGCCGCTCGCTTATGCCAAGGACTTGCAGGACGACAAGCCGCCGCTTTTCGACGCTCACGACCTGCTGTCGCTGAGCCTCGCGGCAATGGCCGGAATGGTCGCCGACCTGGAATTCGTGCCCGAGAAGATGCGCTCGGTTGCCGCAGCCGGCCATGCAACCGCGACCGACCTTGCCGACTGGCTGGTGGCCAAGGCCGACGTGCCATTCCGCGAAGCGCACCATATCGCGGGAAGCGCGGTCGCCGCAGCGGAAGCCGCCGGGAAGGCGCTCGACGAGCTCAGCATCGAAGAGCTTCAGGCCGTCGATTCGCGGATTACAAATGACGTGTTGCCGCTGCTGGCGGTCGAATCGTCGGTCGCCTCTCGACGCTCCGCTGGCGGGACCGCTCCGGAGCGGGTAGCAGAGGCGATCCGGGCCGTTCGTGAGGCCCGAGGGAGACGATGATGATCCGGCGTTTTGCGATCCTGGCGCTGCCTCTCGCCATAACAGCCTGCGGCGACACCGCCCCGCTTCGTCCGGCGGCCGGGCAATCGCTTCCGGTCAAGCCGGCGCTGGCCCAGACCACGCCCGATGCTTCCGACCTTCTGGAAACCACTCCGATGGCTGCGCCGGAGCGGGTCGACGAACTCATCACCCGCTCGCAGCGTCGGGAAACCGACCGCTTCGACCTTCCGCCGCCCGATGGCCGCGCTGCGCCGGCCGCTCCCGCCGCGGAGCCGCAAGACGCGGAAGACGAAACGCGGGTAGGTGAGCCGGAATGACGGTAAGGAAGGTTCGCAAGGCGGTATTCCCGGTCGCAGGACTCGGCACGCGCCTGCTCCCGGCGACGAAATCCATTCCCAAGGAGATGCTGACGATCGTTGATCGCCCGCTAATCCAATATGCCGTCGACGAGGCCCGCGAGGCAGGGATCGAGGAGCTCATCTTCGTCACCGGCCGGGGCAAGTCGGCGCTGGTCGATTATTTTGACATGAGCTTCGAGCTCGAAGCGACCATGGAAAAGGCGGGCAAGAGCCTCGCCCCGCTCGAGCCGTCGCGGGCCGGCTACGGCGAGATCGCCTCGGTCCGTCAGCAGCGGCCTCTGGGCCTCGGCCACGCAGTCTGGTGCGCGCGCCATGTCGTCGGCGACGAGCCGTTCGCGGTCTTGCTTCCGGACGACCTGATGATCGGCAAGCCCGGAGCTCTAAAACAGATGATCGAGGCTTACGAGCAGGTCGGCGGTAACATCGTCTGCGCGACCGACGTGCCGCGCGACAAGACGGCCAGCTACGGGATCGTCACGCCGGGCGCGGCGAGCGCCAACCGCACCGAGGTGCTCGGCCTTGTCGAGAAGCCGAAGCCAGAGGAGGCGCCATCGACGCTGGGAGTCATCGGCCGCTATGTCCTTCAGCCCGACGTGATGCGCGTCCTGGATGCCCAGGAGCCGGGCTCGGGCGGGGAAATCCAGCTGACCGACGCGATGGCCCGGCTGATCGGCAAACAGCCGTTCCACGCCGTGACGGTCGAGGCGACTCGCTACGATTGCGGGACCAAGCTCGGCTTCGTGTCTGCGAACCTCGCGCTCGGTCTGGCCGATCCCGAGATCGGCGAGGCGTTGCGACAGGTGACGGCCGGCGCGAAGTAAATCCGCACCGTCGATCGGGTTCGCTCCGCGACCCGTCAGCCGACCTTCATCGTCTCTCGCCCAAGCCGGAAATCGCTCTGCAATTTCCGTCTTGCACTCGGCGATTACGGATCCAGCTCCACATCCCAGTAGAGATAGTCGCGCCAGCTCGAATGCAGGTAGTTGGGCGGAAAGCTCTTGCCGTGATCTTGAAGTTGCCAGCTCGTCGGGCGGATCGGCTCGCGATGGATCTGCATGCCGGCCTGGCGTGGGGTCCGACCGCCTTTCTTGAGATTGCACGGCGCGCAGGCGGTCGCGACATTCTCCCACGTCGTCCGGCCACCCTGGGCGCGCGGAACGACATGGTCGAAGGTCAATTCCTTCGGCGAGGCGCAATAGACGCAGCGGAAGCGGTCGCGGAGGAACAGGTTGAACCGCGTGAAGGCCGGATATTCATTCGGCCGAACGAACTGCCGGAGAGCGATGACGGAAGGGAGCTTCAGCGCCTGGCTTGGGCTGTGCACCTCCCGGTCGTAATGGGCGACGACGTCGACCCGCTCAAGGAACATCGCCTTGACCGCCGTCTGCCACGGCCACAGGCTCAAAGGATAATAGCTCAGCGGAGTATAATCGGCGTTGAGCACCAGTGCGGGGCAACTGTCCGGGTGGCGGAGGAGATCGGTGTGGTACACGCGCGCAAAGCTCCTGTTCGGTCATGGTCCGAACTGAAACTCCCCGGCCCCGTCGCACGCAAGGAGGAGAGGCCATGTCCGGCCGTCTTCCCTTGTCCTCTCGCGGATGCCAACCCGCGGTGACAGAATCATGAATCATTCGGCGAATCATCGTCAAGAGTCGAAATTGCCACAGTGAGTATATCACGCTTCGCTCCGTCCCCGTCCGGTCGCCTTCACCTCGGCCATGCCTATTCGGCCGTGATCGGCCATGACTCTGCCAGCAAAAACGGCGGGAAATGGCTGCTTCGGATCGAGGATCTCGACCCCGGGCGCTGCCGTCCGGAGTTCGTCGGCGGCATCCTCGAAGACCTCGATTGGCTTGGGCTCCGCTTCGATGGCGAACCGATCGTCCAGTCCCGACGCACGCACCTCTACGCCGATGCGCTGGAGCGGTTGCGAGATCAGGGGCTGGTCTATCCTTGCTTCTGCACGCGGGCGGACATTGCGGAGTCGCTGACCGCCCCGCACGGTGATGCTGGCGCGGCTTACCCCGGGACCTGCCGTGGCTTGCCCGACGATCCCGAGCGCAGGGCATCGACGCCGCACAGCTGGAGGCTCGACAGTGCCAAGGCGCTGTCCTTCGCAAGCCTGCCATCATGGGTCGAAGCCGACGGCGTGCGCTTCCAGTCGCGCGAAAGCGACTTCGGCGACGCGATCCTGGCGCGGAAGGACGCGCCCTCGTCTTACCACCTCGCCTGCGTGATTGACGATGCCGATTGCCGAGTCGACTTCGTCGTTCGCGGCGAGGACCTGAGGCCGTCCACCCCGACCCAGAGGCTGCTGCAGATCCTGCTGGGACTGCCCCAGCCGACCTACCTCCACCACCCGCTGGTCCTCCACGCGGATGGACGGCGCCTTGCCAAGCGCGACCTCGCGCCGACGCTCGCGGCAATGCGCGGTTCCGGCGTGGATGGACTCGAACTTTCCGGCCAGCTGAAAGCCGGACTCCTGCCCCTAGGATTCGCCTTCTCGAACCCCTAGATATGTGGACATGAACGTCCTCCTAATCATCGCGTTGATCGCTGCCATGGGCGCGACCGCTTACGTTCTCGTCCGTGGCGTGATGGCCATGGCTTCCGGCAAGGACATCTCCGGGCAACAACAGCAAAACTACATGCAGAAGCGGGTGCTTTACCAGGGCATCGCGATCGTCATCGTGGTCCTGCTTCTGGTGCTGGCCGGAGGCAGGGGCTAGTCCCTGGTCAAGCTCAACAAAATCTATACGCGGACCGGCGATGACGGCCATGCCGGGCTGGTCGACGGCAGCCGCGTCAGCAAAGCCGGGCTGCGAATGGTTGCCATCGGCGAGGTCGACGAGGCGAACAGCACGATCGGCGTCGCCATCGCTTCGCTGGGCAACGGGGAACTCGGCCGCGACCTCCGGCTGATCCAAAACGAACTGTTCGATCTCGGCGCCGACCTCGCAACGCCAGGCGACATCGAAGGCGCTCTTCGAATCCTGCCTGACCAGGTCGAGCGGCTGGAACGCCAGATCGATGAGATAAACGCCGGTCTTGCGCCCCTCACCAGCTTCATCCTGCCTGGCGGTTCCATGGCAGCCGCGAGCCTTTACCTTGCGCGGGCGGTCGTCCGCCGGTCCGAGCGCGCGGCGGTTGCGCTGAACGAGTCCGAGCCGGTCAACCCGCACGCCATCGCCTATCTCAATCGGCTGTCGGACCATTTGTTCGTTTCCGCGCGTTGGATCGCGGCATCGGACGGAGGGGACGTGCTGTGGCAACCCGGCGCCACCAGGAACAGATAGCCGATCCGTTGCTGTCGCGCCTGCGCGCGACACGGCGGCTGACGCTCGATCTCGCCTCACCTTTGAGCGACGCGGACGCGACGATACAGCCGCATCCCGACGCCAGCCCGGCGAAATGGCATCTCGCCCACACAACCTGGTTCTTGGAGACCTTCGTTCTGCGCGACCATGTTGCGGGATATCGACTGCATGACGAGCGCTGGCCGTTCCTGTTCAACAGCTATTACAATGGCGAAGGCGAGCGCCACGCCCGGCCGCGGCGCGGAATGATCAGCCGCCCGAGCCTGGACGAAGTGCGGGACTGGCGGGCTGCGGTGGATGCCGCGCTGGAAGAGGCACTGCCGAACTTGCCCGAAGAGGCTTTGGCGCTGATCGAACTGGGTATCCGGCACGAGCAACAGCATCAGGAATTGTTCCTGACCGACATACTGGCGACATTTGCCGAAAACCCGCTGGAGCCGGCCTACGGCCAGCTCGATCCGGCACCCTGCCACGCCGCGGAGCCGCTGCAATACCATCGCGGTCGCGAAGGCCTGGCCGAGATTGGCGCGGCACCCGGCGGGACTTTTGCTTACGATTGTGAAACCCCGCGCCACCAAGTCCTGCTCCACCCGCACGCCATCGCCCAGCGCTGCGTCACCAATGGAGAATGGCAGCAGTTTATCGCCGACGGCGGCTACGACAATCCGCTGCTCTGGCTGAGCGAGGGATGGGACTGGCGGGAAACCGAACGGATCGCGCGCCCTTTGTACTGGGCGGACGACAACCAGTCGTCATTCACCTTAGCTGGGCGCCGCGACCTCGACCGCGCCGCTCCGGTCGGCCATGTCAGCTATTACGAAGCCGACGCTTTCGCCCGCTGGGCGGGAGCGCGGCTTCCGACCGAAGCGGAATGGGAGGACTTCTTTTCTTCCGCCGATCCGATGCTCGGCCACCAGCTCGATCGCGCCGGCGCCGTTCTTCCGAAGCCTGGCGGCGGCCCATTCGGCGATGTCTGGCAATGGACGGGATCTGCCTATCTTGCCTATCCGGGATTCAAGCCGGCGGAAGGAACGGTCGGCGAATATAATGGCAAGTTCATGTGCGGTCAGTTCGTTCTGAAGGGCGCAAGTTGCGCCACGCCCCGTGGCCACAGCCGGGCAAGCTACCGCAATTTCTTTCCGCCTTCGGCACGCTGGCAATTCACGGGAGTTCGGCTTGCAAGAGACAATTGAACGAGCCGATCCGGCATTTCGAGCCGATGTTCTGAACGGCCTTGCCGAACCCATACCGTCGATCCCAGCGCGCTGGCTTTACGACCGGCGCGGAAGCGAGCTGTTCGACGATATTACCCGGCTGGAATCCTATTATCCGACGCGAACCGAGACGGCCTTGCTTCAATCGATCATGCCCGAGGTGGCTGGGCTGACCGGTACTGGCGGGGCCGTGGTCGAGTTCGGGGCTGGATCGCAGACCAAGACGCCTTTGCTGCTCAAGGCCGTCCGCCCGGGGCTTATGTGCCGATCGACATCAGTGGCGAATATCTGAAAGACAGCGCGGCAACGGTCGACGCCGACCATGAGCGGATCGACGTCTTTCCGGTGGTCGGCGATTTCACCAAGGAAGTATCGCTTCCGGTCGAGATCGACGGCCTTGCCCGCCTCGGCTTCTTTCCCGGGTCGACAATCGGCAATTTTGTGCCGCGGAGCGCGACGGACCTGCTTCGTCACTTTCGCGACATCCTGGGCACAGGCTCGAAACTGCTGATCGGGATGGACCGGATCAAACCGGTCGAGCGGCTGGTGGCGGCCTATGACGATCCCGAAGGCGTGACGGCCGAGTTCAACCTCAACCTGCTTCGGCGGATCAACCGCGAACTGGATGCCGGCATTCCAATCGATGCCTTCGTCCATGAAGCCCGCTGGAACGACATGCTTTCCCGGGTCGAGATGCACTTGCGCGCGGTTCGCGATGTGGCATTCACCATCGACGGGCGGCGCTTCGACTTTGCCGAGGGCGAGACGATCCATACCGAGAACAGCCACAAATACGGGCCGCGCGGTGCGCGCATGCTGCTTCTAGCTGGTGGCTGGACGCCATTGCAGGAATGGGTCGCCCCGAACGACGATTTCGCGGTCATCCTTGCCGAGGCACAGCGCAATCGTTTCGCACCGTGATTGATGCGCGGCGACGAGGCGGCTAATCCTACGCCATGCTGACCGTAATCCAGATCGTCCTTTTCCTTTTGAACGTGCTTGGCTGGCTGGTCATCGCGGCCGCGATCCTTAGCCTGCTGTTCGCTTTCAATGTCCTCAACCATTCGAACAGCGGCCTGCGCTCAATCTACGACAGCCTCGACCGCCTGCTCGAGCCGCTTTACCGGCCGTTCCGGAAAATCCTGCCGGTGACCGGCGGAGTCGACTGGTCGCCCTTCCTGCTGCTGGTGACGATCGGAATCCTGAGGATCATCCTCACCAACGTCGCTTATTCGGTCTGACCGTGACCGCCAGCCGGATTGATGGAAAGGCCGCGGCGGCGGCACTTCGTGCGCGGGTCGCCGACGGGGTCGCAGCTTTTCGCGAGACGGTCGGCCGCGCGCCTGGGCTTGCAGTCGTGCTTGTCGGCGAGGACCCGGCGAGCAGCGTCTATGTCCGTTCCAAGGGGAAGGCGACGAACGAAGCCGGAATGAAGTCGATCGAGCACCGTCTACCGGACAGCGTGAGCGAGGCCGACCTGCTGGCGCTGGTCGACGCGCTCAACCGCGATCCCAATGTCGACGGAATCCTGGTCCAGCTTCCGCTTCCCAACCAGATCGACGAGCGCAAGGTCATCGCCGCAATCGATCCTCAAAAGGACGTCGACGGATTTCACGTCGAAAATGCCGGAAGACTTGCGGTGGGCGCCGAGGCGCTCGTGCCCTGCACGCCGCTCGGCTGCCTGCACCTGCTGAAAGCCGAGCTCGGCGACCTCACCGGGAAGGACGCCGTGGTCATCGGCCGCTCGAACATCGTCGGCAAGCCGATGGCGATGCTGCTGCTCGGTGAAAGCTGCACGGTCACCGTCGCCCATAGCCGGACGAAGGACCTGCCTGCGCTTTGCCGCCGCGCCGACATCCTCGTCGCCGCCGTCGGCCGTCCGGAGATGATCAGGGGCGACTGGATCAAGCCGGGGGCCACAGTCATCGACGTTGGAATCAATCGCGTCGAAGGCGAAGAGGGCAAGAGCCGGCTGGTCGGGGACGTCGCTTACGACGAGGCTGCCGAGGTTGCCGGTGCGATTACGCCTGTGCCGGGCGGGGTCGGGCCAATGACCATCGCCATGCTTTTGCGCAACACCCTGGTCGCGGCGCATCGCCGTGAGGGATTGGAGGAGCCGCGCCTGTGATCAGTTTTCTGTTAGCCGCCGTCCAGGCCGCCGCGCCCGTTCCGGCAACGGCCATTGACGCCGAGCGCGCCTTCGTCGCGGATGCCCAGAAGCTCGGTCAGTGGACCGCCTTCCGCAAATGGTCCGCTCCCGACGCCGTCACCTTCGCGCCTCAGCCGGTAAACGCCCACCAGGCGTTGGCGGACGCCAAGGATCCGCCACACGCGATCTACTGGTGGCCAGGCCGCAGCTATGTGTCTTGCGACGGTAAGCTTGCCGTGAATACCGGACCTTGGGTCAACGGTTTCGGTAAGCATGTCGGATATTTCACCACCGTTTGGATGAAACAGCCCGACGGCGGCTGGAAGTGGATCTATGACGGCGGGGACGAATTGAAGTTCGCCCGCGACGAAGGTGGCGACATCAAGCCGGTTATCGCGTCCTGTGGGGCAGCGCCGAAACCGCCCGTCATGCCTGCACGCCCGGCCGGTTTCCGCAATCCGCTAAAGACAGGCAACGGCCAAAGCGCGGACGGCACGTTGGTCTGGCAGTGGAATGTCGATGCGGCTGGGGCGCGCCATTTCGTCACCATGCTTTGGGACGGCAAGGCCTGGCAGCCGGTCATCGATGACCGGGTCGCGGCGCCGCCGCCCCCGCCCAGATGATCGAGCTGTTCACCAGCGCGTTTCTCACGTTGGCGGTAATCGTCGACCCACCGGGTTGCGCACCGATATTCGCCTCCCTGACGAGCGGAACGGATGCTGCCCATCGCCGAAGGATGGCGATCCGGTCGTGTCTCGTCGCCTGGTGCATCTTGATGTTCTTCGCCTTGTTCGGCGAAGCGCTGCTGACCCACATCGGGGTCTCGCTGAGCGCGTTCCGCCTGGCCGGCGGAATCATGCTGTTCATGATCGCGCTCGACATGGTTTTCGAGCGGCGCACCGAACGACGTGAGGAACGTGCCGAGGAGATCAAGGGCACGCCCGAAGCGGAGGACGTCAGCGTCTTCCCGATGGCAATTCCAATGATCGCAGGACCGGGCTCCATCGCATCGGTGATGCTCCTCAACGCTCGTGCCAACGGTCTCCAAGAGTCCGTCGTCGTCCTGGTCGCGATGACCCTCGTTATCCTGCTGACGCTTGCGGCATTGCTCGCGGCCGGGCCGCTGATGCGTTTTGTCGGCGCCAAGGTGGAAGCGATGATCACCCGGATCCTCGGCGTCATCCTCGCCGCGCTGGCGACCCAGTTCGTACTTGACGGGTTGGAGCGTTCGCTACCCGGACTTGCCGGGGCTTAATTTGCCCGAACGGGGGTTGAGCGCTTCACCCGCCACAGCTTGAGCGGTGAGCCCTTCGGCAGCGGGACTGGCTCGAGCCAGGCGGGAACCTCGCCCTCCTCCAGCTGGACGTAGAAGCCCCGGGGCGCTTCCGCCATGAACACGGTCGCCTGGCTCATCATCGGGCAGGTTAGAACGTAATCGGCGCGATATTTGTCGGCCAGCACGCGCGCTTCGTCCGCGCTTCCCCGGAAGAACTTCATCGTGTCGACGATCTGTTCTCCGTTGCGGTGATAGGGGCCCATGATCGCGCGATGATGGGTGACGGTGATCAGGCGCGGCGAAAGATCGCCGAACGTGAACATTGTCGCCGCTGGGATCTTGGCAATGGGCCGCATCGCGGCGAGCGAGGGGCAGCGGTTATTCGCCTTGGCGATCGCCTTCTGCCGCTCGTTCTTCACGGGGTCCGGAGCGACACTATCAAGGAAGAGGGGCACCAGTCCGCCAAGAGCGAGGAGGACAAGCGCGGTCGTCCCCAACGTCCGAACCAGCATGAAGCGCGAATTGTAAAGCATGGGCGCGAGAACCACGACCAGAGCGACCGCGCCGGGGATCGCCAGCATCTGCGCCGCCGGGCCAGTCCTGGTCTGCCAGAACAGAAGCGCGGCTGCCGCGAGTGCGAGAATCGCAGCGCAAAGGATGCGGGCCAGGCGGGCCGGATCCTTGCGCGATGCCCAGCCGAGGATCGCCCAGCCGATCAATCCTGTAACCGGCAGCGCGATTATGGTCACCGCGGTCTTCCACGGATGGCGATAGAATGGCCGCGCCTCGCGTACATGGCTGAGCCAAAGCTTATAGACTTCGTCGCTGACTCCCTCGAGCCGCGAAAGGCAATGCGGCCAGGCGATTGCGTGGAATCCAGCGATGGCCGCACCCGCCAGCGCTGCCGAGCCGAGTCGCATCTTCCAGCTTCCCGGCGACCACCAGGCTAGCGCCAGCAGCAGCGCTCCGCCGAGTAGCGCATCACTTAGCCAAACCGGCGACAGCGCGTCGCAGACCGCGAGACGGTTGGCCTCGGACGCGAAAAGCAGGAAGCCGAATGCCGTGCCGCCCGACAGGCTGACGGCGTAAGCGGCGAGGCGTCGCCGTTCTTCGCGGTCTGCGACCCAGCGGAGAACCGTCCCGACACCGGCAAGCGCGAGATAGATCATGGCCTCTAGCCCGATCGCCAGCGACAGAGCCGAAGCGAGCCCAAGCGTTGCGCCGCCGCGCGCCCGCCTTGGATCGGCGATTCCAGCCACGCCGACGGCAAGCAGTGCGAGTTGCCAGCCGTGATGGTCAATCCGCGTCGGTACGAACTGCGCAACGGTGGAGCCCGCGAAAAAGAGGCAGATGAGCGCCAAGGGCCATGCCGAAGGATGAATCAGCCGGCGAACCGTCAGGGAAAGCGCCGTCACAAGCACGGCTAGGGGGATCATCGGCGCGACTGCGATGGCGAAGATCTCGGCGTCCGGGCCGGATAGGAACAGGCGTCCAAGCAAGATGAGCCCGGCCAGCGGCAGGTCGACGAAGCGGCTCCAGTGGATGTTGGCGCCGTACGGCCAGTTCAGCTTGTATTGGCGGAGGTCGTACCAGCCCTGCCCGTCGTTGAGCCATGCGCGGACCTGGCTGATCCGCATGTTATCGTCGGTGTCGGTTAGGACGAAACCCTGGATGTTTGCCCAGCGGGAATAGAGAAGCCATGCGCACAGCAGGACGTAGAACAGCGCGAGCAGGCTCTTCCAATGCCGGTCCAGCAACTCGACGAAGCGTTGTTCCACGTGGGCATCCTTGCACAAACTTCCGTTTCGCGCTCTAGCGTCGAGGGACCGAAGGGCAAGGCGCGTGGCATGAGCGAGCACGAATATAACGAAGATTTCTATTCTTATATCGACGCCGGCTCGCGGCGTTCGGCACGCGCGGTCGCGGCGATCCTGAAAAATGAAATGAAAATCGACAGCCTGCTCGATGTCGGCGCGGGCCATGGCGCGTGGGCGGCGGAATGGCTTGCGGCCGGAGTTACGGACGTGCTGGCCGTCGACGGCAATTATGTGAAACGCGACCAGCTGGCGATTCCCGCCAAGGCCTTCAAGGCCCACGACCTGGGAACGCCGCTAGACCTGAAAAAGAAGTTCGACCTGGTTCAGACGCTGGAAGTCGCCGAGCATCTGCCAGGCGACAAGGCCGACCTGTTCGTGAAAAATCTCGTCGCGCACGGCGACGTCATTCTCTTTTCCGCCGCGGTGCCGCATCAGGGCGGCGAGCATCATGTGAATGAGCAGCCGCCCGAATATTGGCGGGAGAAACTCAAGGCGCACGGTTATGCCGTGTTCGATTTTATCCGTCCACGCCTCGTGGACAATTCGGATGTCATGCCCTGGTACCGTTTCAACACCTATCTCTACGCGAATGCGGCGGGCCAGAAGCGGCTGTCGAAGGCGATCCTCGATTCCCGCGTGCCGAACGACCGCAAGCTTGAGATTGGAGGCGACCTGAAATGGGCACTTCGGAGGGCGGCGGTAAGACTGATCCCTGCCGCGCTTGTCAAGTCGATCGCCATGGCCAAGGCGCGGGTCGAGGCGGCGGCGCGGCGGTGATCCAGCGATTCAAGGGCGCGGCCGCCGATCCGGCCGCGCGCGCGGCATTCTGGCAATTGGTGCGTTACGGCACCGTCGGGGTGCTGATCACCACCGGCGGACAGGCCATTTACTATGTGCTCGCCGAAACGCGCACCACCAGCCCGCTTGTCGCCATCGCCGTCGCCTGGATCGTTGGCGTCATCGTCGGCTATTTCGCCCACGGCTGGATCAGCTTCGCTGGGCACGGCAGCCGCGACGATCATCGCGGAATGTCGACACGGTTCGTCGCGGTGAACGTGATCGGATACCTGCTGAACAGCTTTTGGGTCTGGCTGCTGGTCGAACGCCTCGGCGGCCCGACCTGGTGGCCGATCGCACCGAACGTCATTCTAACGCCGCTGATGACCTTCTGGCTGCACCGCCATTGGACCTTCCGCTGAGGCGATGAGTCCCAGCGGGCTAGCGGCGCCGGCCTCGGCGGCGTCGCGCCCGGCGATATCCTGCACGATGTAGAGCGGGCGCTGCTTGGCCTGGCTGTACAGACGGCCGATATATTCGCCCATCAGGCCGAGCACGAACATCTGCACCGCGCCAATCACCACCACCACAAGCATCAGCGAGGTCCAGCCCTGGATGGTCTTACCGGTCGCCCAGGACATGGCGATATAGGCGATGAGGATGATGGAGCCGACGGCGAGCGCAAGGCCGAGATGGCTGGCCAGTTTCAAGGGCGCTGAGGAAAAACCGGTCAGCGCATCGAGCGCAAAGCGGATCATCTTCGACAGGGGATATTTGGTAACCCCGGCAAAGCGCTCGTCGCGCTTGTAGGGCAGCGGCACTTGCCTGAAGCCGATCCAGGCGACCATTCCGCGAATGAAGCGCGCCTGCTCCGGCATTGCCAGCAAGGCGTTGAGCGAGCGCCGGCTCATCAGCCGGAAATCGCCGGTGTCGACCGGAATGTCGACGTCGGTCGCCCGCGCCAGCAAGCGGTAGAAAGCCGCGGCGGTCGCACGCTTGAAATGCGTTTCGCCGGCGCGGCTCTGGCGAAGGCCATAGACCACGTCGGCCTGCTCTCGCTCCATCGTCGCGAGCATTTCCGGCAACAATTCGGGGGATCCTGCAGATCGGCGTCGATGATCAGGATTTTTTGGCCGCGGCACAGGTCAAGCCCCGCTGTCAGAGCCAGCTGGTGGCCGTGGTTTCGCGACAGGTTGACCGCGACCAGGTGCGGATCGCGCGTGCACAAGTCCTGCATCATCGGCCACGTGCGGTCTTTCGAGCCATCGTTGACCAGCACCAGCTCATAATCCTCGCCCGCCGTAGCGCGCGCGACTTTTGTCAGTCGTTCATGAAGGGCCGCCAGGCATTCCTGCTCGTTGTAGCAGGGGACGACGATGGAAAGCGCGGTCATTGGCCGTCTTTGCCGCGCAAACGGTCGTTTGCGAAGAGGCTACTGCCATCGCCGCTCCAGACCAAGTGGTAGCCGGCGAGCGATTTCGGGTCATATGGTGGCACGTCGACGAGCCAGACAAAGTCGAACGCGCGGCGAGGAATTGCCCGCATCACTTGATCGACAGGCGCCGAACGTCGTTCGCGGCATGTCGCGCTGCTTACCATTTGCGACGGGTCGGCCCGGAACCATCCGGCTTCGGGGAAACGCACCCGGAGCAGATTGGCGCCCTCGACCGCCCATTGTTCGTTTGAAAAGGCATGCCTGCGGACGATCGCCATTGCCCCAAGATGCGATTGTCGAAACAGGGGCCACGGGTTCGTACAAGGCTGCCCGACGAGGAACACGAGCGGCGCGCCCTTCGGCACAGATTCGAGCGCTTCCATTTGCCTTTCCTGGCGGTCACCGCCGATAGCCAGACTGACCGCTGTGACCGAGAATTTCGCGACTGCCAGCGCGGTGGCAATTCCCGCGAGCACAAGAGAGAAATCGCGTGGGGGCTCACCCTTCGCGCGAACTGCCAGAAGGAGGATCGCGAGGGCGTACGGGGCCAGCCGCATGTCCGCATAGGCCGAGCCGAACACCATCCAGGGGAGAACCAAGAACGTCAGCAACAAGACGAAGGCGGAGAAGGCGAGGTTTCGCGACAGTACGAACCAGCGAGAGCACAGTGCTGCGAGGCCGGTTAGCCCTATCAGCGTGAGGATCGAGGTATCGATGAGCTGCCACCTGTCGCGAAGAGACCAGAGCAGCCACAGGCCCTTCAGATCCCATTGAAACCAGCCCCTGGTAGGCGCGCCGCTGACTTCGCTGCGCCAGGCCAGCATGAGCAAGACCGGTCCGGCGAGGATGACGGCATGAAGCGCGGCCTTGAGCCCCGCCTTCCACCAGCTCGTCCCCTTGTCGTGCTGCCGAACGGCCTCGGCGGAAAAGCAAAGCAGGCCGAGCGCACCCCAGCCGAAAGTGTGGCAAATGAAGATCACGAAGCTGATTGGTACGAAGACGATCGCTCGCAGCCGCGTTTTCCCGAGGCGGGCCAGGCGTAGCCAGAGGCCGAACGCGAGCAGCGCAAGCGCCATCGACAAGGTGAAATTGAGGAAGCCGAACAGGAAAGGATGCGAGAATGCGAACGGCAGGGCCAGCGCGGCCGTCGGCGGCAAACGGTGATGCACCTCGCGCGCGACCCAAAGGAAGCCCGCGACGGTCATTGGCGGGATCGCCATCGCGATCAGCTTCACCGCCAGTTCCAGGCCGAACAGTTTGGCGAGCGGGACGATCAATAGATCGACGCCGAGATTGCCGATCAATTGCCAACGGAAATCGAAGTAGCGCTGGAGATCCGGCGAATGGGCAAGGTCAAGCTCTACGCGGTAGCGGCCCATGTGCCCGAGCAGGTCGACCAAAGGCGGCACTTTGGGATAGAGGAGCGGGACGAACGCCAGCGCGATCAGCGCCGCGACATACCAACGCGTCTCCCACCAAGGGCGTTGCTCGCTCGGCGCCACGCTCACCTAATACCCCCGTTCCCGCCCTCTCGACCGACGAGCGCTCTAGTCCCGCATCGCTTGGCGGCGCAATGGCCGCCTTGCCCCTCAGCAGTTTTCGTTAACCTTCTTCGCTTACCCCCGGAGACATGTCGAGCGAACCGGTTGCCGGTGCTGGTCCGTTTTGTCATGTATGTAGCACGGGGGGTAAGGATGGCGGGCTTCAGGCTTTCAGATGACGGCGGGAAGCGATCCCATACGCCAATCCTGATGTACGGGGTCTTGGCCTTCTGCGTCGGGCTGTTCATGTACCTGGCCGGCGTTCTTCTGGTGTTTCCGCGCTACTTGCTGGGCCTTCATGAAATTTTGGATCCGGTCGCCGCCTGGCTGGTCTGGTATTCCGGCGTGCCGATCGTCGCCGGCATCTTCCTGGCGCTGACCGACCTGCTTTATTTCTTCAGCCGCAAGAAGCCCGATCTGCCGGTACGCTATTCGCCGGTCATCCGGCAGCGCGTGACCGTCGCCTTGACCGCATATAACGACGAGGATTCCATCGCCGACGCTGTCGACGACTTCCTGAATCATCCGATGGTCGAACGGGTCATCGTCGTCAGCAACAACAGCAGCGACCATACGTTCGAGCGCGCAGAAGCGGCGGGTGCCCTCACTTTCAACGAGATGCTTCCCGGCTACGGTCGCTGCGTATTTCGCTGTCTCAGCGAAGCGGCAAAGTTCGAGGACACGGATTATGTCGTGCTTTGCGAAGGCGACCGGACATTTCGCGCCTACGACATCGAAAAGCTGATCGCCTACGCGCCCCATGCCGATATCGTGAACGGCACCCGGACCGTCGAGCCGCTTCGCCAGTACCAGACCCAGCTTTCGACCTTCATGTATTACGGCAATCTGTTTGTCGGTAAGCTGCTCGAGTTCAAGCATCTCGGCCGCGGCACGATCACGGACGTCGGGACGACCTACAAACTATGCCGACGCGACGCGCTTCTGCGGCTTTTGCCCAAGCTGAACCCGGCCGTGAATCTCGAATTCAATGCCCATTTCCTGGATACGGCGCTGGCCTATGAATATTTGCTTCTGGAATGCCCGATCACCTTCCATCCGCGGGTGGGGCTGTCCAAGGGCGGAAACATTAACAACTGGCGCGGTTTCACTGTGGGAACGCGCATGATCGCCGGCCTCGTATTCGGCTGGCAGAAGCAGGCTGCATGAGTAAGGCCGGCTATCATGAATCGCGGCTGGTTCATGACAGGAAACGGGACGTCGTCTGGAAAGCGTTGTGGCGATACTATTTTTCGAAGCGGATCCGGCCTGACGACTGCGTGCTCGATCTCGGCTGCGGCTACGGCGAGTTTATTAACAACGTCCGGGCGCGCCGGAGGATTGCCGTCGACAGTTGGGACGGCATGCCGGATCACCTTGACGACGGAGTGGAGCCGATTGTCGGTTCGGTCACCGACCTTTCCCGGATCGAGCATGGCGCCGTGGATTTTGCCTTCTCAAGCAACCTGTTCGAGCACCTCACCAGGGATGCGCTTGCCGAGTGCCTGAAGCAGTTGAAGCCCCGGCTCTCCTCGCGCGGGACCTTGACCACGCTGCAGCCCAACTACCGTTACTGCGCCAGCGAATATTTCGACGACTTCACCCATGTATCGGTCTGGTCGCATGTCAGCCTTCCCGATTTCCTGACGGCCAATGGCTATGACGTGCTCGAGGTGCGCCCCCGCTTCCTGCCGCTCACGGTGAAATCCCGGTTGCCGGTGTCGCCTACGCTGATCGGCGCCTACCTCGCCTCGCCGGTCAAGCCGCTTGGAAAACAGATGTTGATCGTTGCCCGGCCGCGCCGGTCCTGACGATGAGCATGTTCAAACGAATTGCGAGCCCGCTGGGGTTGGTATGGCTGGTCGCCCTCGCCTTCGTGGCCGTCCGTTTTTCCCGCTTCCTCGACAACGCCTGGTTCGCGGTCCGCTACCCCTACGAGATCGATTATGGCGAGGGCATCGTCTGGCAACAAGCAGACATGATCCTTTCCGGGACCGGTTACGGCGACATAACCCGCTTCCCGTTCATCGTCTTTCATTACCCGCCGATCTATCATCTGGCGGCGAGCGCCGCCGACCAGCTGTTCACAGGGGACTGGCTCTCCGCCGGCCGGCTGGTCGCGCTCCTGTCGACCCTGATGGGGCGGGACTATGCGCACGCTTGGCCCTGCTTTCGTCGGACCGAGAGGACGATCGCTTAGCCGGAGCAGTCCTGGCCTTCATCATGTTCCTGAGTGCCGGCCCGGTTGTCGTCTGGGGCGCTCTGGCCCGCGTCGACATGCTCGCCCTCGCCTTTTGTCTCGGGGGACTGGTCGCCGGCATACGGTCCATCGACAAGCCGCGGCTGATCGTTCTCGCAGCGCTGCTATTCGTGCTGGCCCTGTTCACCCGGCAGACCGCAATCTTCGCTCCAGCCGGATTGTTCGGGATAATGCTATTGGTCCGCCCGCGACTGGCCTTGACCGGGATCGGCTGGTCGATCCTGTTCGGGCTATCCGGACTTGGGCTGATGTCCGCCCTCACCGATGGAAGGTTCGTCGAACATATCTTCCTGTACAACGTGAATCGCTTCTCATTCGCGCACTTCCAGAAGGAAGTGGACCAGGGTTTGCTTGGTCAGCCGCAATATTGGGTTCTGACGGCCCTGTCCGCAGTCTTCCTGACTTGGGCGTTGTGGCGGAAACGGGCGGAGGCCAAGGGTCTCCCTGTCGCCACCTTCGCCACGATGGTCTGCCTGGCCTACCTCGCTTTTTCGCTGGTCAGCCTGATCCTGGTCGCCAAGCTGGGCTCCAACGTCAATTACTTCGTAGACTTGTGCGCCGCTGCGGCCATTCTTTCGGGAACTGCTGCGGCCCGGGTTTCTCGGCGGTTGCTGCCGGATAGCCGCCTCGGCAAATTTTTCGGTGCCGCAGTAGTCATTGCGGTGATGTGGTCGGCCATGTCGATCCCGGCCGCTTATGTGCAGCAGGCCCGTAAACGCCCCCCAATTGCCTCCCTCGACCGGCAGGTGCAGGAAATACGCGCAGCGTCGAAGCCCGTCCTTTCCGACGACATGGTGTTGATCCGCAAAGCCGGCAAGCAGGTGGTGTGGGAGCCGGCAATCTTCTCGGAATTGGCGTACGCCGGGATGTGGGACGAAAGACTCATCGTCGAGATGATAGATGACCGGGCTTTCGCTTTCATCCGGACGATCGGAACCAAAGGCATGCCCTTGTTCGACGCCCGTTACCGGCCCGCCGTCATCGACGCGATCGATCGCGCCTATCCTGTCACCGTGAAGCACGAATATTTCTTCGCCAATCACTACCCCGACGCGCAATCCACAGCTGCGGCGACCGGCAATGTTAAGCGGCGTTCAGCGGTCGCGGCGTCCGAGTAAGCGCAAGCGTAGCGCGTTCAATTTGATGAAGCCCTCCGCGTCGCGCTGGTCGTAGGCGCCGGCATCGTCCTCGAACGTCACGACCTTTTCGCTGTAGAGCGAGTTGGGCGACTTGCGGCCGGTGATGTGGACGCCGCCCTTGTAGAGCTTCATCCGGACGGTCCCGTCGACCTTGGCCTGGCTATGATCGATCGCCGCCTGCAGCATCTCGCGCTCGGGCGAGAACCAGAAGCCATTGTAAACCAGCTCGGCATAGCGGGGCATCAGCTCGTCCTTGAGGTGAGCGGCGCCGCGATCAAGTGTCAGCTGCTCGATCCCGCGGTGAGCGGCGTGGTAAATCGTCCCGCCCGGGGTTTCGTACATGCCCCGGCTCTTCATCCCGACGAAGCGGTTCTCGACCAAGTCGAGGCGGCCGATGCCGTGCTTCTTGCCCAAGTCATTGAGCTTCGCGAGCAACGTCGCCGGACTCATTGCCTCGCCATTCACTGCGACCCCGTCACCACCCTTGAAATCGATGGTGATTTCTTCCGGGGTGTCGGGCGCTGAGACGAGGTCGTCGGTCCGCGAATAGACGTAGTCGGGCACTTCTTCCCACGGATCCTCCAGCACCTTCCCCTCACTTGAGGTGTGGAGCAAATTGGCATCGGTCGAGAACGGGCTTTCGCCGCGCTTGTCTTTCGGCACGGGGATCTGGTTCTTCTCGGCGAAGTCGATCAGCGCGGTGCGGCTGTTCAAGTCCCATTCGCGCCACGGGGCGATGACCTTGATGTCCGGCGCGAGCGCATAATAGCCGAGCTCGAAGCGCACCTGGTCGTTGCCTTTGCCGGTCGCGCCGTGGCTGACGGCATCGGCGCCGACCTGGCGCGCAATCTCCACCTGCCGCTTGGCGATGAGCGGACGGGCAATCGAAGTGCCGAGTAGGTAAAGCCCTTCGTAAAGCGCGTTGGCGCGCATCATCGGGAAGACGTACTCGCCGACGAACTCCTCGCGCAGGTCGTCAATGAAGATATGCTCGGGGCGGACGCCCATCAGCTCCGCCTTGTGGCGCGCCGGGTCCAGTTCCTCGCCCTGGCCGAGGTCTGCGGTAAACGTCACCACCTCGCAGCCGTAAGTCTGCTGCAGCCATTTCAGGATGACGCTGGTGTCGAGGCCGCCCGAAAAGGCGAGCACGACTCGGCGAATGGGGTCGGTCACGCTAGGTCTCCAGTGAGGAATGGCCGGCTCCTATGGTCCAGCGGCAAGCTGCGCAAGCATGAGCCGTTCAACTGCCAGCAATCGGCGGCGGGTTAAGTTCGCGCGAAGGGATTGTGAGGAGGTCGGATTATGAAGGCTCTTATTCTTTCCGTCATGCTGGCCGGAACGGCCGGGGTCGCCTTGGCCCAGGCGCCGCAGACGGTACCGGCCCCAGCCCCTGCTACGCCGATGGCCGCATCGCCGATGATGCAGATGCCCCAGACTCGCGACGGCGTGGTGGCGATGGTCCGCGAGCATTTCACGCAGATGGACTCAAATCGCGACGGCTTTCTGACCCGCGACGAGATGCAGGCCATGCGCGGCGAGCGCCATGCCAAGCGCATGGCGATGCGCGGAAAGACCGCCGGCACTCCGGGAGCAGGCGCTTTCGAGCGGCTCGACACCAATCGCGACAACATGATCAGCCGCGAAGAATTCGACTCGATGCGAACGATGCGTCAGGCGCATCGGGGTGAACGCGCGGGCAAGCGCGGCCAGCATATGGCGATGCGCGGGCCCGGCATGATGATGCGCCGCGCCGACGCTGACAAGGACGGGCGGGTTACGCTCGCCGAGGCGCAGGCCGCGGCGGTTCGCCACTTCGACATGGTCGATGTGAATCACGATGGCCGGATCACGCCGGAAGAGCGTCAGCAGATGCGCCAGCAGCGGATGCAGCAACGCGCTGCGCGGGCGCCAAAGGCCGGCTGAACGCCTTTAACAGTTGCACGCGAAAGGGCCCGGCTTCCCCTTGTGCCGGGCCCTTTTTCGTGCAGGTTTAGCAGTGGCTGTTCGTTGCCTTGGAGTTGCCCTGTGTCCGTGCGCCGTATTCGTTCGTTTCTCTTTGCCGCCTGTCTTTCCCTCCCGCTCTCCGCCGCCAATGCCGATGAAGGCATGTGGACGTTCGACGCCTTCCCGGCAGCGAAGATGCAGTCCGATTACGGCTGGGCGCCCGACCAGGCGTGGCTCGACAAGGTCCGCGCTTCCGCGGTTCGCCTGACCGGCGGCTGCTCCGCCAGCTTCGTTTCAAGGCAGGCCCTGATCCTCACCAACCACCATTGTGTCGCGACCTGCGTCGAGCAAAACTCGACGGCTTCCAACAATATCCTGAAGGCCGGCTTCACAGCGCGTACGAAGGACGAGGAGTTGAAGTGCGCCGGCCAGCAGGCGGAGGTCGTCACGGCGATCGCCGACGTCACCCCGCGCGTGAAGGCGGCAATCGGCAGTGCCACCGGCGAGGCGGCGATCAAGGCCCGCGCGGCGATCATTTCGGAAATCGAGAAGGCCGGCTGCACCGACACGAGCAAGACGCGTTGCCAGGTCGTCTCGCTCTACGGCGGCGGCCAGTACAAGCTCTACATCTACCGCAAATATAGCGACGTCCGGCTGGTGTGGGCGCCCGAAGCGCAGGCTGCGCAGTTCGGCGGCGACCCCGACAACTTCAACTTCCCGCGCTATTCGATGGATGCGAGCTTCCTGCGGGCCTATGAGGACGGCAAGCCCGTCGCGACGCCTCAGCACCTGGAGTGGAACCCGCGCGGCCCGAAGGACGGCGAAGCGACGTTCGTCGTCGGCAATCCCGGCTCGACCCAGCGCATGTTCACCAGCGAGCAGCTGGCATTCCAGCGCGAGCTTGCGGTGCCGATCACGGTCACGACCTATTCGGAGCTGCGCGGAAGGTTGATCGCAGCGATGGCGTCCGATCCGGCCAAGGCGCGCGAGGCCGCCGAGACGCTCGGCGGGATCGAGAACAGCCTGAAGGTATATATCGGCCGCCAGAAAGCGCTCGGCGACCCGGTGTTCGTCGGCAAGCTCGCGGCAGCCGACGCTGAGCTGAAAGCGCGCAGCCAGGGCAACTCGGCGATCGGCAATCCGTGGGCCGACATCGCCTCGGCGATGAACGCCTACCGCGATTTCTATATCGCCGACCGCTTCTCGCTGCCGAGCGGAGACCTGTTCAACTATGCGATGACGCTGGTCCGGCTAGCGTCTGAGCGCGGCAAGCCCGCAGCCGAACGCCTGCCCGGCTATTCGGATTCGGCGATTCCGCTGGCAGAGAAGAGGCTGACCGACCCGCGGCCCATCTATCCCTGGCTCGACGCGCTGACGATGGAATGGTCGTTGTCGAAGGCGCGCGAATATCTCGGCGCGGACCATCCACAGACGAAAATCCTGCTCGGCAAGGAATCGCCCGAAGCGCTGGCGAAGCGGCTCGTTGCCGGGACGCAGCTTGCCGATCCCGCGGTACGTCGGGCGCTGCTCGACGGGGGCGCGAAAGCGATCGCGGCGTCGAAAGACCCGATGATCGTCTATGCCCGCTCGATCGACGCCAACGACCGAGCGCTCCAAAAACGTTACGACGAACTGGTCGACGCGCCACTGACCGCGGCCCAGGCCAAACTCGCCGACGCGCGCTTCGCCGCTTACGGAAGCTCGGCATATCCGGACGCGACCTTCACGCTACGGATCAGCTACGGAAAGGTCGCCGGCTGGACCGAGAACGGCCGCCAGGTTCCGACCCGCACGACGCTGGGCGGGACGTTCGACCGCGCGACGGGGTTCGAACCGTTCGACCTTCCGCCGGCCTTCGTTTCCAACAAGGCACGGATCGACAAGGAGGCGACCTACGATTTCGTCACTACCAACGACATCATCGGCGGCAATTCGGGCTCGCCCGTCATTGACCGCGCCGGCACGGTGATCGGCGCCGCCTTCGACGGCAACATCCACTCGCTTGGCGGGAATTACGGTTACGACGGGACGATCAACCGCACCGTCGTTGTATCCACCGACGCGGTCGAGGAAGCGCTGCGCAATATCTACCCGGCGCCCCACCTGCTGGCAGAGCTTCACGCCAGATAGGCTCAGCGTTCAGCCAAGGTCGCGGAGGCGGCGCTCTTCCTCGATCATGTAATCGCGCGTGATCGGAAGAGCGCTGCGCTCGCGGATATATTGCAGCTGGTAGTTGCAGCCCGAGCCGCTCTCGAAAAAGACGATCGCACCGGACAGGTAGAACTCCCACATCCGGCAAAAGCGCTCGTCGTAGAGCCTCACCATCTTCGGCCGCGCCGCGGTGAACCGCTTCAGCCATTCGCGTACGGTGAGCGCGTAGTGCAGGCGAAGCGTCTCGATATCGCTGGTGATTAGTCGCTGGCGGCCGCTTGCTGAGGTGATGTCGTTCAGCGACGGCAAGTAACCGCCGGGGAAAATATATTTGGCGACGAACGGATCCGACGACTTCCCGGCCTTGCCGAACTTGCCGATGGTGTGAAGCAGCATCACGCCATCGGGCTTCAGCAGCGAGCGGCACTTGGCGAAGAATTCGTCGAAATGGGCCAGGCCGACATGCTCGAACATGCCGACCGACACGATCCGGTCGAACGGCCCTTCGACATCGCGATAGTCGATCAGTTCGAACCGCACCCGATCCTCGACGCCGGCTTCCTTGGCGCGGCGGCGAGCAACCGCGAGCTGGTGCTCCGACAATGTGACTCCGGTGACGTCCACATCCGCGACGCGGTTAAGGTAAAGCGCCATTCCGCCCCAGCCGCAGCCGATGTCGAGCACCTTCTGGCCCGGCTTCAGCGCGAGCTTGGCGGCGATATGCGCCTTTTTGTCCAGCTGCGCCTGTTCGAGGCTGTTCGACGGATCCGTATAATAAGCGCAGCTATACTGCATGTCGGGGTCGAGAAAAGTCTCGTAGAGCTCGTCGCTTAGATCGTAATGATGGGCGACGTTGCGCCGCGACTCCTTGCGCCAGTTGCGCCGGAACAGCGCGCGAACCGGGTTCATCTTGCCCTTGTTGAGCTTGGCCCGCCCCTTGCCGCCGTCCTCCCAGCGGTTGGACCCGACGACCAGCTTCAGAAGGTCGAGGATCGTCCCGTTCTCGACCTCCAGCCGGCCGTCCATATACGCTTCGCCGACGGCGAGCCGGGGATTGCGGAGAATGGCGAGGGCAACTCGTCGATCCGCCATCCGCACCCTAAGCCCGTCGCCTTCGCCCGGACCGAACGACCGCTTGCCGCCGCCCGGTAGGATGAGAGTCAGCCTGCCGTTGCTGATGATTTTCTCGAGCAGGTTTTCGAGTAAAGCCATGGGCCGCCCCTCCGGTGATCGCGGCGGAGCTTAGCCTGCGGCGGCGCGCAAGCAAGCGTCAGGCGGCGTTGCGCTTCCTTCGTTCCGCGGCGGTCTTGAGCTGCCCGCAGGCAGCGTCGATGTCGCGGCCACGCGGAGTCCGCACCGGAGCGCTGATGCCGGATTCGAAGACGATGTTGCTGAACGCCCGGATTCGATCCGGGGTCGAGCATTCGTAGGGCGCCCCGCCCCACGGATTGAAGGGGATCAGGTTGACCTTGGCCGGAAGCTTGTAGGCCTTGAGCAGGCGCACCAGCTCGCGCGCGTCTTCGTCGCTGTCGTTCTTGTCCTTGAGCATCACATATTCGAAGGTGATGCGGCGGGCGTTGTTGGCGCCAGGATAAGCGGCGCAGGCCTCGAGCAATTGCTCGATCCCGTATTTGCGGTTCAATGGCACGATCTCGTCGCGGACTTCCTTCGTCACCGCGTGAAGCGAGACGGCCAGGTTCACCCCGATCTCTTCGCCGGCGCGCTCCATCATCGGAACGACGCCACTGGTCGACAGCGTGATGCGGCGCTTCGACAGGCCAAGCCCGTCGCCGTCCATGACGATCTTCAGGGCGTCGCGGACATTGTCGAAGTTGTAGAGTGGCTCTCCCATGCCCATCATGACGATGTTGGTCAGCATCCGTCCTTCCGGGCTAGACGGCCATTCGCCCAGCGCGTCGCGGGCGAGCATGACCTGGCCGACGATCTCCGCAGGCTCGAGGTTGCGGACCAGCGCCATCGTGCCGGTGTGGCAAAAGCGGCAGTTGAGGGTGCAGCCGACCTGGCTCGATACGCAAAGCGTGCCGCGGTCCGCATCCGGAATGAAGACCATCTCGAAATCGTGGCCGTCATGCGTCTTCAGCAGCCACTTGCGGGTGCCGTCGATTGAGACCTGCGCCTCGACCACATCCGGACGCGTGATCGCAAACCGCTCGGCAAGCCATGGCTTCTGCGCCTTGGCGATGTCGGTCATCGATTCGAAATCGGTCGCACCGCGGTTGTAGATCCAGTGCCAGATCTGCTTGGCGCGGAGCCTGGCCTGCTTCGGCTCGAGCCCTGCCGTTTCCAATACCCGTCGGATGTCGTCCCTGGGCAGGCCGACCAATTCGGTCCTGCCGTCGGCTCGCGGGCTAACCGCGCGCTTGACGGGCACGGGATCGACGGTGCCGGGAATCGGCATCAAGGCAGTATCGGCGCTCATGGATTGGCGCCCATGTAGTGCGAATGTGGCGAAAATTCTACTGCGGCTTGGAGCAGGCCGCGGCCGCAGCGTCGATCGTCGTCGGCGCCCCGTCAAGCAGGAAGCGATCGGTCATCCGCCGTCCCGACTGGTCGCGGGACGAAAGGTGCGCGCCGCCAGACGCGCGGATCGCAGTAATTATCGCGGCTTCCTGTGCCGACCCTCGGCTCCATGCGGACTGGCCGCGAGCGACGAGATCGAACGGCTGATCGCCGACGGTCAGGATCACGCTGCTTCCTTCGCGCAACGGCCTGCGAAATCGAAAGGATAATTCGCCCGAACGGCGCCCGCTGCGGTCGTAGGTTATTGCCAGGATGGTTGCCGGCTTGCGCACATCCTCGGGCAATAGCGCCCGGGTGACGGCTTCGCATTGCGAGCCGCGATCGAATGCCGCCCATTGGCCGCGCGCAACGATTGTGCGCGGCGGACCGGCTGCGGCGACAATAGCCGCCAGCGCAAGCACAGACGCCAACATTCGGATGCGTTAGTTCAGCAGCCGGGCGCGGTCGAGGAGGTCGCGCATTCGGCGGGCGCTTCGACAGAATCGGTCACGGCCGTCCCAAGCGCCAACGCGCCGAAGGTGATCGCCGCGCCGAGGATCGCGAACACGAGGGCGTATTCCGCGACGGCGGCACCCGAACGGTCGATCAGCAGCTGGACGAGTCGGCGCATATGACTTCTCTAAATCCCCTTCGCGGCAGGCCGCGTAATTCCCAATGAAGTTGAGCAATTCGCGCCGCTTGCAACGCTCCGAAGCCGTGCATCCCGATGAATGAAAAGTCAAGATTCGGCGTTAACGAAAGTTAAAGCTCGTCCCGGAATGTGACAGCGGCGAACAGAGCTTGTGAGTCTCGTTTTGGCGGGATTTCCAACCGCTTCGGAGCGGCCTTGCCCTTTGCGAGGCATTGTGATTGTTTCCGCCCGCTCGGTGTCCGGTCCTTTCAGGGGTTGGGAGGCGAGTGTTGCGTCCAGCGTTTGTCTTCGCGGCCATGTTGCCGTGACCCCATCATTTCTGATTGCCGACTTGGCATCGGAACTGGCGCTATTTGCTGCGGCCGGCTTCCTGCTGTTTGCTCTCGACGACCTTGCCGTCGACCTCATCTACTTCGGCCGGCGACTGTGGCGCTCCGCAACAGTCTTCAGCCGGCATCGGCGAGCCGACGCCGACAGGCTGACCAAGCCGCGCCGTCCGGGACAAATGGCATTGTTTGTTCCCGCCTTGGACGAAGGCACGGTCGCCGCGGACATGGTCCGCGCTACGACCGAGCGTTGGGACGCTAGCGACTTCCGTATCTTCGTCGGTGTCTATCCCAACGATGCCGCGACTCTGGCCGCGATGAGCAGGATTGCGGACCCGCGCGTGGAAGTCATCGTACTTCCGCATTCCGAGCCGACGACGAAGGCCGATTGCCTCAATCAACTCTATGATGCGCTGGTCGCCACCGAATGCCGCGAGAGCTGGACGGCAAAGGCGGTGATTCTTCACGACTCGGAAGATCTCGTTCATCCGCTGGAGCTTTCGCTGTTCGATGCGCTCGTCGAGCGGGCGGCGCTCGTCCAGCTTCCCGTGCTTCCCTTGCCGAGCCCGAATTCTCCTTGGATCTCGGGCCATTACTGCGACGAATTCGCCGAGTGCCACGGGAAGGAAATGGTCGTTCGCGAAGCGATCGGGGCGTCGATACCGCTCGCCGGCGTGGGCTGCGCGATCGAGCGTGCCGCCCTTGCGCGTCTCGCCGCCGGCCGTGACGGCCATCCATTCGCAGCCGACTGCCTGACCGAGGATTATGAGCTTGGCCTGCGGCTTGGCGCGCTCGCCGAATCGAGCATGTTCGTCCGCATTCCGGCCTATGCCGGAAGCCGGGCGGTGGTCGCCTCGCGCGACCATTTTCCGGAGTCGCTCGGCGCAGCGGTCCGCCAGAAGGCCCGGTGGATTGGTGGTATCGCACTTTCCGGCTGTGAACGCCTCGG
This sequence comes from Sphingomonas sp. HDW15A, assembly GCF_011301715.1. Lineage (GTDB taxonomy): Bacteria > Pseudomonadota > Alphaproteobacteria > Sphingomonadales > Sphingomonadaceae > Sphingomicrobium. The sequence continues at coordinate 2,125,800 of NZ_CP049870.1, forward strand.
CTGGCAGGGCGGCCTAGGCGAGCGCTGGATGCGAATGCGCGACCTGCGCGGACCGCTCGTCGCCCTGCTTCTTGTCGCCGGCTATTCGGCGGCATTCCTCTGGCTCCAGATCGGCATCGCCATGGCGCTCGGGGCGCCTGTAACCTTGGCGGTTTCGCCGACGCTCTCCTTCCTGTTGAAGTTCAACCTGGCGATGCTGTTCTGGCGCCTACTTGTCCGCTTCGGCTTCGTGACCGCGGCTTATGGCCCTGCCGAAGGGCTTCGCTCTCTGCCCCGAATGGTGGTCGGAAACTTTATCGCCATTCTCGCGGTCAAGCGCTCCATCGCAATCCTCGCTGGAGGTCCCGCCTGCTCGGACAAGACCAGTCCCACTTTCCCGGCTCAAGAGAATATACGTTGAGCGCGCCCATCCGGTTTACCGGCCTCGTCTTGTTTGGGTGGGTCGGCGTTCGCGCGGCGAGCCTCGGCCTACTGCTGGGAAGACGGCGCTGGTGCCGCCGGAATGTGCCCAGTCTCTTGCGCAATCCTCTTCAGCATTTGGTTTCGACGCCGGCGACGCAGGCGTTCAGCGAGGCGGACCCGACCGCGCCGGCCATGCCGCCCTACGGCTACGACGCCCTTGCCCGCAGCAGCCTTATGGCCCGGCGCTGACCATCGCCAACGACTTCTAGTAATCCCTTCACTGGAAACCGGAGAGCCGCGCGGCTAGCGTCACTGCGGACGCATGGATATTTACCTTCCCATCGCCGGAATGTCGGTCAACGCGCTGCTGATCATCGCGCTTGGCGGGGTCGTCGGCCTGCTCTCCGGGATGTTCGGCGTCGGCGGAGGTTTCCTGACGACTCCGTTACTGATCTTCTACGGCATTCCGCCAACCGTGGCGGTTGCGTCCGCAACCACGCAGATCACCGGCGCCAGCGTATCGGGAGCGCATGCGCACATGCGGCGGGGCGGGGTAGACCTCAAGATGGGCGGTGTCATGATCCTCGGCGGAAGCGTCGGCTCATTGGTCGGCGCTGTCTTGTTCCGCTGGCTCCAGGCAAGCGGACAGATCGATCTCATCATCGGCTTTCTCTATGTCCTTTTGCTCGGCGGGATCGGCGGGTTGATGCTAAAGGACGCGCTGGTCGCACTCGGCTGGGTCGAGGCTCCTGCCCCAGCGCCGCAGCCGCAACGCCACAACCGGTGGGTTGCCTCGCTCCCGTACAGAACGCGCTTTTACGCCTCCGGGCTTTACATCTCGCCACTTGCGCCGCTCGCGCTCGGGTTTGCCGCCGGGATGCTGACCATGCTTCTCGGCGTCGGCGGCGGCTTCATCCTCGTTCCCGCGATGATCTATCTGCTGGGCATGGCCCCGCGCGTCGTGATCGGCACCAGCCTGCTCATGATCCTAGCGGTGAGCGCAGTGACTACCATGGTCCATTCGATGACCACGCACGCTGTGGACATCGTCCTCGCCGCACTGCTACTGATCGGAGGCGTCGTCGGTGCGCAATATGGCGCGAGGCTGGCGACCAAGCTCAAGCCCGACCTACTCAGAATGGCGCTTGCCGTCATCATCCTGCTCGTCGCGCTGCGGATGGCATTGGGCCTCGCCTGGCGCCCGGATGAAATCTATACGGTCACATTCTTGTGAGGGTTCGCGCCGGCATCCTCCTGGCGCTTGCGCCATTCCTCATCGGTGCAGCAGCCCCGCGTCTCGTCCCCGACATCAGCGCCCGCTCAATCTCGATCCGCTACAGCTTCACCGGCGCGCAGTTGCTGCTGTTCGGCGCCATTCTCTATCCTGGCGGTCGGACGCCGGCCGACAATCCGGACATCGCAGTTGTGCTCAAGGGTCCGGTCGAACCGATCCTGGTTCGCGAAAAGCAAAAGATCGCCGGGATCTGGATGAACGCCGATTCTCATCGCTTCCAATCCGCGCCCGGCTTCTACGCTATCGCCGCGTCCAAGCCGATCAAGGAGCTGGTCGATGAGCGGACCGCGGCGATCTACGAACTCGGCCTGTCCGGTCTGCAGCTGTCCTCTGGCGGAGGCGCGCTTCCCGACAAGGAACGGCGCTTCGAAGCCGGCCTGCTTGACCTCCGAACGCGCGAAGGCCTCTATTCGGAAGCGCCGGGCGGGGTCGAGATTAGCGAAGGCGTTCTTTACAGGGCGCGCATCACCATCCCCAGTCAGGTGCCGGTTGGCACCTACACCGCCGAAACCTTCCTGATCGAAAATGGCCGCGTCATCGCTGCCGCCACCCGCGACATCGAGATTGGCAAGTCGGGCTTCGAGCGCTTCGTTGCCTTGGCCGCTAATCGCCACGGCTTCTTTTACGGCCTCGCCGCAGTCCTCCTCTCGCTCGGCATGGGCTGGGCCGCAGCTTGGCTGTTCGCTCGCAGATCGGGCCTTTAAGCTTAATTTTACCGGCTTCGCTTACTCAAAGGGTCACCTTAGGCAGTGAGTGAGTGACCATGGACGAGCAACCGGACCTGCAGCAGTTCGCAGATCACCTGTCGAGCTTCAGCGATGACGACCAGGTGCAGGGAAAGCCCGTTCCGGCCGCGCCATCGGCGCCGCTTGCTGCAATTGGCGAGGTGCTCGACATCGCCGGCTCGGGATCGCAAATCCGAATGGACGTTGCGGCACTTCATACCCTCGCCGACCACCGCGACCCGTCCGTGTCCATGGCCGGGCAGGTCGGCAGCCAAGTCAAGATGAAGGTCGCCGGATCGTGGCTCATCGCCAACGTCCGCACCTTGCGCGCCGAAAGCGGCGGGGTGGTCGCCAACATCGACTTTCTCGGCGAAGGTCAGACCGGCTCCGGCGGCCGTATGACCGCTTTCCGCCGCGGCGTTACGCGCTATCCGATTCCGGGCAGCGAGGTCTATCCGGTCAACACCGAGGACATGCGCGCAATATTCGCGGCCGACGACGCCCCACACGTCGAGATCGGCACAGTCTACCCGACCGAGGACATTCGCGGCGCGCTCTATGTCGATCCGATGCTCTCGAAGCATTTCGCAATCTTGGGCTCAACCGGTACCGGTAAATCGACCTCAGTCGCGCTGATACTGCACCGAATTTCGCAGCTCAGCCCCGAGGGTCACATCGTGATGATCGACCCGCACGGCGAATATTCGGCCGCGTTCAAGGATTGCGGCGAGCTGTTCAACGTCGACAACCTCCAGCTTCCCTACTGGCTGATGAACTTTGAGGAACATTGCGAGGTGTTCCTGACTACCGATGGTGCCGAGCGGCAGCGCGACGCCGACATCCTCGGCAAATGCCTTCTCGCCGCACGGACCAAAGGCAAGAATGTCGAGCAGTACGGCAAGGTGACAGTGGATTCGCCGATCCCCTACCTGCTCACGGACCTCAACCAGATCCTCGTCGCCGAAATGGGCAAGCTCGACCGTGCCGGCGACACGACGCCCTACCAGCGGCTCAAGAACAAGCTGGACGAGCTTCGCGCCGACCCGCGCTTCACCTTTATGTTCTCGGGCATGCTGGTCAGCGATTCAATGGGCAGCTTCATCGCCAAGCTGTTCCGCCTGCCCGCCAATGGCAAACCGATCAGCATCGTCGACGTCTCCGGCGTTCCTAGCGAGATCACCAGCGTCGTCGTGTCAGTGCTCGCCCGGATGGTCTTCGACTATGCGATCTGGAGCCGCACCGAAGCGCAGCGCCCGCTGCTCCTCGTCTGCGAAGAGGCGCACCGCTACGTTCCCAAAGACGAGCATTCCGGCGCTCAGGCCGTCCGCAAGATCCTTGAGCGGATCGCCAAGGAAGGACGTAAATACGGCGTTTCGCTGGGCCTCATCACGCAGCGTCCGTCCGACCTTGCCGAAGGCGTGTTGTCGCAGTGCGGCACGATCATCTCGATGCGCCTCAACAACGATCGCGACCAGGCCTGTGTCCGCGCTGCGATGCCGGAGGGCGCGCGCGGCTTCCTCGACGCTATCCCGGCGCTCCGCAACCGCGAATGCATCGTCTGCGGCGAGGGCGTCGCGATTCCGATCCGCGTCCGCTTCGACGATCTCGAGCCCGAAAAGCGTCCTGCTTCGTCCGACCCGAGCTTTGCCGCAATGTGGCGCGAGACGGGCGATGAAGCCGGTATCATCTCCCGCACGATCAAAAGGTGGAGGGGGCACGGCCGCTAAGCCGCCAAGCGCAGCGACGCCGACGCTTTAGCGTCGCCGGAGCAGCGCGAAGAGCCAGCTATCCGCGGCCAGCTTCGCGAAGCGAGAATTGACGGCCTGATTTCACTTCAGGCCGGCACTCAAACTCACAACCGCACAAAGCCGCGCGGCCAGTGATCCTTGTCCAGTTCGTAGCGGTGAACGGTGAAATCATGCGGTTCGTTGATGAATCCGGGAAGGGTACGCGCTCGCGCCGCGGCCGCCTCGGCCAAGTCCAGTGACGAATAAATGCCGATGACCTTCACCCTCCCGCTTTCGGGCGGATCGTGAAGAACGACGAATAGCGGCTCCGTCATTTGACGTATTCCAGCCCGAAGAAATCGCTCGCGCCGGTCAGGAGGAACTGGATGCCGATCGAAACCAGCAGGAAGCCGAAGATCCGGGTGAGCGCGTCGATTCCCGACGGTCCCAAGAACCGCGCCATCGAAGCTGCGCCGTGCAGAATTGCCCAGGCGATAACAAGAGTGACGGCGATCCCTACCGTGACGCCTCCGAATATTACGGAATAATCGTGCGGGAAGTTACTCTCGATTTGCGATGCCGCGGTGACGACTACAGAGATCGATCCCGGTCCCGCGAGGCTCGGCATGGCCAGGGGCGTGAAGGCAATCTCCAGTTCCGATCCCGCGTCGCTTTGCACTCCGGTCGGGGGTGCCGGGAACAGCATCCGGAAGCCCAGAACCGAGATGATGAGGCCCCCCGCAATCCTTATTCCCGGGACCGATATCCCGAAGAATTCGATGATCGCCGTGCCTAGGAGAAGGAAGATCACCAGGATCCAGAAAGCGTAGATGCAGGCCATCCGCGCGTCCCGGTGACGGCGTTCGGGGCTGAAGCCGGCCGTTAGCGTAACGAACAGTGGCGCAGTGCTGAGAGGGTTCATGATCGGAAACAATGTTCCGACCGTAAGGATGATCGCTTCGCCGAAGTTGCCGATGACGCCCTCCCGATCACGCGCTCGATGCCGAGCCGGACAGGTTTGCCGCAGAGACAGGCGTCCCGGCAATCTGGGCTAACCCTGAGATGCTCAAGGGTTTGGAAGCACCTCGACGGTCGGCTTGACGACCTTGACCCGCAGCAGCATGTGCCGGTCGGGCTCGGCACACAGCCGGACGTCTGGTCAGGGGGCGAGTTGTTTGACTCGAGCCTTTATTGCCGCAACTGTCGCCGGATCGATCGGCCGCGACGTGACGAAGCGAACGCTCAACGGATCGACTGCCACACCGCCGCGATAGACTTCATAGTGGAGATGCGGGCCGGTCGAGAGGCCGGACGAGCCGACATAGCCGATCAGCTGGCCGCGCCGCACAAAGGCGCCGGGCTCGACCGTCATGCTGCTCATGTGGCTGTAGCTCGTCGCCGTGCCGTCGCCATGCGCGAGACGGACCTGCCGGCCGTAGCCGCCGGCCCAGCCCGCGCGGGTCACCTGGCCGTCGGCGGCGGCGTGAATGGGGGTGCCCCAGCGGGCGCCGAAATCGATGCCCCGGTGCATACGGGCGAAGCGCAGGATCGGATGGACCCGAAGTCCGAATCGCGAGGTGATCGGAGCATCGACCGGCCAGGCCATGGCGTCATCGTCCTCGCGCCGCTCACCAATCGTCGCGGCGTTGACCCATATTGGCTTTCCGCCCGCCGTCCAGCGGACGAGTTGTAGGTCGCTGGCCGAAGTCCGGTCGATCGCCGCGTATAGCAGCATCCCAGCCTTGCCCAGGCCATCGGCGGTCCGGCGATTGGCGAAGACAAGGTCGAAGCGGTCCTGCGGGCCGATCTCGCCGACATCGATTTCAGAAGCGAGGGCTTTCAGATAATCGGCGGCGGTCATTGCCGAAGCGCCGGCATTTCGAAGCGCCCAATAGAGACCGTCGCCCGCCACCCCGCGAAGCCGCAACGGCCGCTCGTCGACCTTCAGCGCAATCTTACGAAGCGACAGCGCTCCACCCGTACGATGGATGAGGAGCCGAAGGTCGAGCCCGGCCCGAAAGGCGACCCGCTCGATGCTTCGGCGGCCGGCTTCGCGGCGCCCGAGCGTCAGCTCGACCGGCGTTCCCGGCGCAATTGGTACATTCGCGGTCCGAACCATCGCTGAAACTGCGATGGAATCTGCGTAGGACGCGCCAGCTCGGACCAGGGCCGGGCCGATCCCGTCCTTGCCGAGCATTAGCTTCGTCTGGACCTCGGCGCGCTCCGGAACGGTGGCGATCAGCTCGACGTTGGAACCCGGGGCCATGCGGATTCCGCTCCTCGAACCGGAAGAAAGCGTTCCGACTCCGCCCGCCCGCCACTCTTCGGCAACGGCGCGTGGAAAGACGCTGTTCTTACGGCTGGGCAGCGGATCGATTCCCGGTGCCAGCAAGCCGAGCGCGGCCGCTAGTGCGCCGAGCGTCGCAGCGCCGCGCCACCAGCGACCTGAACCGATGTCTTGAGCCAGATCTACGACAAGCGTGAACGGCGCGCGCTTCTGGCCAAATGATACGGGCGCAGCGGGCGCCGCAAATGCGACGCCTTCCTGTCCCCGCCCGAGCCAACCTTCGCGCAATGCCTTAACTCCTTGGCTTCGGTGTGGCGAAACAAGGTTAAGGCCGCTTTAAGAAGAGTCCCCGCTTGAAGCGGCGACTATCGCCTGCCACATTCGTGAAATGGCCGCCCACGACGACGGCATACTCCGGGCGATTCTCGGCCCGACGAATACCGGCAAGACCTACTTGGCGATCGAGCGCATGTGCGCGCACTCGAGCGGCGTGATCGGTTTTCCGCTGCGCCTTCTGGCGCGCGAGGTTTACGATCGCGTCGTCGCCATCAAAGGTGCGAATCAGGTCGCGCTGCTGACCGGGGAGGAGCGCATCGTTCCGCCCGGCGCGCGCTACGTTCTGTGCACCGCCGAGAGCATGCCGGTAAAGACCGGGCGCGGCGACCGGCCACGCGAAGGCCCATTCCCGGAACAGTTCGCTTTCGCCGCGATCGACGAAGCGCAGCTCGGCAGCGATCTTGAGCGTGGCCATGTCTTTACCGACCGGATGCTTCGCGCCCGCGGCCGGGAAGAGACCCTGATCCTCGGCTCCGACACGCTTCGTCCGCTGATCCGCGAGCTTCTGCCCGAAGCGGAGATCGTCAGCCGCCCGCGCTTCTCGACGCTTCGCTATGCCGGAGCGGTGAAACTGTCGCGGCTGCCGCCCCGTTCGGCCATCGTCGCGTTCAGCGCCGAGCAGGTTTACGCGCTTGCCGAAATGCTTCGCCGCTTCAAGGGCGGAGCGGCGGTAGTGATGGGTGCGCTCTCGCCCGCCACGCGCAATGCGCAGGTCGCCATGTTCCAGCGCGGCGAAGTCGATTATCTGGTCGCCACCGACGCCATCGGCATGGGCCTCAACATGGACGTCGGCCACGTCGCCTTTGCCGGTCTCGAGAAATTCGACGGCCGTCGCGACCGCCGCCTGACGATCTCGGAAATGGCGCAGATCGCGGGACGCGCGGGTCGCCACCAGAAAGATGGCAGCTTCGGCACACTGAGCCTTGGCGGCGAAACCGGTCCGCAATTCAGCGACGAGGAGATCGACGCGATCGAGGAGCATCGTTTCCGCCCGCTCGACCACCTGTATTGGCGCTCAAGCGACCTCGATTTCACGGATGTGGTCAGCCTGATCCGCAGCCTTGAGGAAAGGAGCGACGATCCCTTATTGCGGCCCGCGCCGATGGCCATCGACCTGGCTGTCATCAAGACTTTAGCCGAGGACCCGGTCATCGCCCACACGCGCGGCCCGGCTGCCCGCCGCCTTTGGGCGGCTTGCGGCCTTCCCGATTTCCGTAAGGTCGGTCCGATGCACCATGCGCGCATGGTGCGGCGACTATTCAGCTACATTCATGAAGGCGGGCACATTCCGCACGAATGGTTCGCCGCGGAAGTTGCGCGGCTCGACAATGTCAATGGCGATATCGAGGCGCTCGCTGATCGCCTGGCCGGAATTCGCAGCTGGGCTTATATCGCTCAGCGCGCCGACTGGCTGGCCGACCCGTTGAAGTGGGCGGAACGGACGCGCAGCGTCGAGGCGCGGCTAAGCGATGCCTTGCACGAACGGCTGACCCAGCGATTCGTCGACCGGCGCACCGCCGTCCTCGTCCGCGACATCGGCGCTCGCGGGGCGGACGCGCTCCCCGTCACCGTTGCCGCGGACGGCGAGGTCAGCGTCGGGCCGGAGCCGATCGGGCACCTCGCCGGCTTCGATTTCAAGGTCGACCCGGCCGCTCGCCATGCCGACAAGAGGCTTCTTCTTGCCGCTGCCGAGCGACGCCTTGGCGATGAGCTCGACCGCCGGGCGAAAAGCCTTCTCGAGGCCCCTGACGAGGCCTTCACGCTCGTCGTCGAAGATGAAGGGGGGCTCGCCTTGGGGTGGGAGGGCCACATACTCGCCCGGCTGTCGGCTGGCCGTTCGCTGACCGAACCCGCGGTACGAACGACCCGTCCCCTCGATCGGCTGTCGGCGCAGCGCCGGGCAGAACTTCGCGCGCGTCTTGAGAAATGGATCGAGTCCGAGCTCGATCGCCACGTCCGGCCGCTGAAGGACCTCGGCCGGGCGGCTTCCGACCCTGGCGTCACGCCGGGCGTCCGTGCGCTAGCCGCAATGCTTGCCGATGCCGGCGGGCTCCTGCCGAGGAGAGCGATCGCCGCGCAGGTCGCCGCTCTGGAAAAAGCGGACCGCCATTCGCTTCACCGCCTCCGGGTCCGGCTCGGGGCGCTCGACCTGTTCGTTCCAGGCCTGCTGAAGCCAGGCGCGCAGCGCTGGCGAGCTGCCCTGCTCGCAATCCGCGCCGGCCAGCCGATGCCGCGCCTTCCCGATCCGTCGGCGTCGACGCTCGACGGAAGCGCCGACCCGCGCGGTGCCGCGCTAGCTTTCCGCCGTTTCGGCGCCAGCTGGATTCGTATCGACCTCGCCGACCGGCTGGCCGCGCATGCCCATGCCGCGAAGCAATCGGGCAACGCCGAAGTGATCGACCAGGCGCTTGTCACCAGCCTCGGCCTCGACCCCGCAACCGTCGAGCGGCTCATGGCCGACGTCGGCTTCGTCCCGAAGGGCGATGCCTGGACGTGGCGAGGCAATCGCCGTCCGCGCCGCCAGGCCGAGAACGTCCGTCCCGGCAATGCTTTCAGCGCACTGGCCGAGCTCAAGCGCAAGTAAGCGTGCGGATCGATCGCTTCCTGTTCTTCATCCGCCTCGTGAAAAGCCGGACTTTGGCGCAGGGTATCGTCGCCGAAGGACGGATCCGCATCGACGGCCGGCGCGCGGCCAAACCAAGCGAGGAGGTGCGCGAAGGATCGGTCATCGCCCTTCCGCTTCGCGGTGAGGTGCGGGTGATCCGCGTCCTTACCCTGCCCAAACGGCGCGGCCCCCCGGCGGAGGCGCGAGCGCACTATGACGAGATTCCTGCGAACGTCTCGCAAGAGAATGGCGGCGATTGACGAGGCGGGGCTGCGACCGTAGCCACAGCCACGAATAAGGAGCGCTTACGCCATGACTTACGTCGTCACCGACGCCTGCATCCGCTGCAAATATATGGATTGCGTCGAAGTGTGTCCGGTTGATTGCTTCTACGAAGGCGAGAACATGCTCGTCATCAACCCCAACGAATGTATCGATTGCGGCGTGTGCGAACCGGAATGCCCGGCCGAGGCGATCCTTCCCGATACGGAAAACGGCCTGGAGAAGTGGCTGGAGATCAATTCGACCTTTTCGGCGCAATGGCCCAACGTGACCCGCAAGAACGACCAGACCCCGCCGGATGCCGACGAGCACAAGGGCGAGGAGGGCAAGTACGACAAATATTTCTCCGCCGAGCCGGGCAAAGGCGACTGACGGACCTCGGCACCGAGCGCGCTTACGGACGTTATTCGGCCATGACGATGCGTAATCTCGCCCTGGCCGCGGTCGCCCTGCCTTTCTCGGCGTGTCTCGGGCCAGCACCGCCACCCCCTCCGCCACCATCCGAGCTCTACGGCACGCCCGACTGCGCTTCGACGGTGTTCCCGGCCGATCCGGCGATCAATGCCGCCACGGTCGATCGTTACGGCGGCGTGTATCGGCTCGGCCGCGAGAGCGTGACGGTGTCACGCCAGGATAATCGTTTCTTGGCGCATCGTGTACTTTACGGTGTTCGCGAACTTCGACCCGACGTTCCCGGAGCGTCCGCCTTCAGCGACGGCTGCGGCCTTCGCTACGTTTTCTCTGTATCCGCCGGCGGACAGGGCGGCTGGCTTACCATCACCGACCGCGACGGCAGTGTCTCGCGTTGGCGTCGGCAGGCCTATTGAATTTGATTTGCCGGTTCGTTGATTTGGGTTAAACCCGGCACATTCAAATGATGGGGGGCATCATGGTTCGTCCGCTTCTATTCGCCGCATTACTCGCCGGCGCGTCGCCGGTCTTCGCCCAGGCCGGTGCGCCTCTACCAGACCCGAACGACCAATCGGACACGTTTACGATCGCCGCTGGTGGCGCTCTGATTCCGGATTACGAGGGATCCGACGACAGTGAGTTCATGCCGTTCGCGGCTATCCGGGGACGCGTTAGCGGCTTCGAATTCTACATGCGCGAAACCCACCTTTACGTGGACCTTCTGCGCCAGCCGTCATCCGGCATGGATTTCGACTTCGGCCCGATTGTCGGCGTCCGCCTCAATCGTACGGGCAGTGTGGAAGACGATTTCGTCGATGCGCTTCCGGAACGTGACATGGCGTTCGAGGTCGGCGCTTTCGCCGGGATCAGCTTCCATGGCCTCACCAATCCCTATGACGAGCTCAGCCTCCGCCTGGATTTCAAGCATGACATCGGCGGCGCGCACGGCTCTTCGATCATTTCGCCGAACATCGATTTTGGGACGCCGCTTTCGCGTCGTACCTATCTCGGCTTGTCGGCGGGGCTCGACTTCGTCGGTGATGGCTGGGCCGATTATTATTATTCGGTCTCCCCGGCGGATTCGATCGCATCGCTGCTCCCGGTCTACGAGGCCGAGGGCGGCATGAAGAATTGGCGACTTGGTGCCTTGATCAACCAGTCGATCACCGGCGATCTCACCGGCGGATTTTCGATCTTCGCCGGAGCGAACTACAGCCATCTTTCCGGCGACATCGCGGACAGCCCGATCGTCGACCTGCGCGGCCAGCGTTCGCAGTGGCAGCTGGCTGCCGGCCTAGCCTATACCTGGTGACATAAGGAAAGGGCGGCGCCTCTCGACGCCGCCCCTTCGACCTTTCGCCGTTCACCGCTCGGCAAGTTTCGTTAGGCCAAAATCGGGCTACTGCTTGGCGAAAGGGTTCCTAGGGTTTTGAAATCACTTTTGGCGGCGGCTACGTTGCGTCGCTCGCAGAAGTATTCTGGAGCGCAATGTGTCCCACATGTAACGAGGTCGCAGGGCGCGCCAACCGAAACGCTCTTCCGACAAAATTCGCTGTCCAGCTGAACGTAATTACCACCACGGCGGAAATGCGTGCCGCCGGTGTCATCAAATAAACAGAGAATGGAGATTCCCGTGATCAATCGCATCCTTCCACTAGTTTTGCTCGCTTCGTCGGTTGCCGCTCCGGCGCTGGCCCAGAACCAGGCTGCCGCCCAACAGGCCCAGCCGGTCAGCAAGGCCACCTTCCTGCAACAGGTCGACGCCGCTTTTAATGCCGTCGACGCCAACAAAGACGGGTTCACCGACCGGGCCGAGATCGAGGCCGCGCAGGCGAAATCCTTCGCAACGCGCAAGGCCCAGGTCATCCAGGGCCGCGAAGCCGCGTTCAAGGAACTCGACAAGGACAAGAATGGCTCGCTTACGCTGGCAGAGTTCAATGCCGTGATCGCCGCGCAGCCCCTGCCCAAGGCCGATGCCGCGCCCTTCCTGCAGCGGCTGGATGCCAACAAGGACGGCAAGATCAGCCTTTCCGAAAACCGCAATCCGGCCACCGCCCAGTTCGATCGCGCCGACACCAACAAGGACGGTTCGCTTTCGGCGGCCGAGCAGCGCGCAGGCGCCCGCGACCGCTAGATCCGGGTTTCGAATTGAAGGGGCCTGGCGTCGTCTGCCGGGCCCCTTTTTCGTCTCAGCGCCGTTCGGGCGCCTTTCTCTCGGCTCCAGCGCCGTCACGGATCGCCGCGGCGATATTCTCGCGCTGCTGCGTGGCGCTCCGGTTGTTCTCGCGCTGCGTGTAGAACCCGGCCAGGATCCCGCGGTCGAACTGGGAGAAACGGGCCGGCACGACATTGCTCTCCGCGCGCGGCATAAACAGCGACAGGATCGAGTTCATGTCCTGCTTTTCCGCGCCGGGCTTGATGTCCAGCATCAGGTGCATGGTGGTAAGGTCGGCAAGCTGGCGCAGCGTACGGCCGATCGTCTGCTGGCGATCAATCACCACGAATCCTCCAAGCATGTCTTCGCGGACGTTGCTGTAGAGCCGGGTCGCCGCGGCATTCTTGATCACCGCGAAGTCATTGCCGTTCATCGATCCTTGCGCGACCTGGTGCCCTTCGCGGTCACGCATGTCGGTGACGTGCCAGCTCCACACGGGCCCCGGCAGCGCCGCGAACTGGGCGTACTCGCGCGGGGTCATGTTGAACAAATGCGGTTCCGCATCGTGCAGGGCCGCGACCAGTTCGCGGGGCTGGTCGATGAAGATTGCCAGCGCATTCGGCTTGCAGCCCATCGGCTCCAGCTTGCCGCCGATCGCGGTGATGTTCTCGCGGATCATACGGGTCATCGCCGCCGTCCAGTCGCGCGGCATGCCGATGACCATCGGGCACACTTGGTCCTCGAATCTTGCCAGCTGCTCGCGCCCTGTCGGCTCGATCAATTTTTTGAGCGCCTGCGCGATTTCCTTTTTCTTCTTCTCGCCGGTGACGACAATTTCATCACCGCTTGCCGGCTGCGCGACTGCGGGAACGGCAAGCGCGATGGCCGATACGAACCCGATTACGCTGGTCAGAGCCTTACCCATGGCGAATCCCCTTTTCATGTATTCGGCATGGGCGAACTGTATTACAGTACTGATACAGCAAGAAGAGCCATTCGACCAATCGACAGACGGTTGCGACCAATCTACAAGGCCTGAATCCCCGGGGAGCCGCCCCGCCCGAGATTTTCGAAGGTGGGCAATCGAAGCGGCTGAGAGGCAGTTCGAGACTGCGACCCGTCGAACCTGATGCCGTTCAAACGGCCGTAGGGAGAAGGAGCGTCCAATGGCCGACATCCCGGCACGAACTGAACTTAACGTCACGACCGGCCCGATTCGCGGCAGTCGCAAGATCCACGTCGGGCCATTGCGGGTTGCAATGCGCGCCATCGACCTCGAGCCGTCCTGCGGCGAGCCGCCACTCAACGTCTACGACACCAGCGGCCCCTATACCGATCCCAATGCGCGGATCGACATTATGGCCGGACTGCCCGAGCTTCGCCGCGACTGGATCCGCTATCGCGGCGATGTCGAGGAAGTCACCCAGCGCGAGGTGAAGCCCGAAGATAACGGACAGCTCGGCCCCGACCGAAGCGGCGGAGTCCAGCCGTTCCCCAACGTTCGCAGCCGCGTGCTCCGCGCGAAGCCAGGCATGAACGTCAGCCAGATGCACTACGCCCGGAAGGGCATCGTCACGCCCGAGATGGAATATGTCGCGATCCGCGAAAACATCGGCCGCGAGATGCTTCGCGACCATGTCCGCGACGGCGAAAGCTTCGGCGCCTCTATCCCCGACCATGTCACGCCCGAATTCGTTCGCGACGAGGTCGCGCGCGGCCGCGCCATCATCCCCTCCAACATCAACCACCCCGAGAGCGAGCCGATGGCGATCGGCCGCAACTTCCTGGTCAAGATCAACGCCAACATCGGCAGCAGCGCCGTCGCGTCCGACGTCGCGGCCGAGGTCGACAAGATGGTCTGGTCGATCCGCTGGGGCGCGGACACCGTCATGGACCTGTCGACAGGCCGCAATATCCACGACACCCGCGAGTGGATCATCCGCAACTCGCCCGTGCCGATCGGCACCGTCCCAATCTACCAGGCGCTGGAGAAAGTCGGCGGAATCGCCGAGGAACTGACGTGGGAGATCTTCCGCGATACCCTCATCGAGCAGGCCGAGCAGGGCGTCGACTATTTCACCATCCACGCCGGCGTGCGACTGCCCTACGTGCCGCTGACCGCCAAGCGCGTCACCGGCATCGTCAGCCGCGGCGGCAGCATCATGGCCAAATGGTGCCTCGCCCACCATCAGGAGAGCTTCCTCTACGAGCGCTTCGACGAGATTAGCGAGATCATGAAGGCCTATGACATCGCTTACTCGCTTGGCGACGGCCTCCGCCCCGGCTCCATCGCCGACGCCAACGACGAGGCCCAGTTCGCCGAGCTCTACACGTTGGGCGAGCTGACCAGGCGCGCCTGGGCGCAGGACGTTCAGGTGATGATCGAGGGCCCTGGCCACGTGCCGATGCACAAAATCAAGGAGAATATGGACAAGCAGCTCGAGGCGTGCGGCGAGGCCCCCTTCTACACGCTCGGGCCGCTCACCACCGACATCGCGCCCGGCTACGACCATATCACCAGCGGCATCGGCGCGGCGATGATCGGTTGGTACGGCACGGCGATGCTTTGCTACGTCACGCCAAAGGAGCATCTGGGTCTTCCCGACCGCGACGACGTGAAGGTCGGGGTCATCACTTACAAGCTCGCCGCCCACGCCGCCGACCTTGCCAAGGGCCACCCGGCCGCGAAGCTGCGCGATGACGCGCTGAGCCGCGCCCGCTTCGAGTTCCGCTGGCGCGACCAGTTCAACCTGTCCTTGGACCCCGACACGGCCGAGGAATATCACGACCAGACGCTCCCCGCCGAAGGCGCCAAGACGGCGCACTTCTGCTCGATGTGCGGGCCGAAATTCTGCTCGATGAAGATCACGCAGGAGGTCAGGGACTTTGCCGCCAAACAAGACGCTGGCCTTCTCAACGCCACCGTCAGCGATGCCGAAGCCGAGGCCGGAATGGCCGAGATGAGCCGCGCCTACAACGAAAGCGGGCGCGAGCTCTACATCGGCGCTGGTGGACGCGAGCACGACTGATGACCCTCACGGATCTTCTCGTTCCCACCTACCGGAACATGCTGCAGGCGCTCAAAGGCATGCTCGCCAAGGCGGTTTCCCAGCTTGGCGAGCAGCGCGCTGAGGCCCTGCTGTCGGCGCGGCTCGCCCCCGATATGTTTCCGCTTGCGACCCAGCTCCGCTTTTGCGCAGTCCAGGCCCAGGAAATCCCGCTGCGCCTCCTCGGGCGCCCGCTCGACCCGATCCAGCCGGTGCTTGACGAGGGCCGCAATGCCGGCGCCAACCCCGGCACCCTTGCCGAAGCGCAGGCGCGGATCGACGAGGCGCTGGCGTTCCTCGGTTCGCTTGCTCCAGATGCGCTCGATCAGGCCCCCGGCGATGCCTTGGTCGCGCTCGACCTGCCGATGGGGATGACGTTCGACCTCACACGCGAGCAGTTCGCCCGCGACTGGGCGATCGGCCAATTCTATTTCCACGTCGTCACCGCTTATGCGATCTTAAGGAAGGAAGGCGTGGAGATCGGCAAGCCCGATTACGTCCCGCACATGTTCCCCTATCTTCGCACCTGAGCCCATCCGCGACGCGCCCGTCATTCAGGCAGCTTGCGTTCAGGAAAATGCGGGCAAGGGAGCCGATGAGTAAATGTTTCCACCACGGCGGCGGGGAGCTATACCTGCCCGCAACCGACTGAAGATCACGGAGATTCCCGACACATGAAAGCCTTGAACCTGGCGCTCGCCGCAGCGCTCCTCACCACTGGCGCAGCAGCCACCGCGCAGAGCCCAAGCGACGTCCAGTGCATCGTCGTCAGCAACGCCTATGCCGGCCAGGCGAAGGACGCCAACGCGCAGAAAATCGCCGAGGCCGCGATCTTCTTCTACCTTGGGCGGGTCGGCAATACGATGACCTCCGCGCAATTGAAGGCCATGCTCGACGCGCAGACCAAGACGCTCAACCAGCAGAATGCCGGTCCGACGATGCAGAAGTGCGCGGCGGCCGTCCAGGCCAAGGTCGAGCTTCTTCAGGGCGCCGCCCCGGCACCGGTCAAGCCGGCCGCGGCCAAGCCGAGCCCGCAGGGCCGCTAAGCGCCCCACCGGCGTCTTACCTCCTCTCACGCCAGTAAGAAGCGTGGGCGAGGCGCCTTATTCCGCGAACACGCCGTAGCGCGCGTCGACCACCTGTCCGGTCGCGACCTGTACCAGGAACAGGTCGGGGCCGTAGCGCACCCATTGGTACCCGGCCGTCGGCGCCGCCAGGCCAAGCGCGGCATAGCCCGAATAATAATAGGCCGGCGCCAGGAATGCCCGCGGCAAGACGTAGCCGATCGGCCGGCGGACGTAGGCGTAGCCGCCCGGCCAGGCATAGCGCCCGGCACGGACCGGCGCCCGGCCCCAGGCGTGGACGTCGACGTCGCGGTTGACGTTGACGTTGCGGTTGACGTCCACGTTGCGGTTCACGTTGACGTTGGTGTTCTTGCCCGCGCGCGTCGTCGCCGCCGTGCCGGCGCCGGTGCGGTTGACCGTGCCGGCTTTGGCCTTGCCCGCCTTGGCGGTGCCAGCCGGCCGCTGCCGGTCGCGCTGAGCGCTGGCCGGGGTGGCGATCGAAATCAGGGATAGCAGGGCCAGGGCCTGGCCCGCGCGCTGGAATGCTTTGGTCATATATCGTGCTCCCATTCTTCCGGCAGGATACGGCCCTGCGGAAGGCGGCAAAATACGGATATGTCCTAGCCCGGCCCCATATCCGCTACTGGCGCGTTCAATTCGTCCCGTCCTTCTTTCCCCCAAAGGAAATCGCCTTGGCCCGTTCTCCGCGAGTTCTTTCCGACCCATGGTCGCGGCTGATGTTCGATGCGTCCCTGCTGTGGGCCGATGCCGGTGCGGTGATGATGTTTCGCGGCTGGCGGATGATGGCCGGCGGTCCCGCCGCCGCGCGGGAGGCGGAGCGGATGCTGTCCGAGAAAGTCCAGGCCGGCTTCGAGCTGGCCGGTGCGCTCGCCACGGGCAAGGCGGCCACGCCCCACGCCGTCGCGAGGAAGGCGATTTCCACTTACGGCAAGCGGGTTCGCGCCAATCGCAAGCGGCTTGGCTGAGCGCCGCTCCGCCCGAAGCAATTGACTCTTCGCCTTAACAGGCCGACCCCACCCTTGCCGACGGCCCTAGGGGGGAAACATCGTCGCGCCGGCCCGTCACCCCCTCCCGCGTTTCTCGAGAAGAAGCGGAGGTTACATCATGTTGAAATCGTCACTCTGGTCCCGCGGCGCCGCCGCGGGCACGATCGCTCTGTTGCTTATGGCCGCAGCCCCGGCGCTGGCGTCCGAGAACCCGCAGGTCGCGGCGCAAGTCATGGCCCTTGCCCGCTCGCAGTGGGCGGCGGAAATTGCCGGCCAGCCGGTGAGCGCGCAGAACGTCTCGCTCGCAGACGACTATACGGAGTTCAACGGCGATTTCCCGGTCCTGCTCGTCGGCAAGACCGTGGCGACGCGCATGGGCGAGGTCACGCCGAACGACAAGGCGATGTATTCCGACATGCAGAACGCCCGCGTCCAGGTGTACGGCGATACCGCCATCCTCACCTACAATTTCACCGGCCTTCGCCGCGCAGCCGACGGCAAGGTGACGCCGTCGCTGGCGAAATCCTCGCGGATCTACGTCCGGCAGGGTGGCGACTGGAAGTTGGTCCACGCCAACTTCGCGCCGGTCGAACAGGGGCATTGATGGGCAAAGGGATCGCGCACAAGCGGCGCGGTCCCTCGCCGGCGCGCCGCCGCTCAGCGGGCTAGCCGCGCCAGCGCCTCGTCGAGCGCCTGAAGGAAGCGCGAGCGGTCGGCCTTGGTGAAGGGCTTCGGCCCGCCCATCATGCCATCCGCCCCGGCGCGCAGGTCGGCCATGATCGCCCGCGTCGCGATCGCCCCGCCGATGCTGGCTTCAGTGAACGGCCTGCCGTTATGGCCGATCACCGCCGCGCCGTTCTTCAGGCAACGCTCAGCGAGCAGGATGTCGCCGGTGATCACGATGCTCCGCGCATCGGCCGCCTCGGCGATCCAGTCGTCGGCGGCATCGAAGCCGTCGCTCACTACCACTCGCTGGATTAGTGGATGGTCCGGCACGCGCAAACGGCTGTTGCTGACGAGCTTGACCGGCACGCCGCGCCGCCAGGCGACCTTGTAGACCTCCTCCTTCACCGGGCAGGCGTCGCCATCGACCAAGATGGTCACGCCTGTCACCGGTCCGGCCTCAATTCTTCATATTGTCGAGCCCGCGAACCACGCCTTCCTTCTGCGAAGGATTGGAGGCGTTCTGCTTCTTCGGCTGTTCCTTCTTGGGCTTGCGAACTTCCTTGTTGGATTTCTGACCCTTGCCCATGGCGTGTTCCTTGTCTGGGCGGGAGGCCCTGCATTTGAGTGTAGGCCGTTTGCGGGGGATAGCGATGGGGGTTCATGATGAAGGGCGAGAAAATCGCGGGAAGGCGGCCCCGTAACCCGCACAGCGCGCTTGGAAAGACAAGAATCGTGGAGAGCGGCACTTTTCGATGAACTAGCCTTCCGCGACCTCTACAATAAGCGCCCCGCCACTGACTCGGGGGCTGCGCGTTCGCTAGTCCAATCGTGCATGATTCTACGCTTGCCATGCAGTAGTTGGCTGCGGCGAAGCCTGTAGATGTTGCCAACGAACTCTTGTACTCACGGCAGGCTGGCCGCTGCAACCCGACTCTTCACGGTGCTTCCGCGACGATTTGCGTCGGCGGCGCTGCGCTCGGCCGGTCTCAATGTAGGAACTCATTTGCACAACGCTGGTGGATGATGAGCCGCGCCGGGCCGAGGGCTACGCTTTCCTGCAAGTCCACTGCATGTTGGGAACTTTGCTCCCCGCGCTGCGCATGGGTGAAGTTTGCGATGTTACGGGGATGCGTAGGGCATTCCGGCGCGTAGGTAGGCGGTCAGCGCCCAGATGTCCTCTTGGGTCATGCTCTGCTTGTAGCCTGGCATTTCGGAATCAAACCGTTTCCCGCCTTCCGCGATGCTCCAGTAAATATAGGGCCCGGCCCGCTCCTTCGGCGCGTGGGCAAGCCATTGCAGGTCGGCCGGCGCCGGCACCAGCAGGGATCCTTCCGGTCCCGTGCCGCGGCCGCTCCAGCCGTGACAGGAAGAGCAATTGCGCTCGAACAGCATCGTCCCCCGCCGAAGCTTCGCTTCGTTGTCCGGCGTCGGGTCGAGCATCTTGTCGTATGGCGCCGGCACGCCCTGCATCAGCACATGCTGGTGGCGGGCCGTGTTCGCCTTCCATCGCGACAGGCTGTCGTCCTCCTGCGCATAGGATGCGGCGGCGATCGGAACGGCGGCAAGCACCGCGAACAACAAGAATCGGGACATCGCTTACTCCCCATCGACAAAGTCGCGCAATCTTGGGCGCGCTTCGGACCTCTCGCCATTCGGGATTCTGCGTAGTGCCGGCTGTCAAAGCCTTGCGAACAGCGCCGCCGTATAGCCGACGAACAGCAGGCTCATGACTGCGGCGAAGATCTTGTGAACCGTTTCGCTCCGGGTCAGCAGCGCTGCCACCGACATGACGATGAATACGACATGGAAGGCCAGGTTGGCCGGCACCGGCAGCCGCCCTTCCAGGATCAGCTCGCGAAGCACGCTCCACTAGATCGCCGCCAGCCCCGCCGCGAAAAACGGCAGCCGCTCGCGGAAATAATGGTCCTTGAGGTCGAGCGGCTCGTCCGCCGGAATGTCGGGCAGGACCAGGCCGGCCATTATGTAGATCAACGCGGTCTGGATCAGGATCGCCGCGAAATCGGCGAAGTCCCACTCGCCGTGCTCCGACAGGCTGAAGCTTGCCCACCAATGCTGCGCGACCATCAGCAGAATTATGCCGCTCCACGCCAGGCTCGGCCAATAGAGCCGTACCCTGCGCCGGTTCAGCGCCAGCGCCCGATAGCCCTGCAGCACCTGCTGGATCGCAAGTCCTAGGATGACACTCAGCAGGACCGCAAGATAGGAAAAGGCGTCCATGTTTCCGCTCCCCCGCACCAAGTCCTAACAGCGGCCTGCATTTCAGGAAACGCCCGCAACGTGGTCACAACATTCGAAGGGGTGCCGCCGCCGCCCGGAGGGGAGAAGGGGAAGGATGGGCGACGGCGGCGAGGGATTGGCCGTTAGGCGGGTTGGTAGGTGAAGCCGCCGTAACGGATCGTCGGGTGACTGGCGTTGGCCGTCGGTGATGGGCGTGGCGCCATCGCCTTGACCAACCTGTCGGGGAGGCCCGCGGTCGGATCGACCGGCTTGGCCTTGCCCGCGGCAATTGCCCGTTCCCGTTGCTCGAAGAAGGCCGCCCGCTTCAGACGCTTCTTCAGCGACAGGAAGGGATTGTCCGGCGTCGGCCCGCGCTTCGCCCGCTCAATGTGGCTCAGGCCCCCGTAGCAGCAGCCGGCACAGCCATGAACGGGGCCGGTGCCATTTCTCGCGCTGGCGACGGTGCCGGGCGGTGTCCGACAGGTGCGTCATGGACCGGGCGGTTGAATGCAGGCTCGCGCCCGCTCGCAACGGTCAAGGCCTCGCAGCGGCGGCGGCGGCGAAGTCCGGCGGCCGCACCGCCTAGGAGCAGAAGGCCAAGGCCCGCCCCGGCGGCGATCGGAAGGGCATCGTCGTCAAGGGCCAGCGGCTGCGGCGGTTGTTCGGCGGGCATCGGCTCTGGCTCCGCCGTAATCGGCGGTGCGGTCAGCGCCGGGTCAGTCGCTGGCAGTGGCCCGGCCTCCTCGGCGGAAGGCGGCGCCTCGTCGGCTGTTGTGGCCGTCGCCCGAGGAGCCGTGACGGTGCGCGGTCCTGTTCGCGAGGCGCTTCGCGTCGCGGCGCGGCGTTCGGTTGCAGCGGAGGTGGTGGCGGCGGTCGCGGCGGCTGCAGGAGCGGCCTCTTCGCCTTCCGGGGCTAGCGGATCGCTCGTCGGGGCTGCCTGTTCGGCACTGCCGGTATCGGCGGGTGCCGTCGTCGTCTCGACCGGAGCCGCCGTCTCTTCCGTCGCTGGAGCGAGGGGGTCGGCTTCCTGTCCGAAGCCAGGCGTTGCGGAAATAGCGAGAACGGCGGCGATCGCGGTTCCGGCCAGGCGGTTTCTATTCAGTTTCGTGTGCATAACGGAGATAACAATGCCTATTCCCGTACGAAGGGGTTCACCGTTTCCGACAAGCCGATGCTACCGGCGCGGCGAATCGAACTCCGCGTCAACGGCATTATACTTCCGGTAACTCACGAGTTATTTAGGAACCGTGGCGCGCCGGCCACAGCGTCTCTGGACGGGCCCTCAACTGGCGCGCTTCTTGCCCTTCTAGTCGAAGAGTTCTTCGAGGAAGCTCTTTCGCCGCTTGTACGGCTTGTGGCCGTGCCCGTAGCGCGGATCGTAGCCCTGGCCTGGATATTGCGGCTGGCCCCACGGCGCGCCCGGGTGGGGAGGCGCTTGCGGTTGCGGCGATGGCGGTGGCGGTGGCGGTGCGGCCTCGACGGCGCTGCTGCGCTCGATGATCTTGTCGAGCTCGCCGCGGTCCAGCCAGACGCCCCGGCAAGTCGGGCAATAATCGATCTCGATCCCTTGTCGTTCGCTCATCACCAGCGTGGTTCCATCGGTGGGGCATGCCATAGGGCCGTGGGCCATCGCTTCGTCTCCTGGAAATGTTCGCTTGGCTCTAGCTATGTCTGAATTCGCCAGGGACAAGGGAGGAGCGAAGGTTCAGCGCCGCTTTGCTCCAACGGCTCCGACAAAATAAGCGGTCGACCAGCCAACCAGGATAAGACCGTTGATACTCTCGATCGCGGCCACCAGACGCCACTGGTAGTCCAGTCCGCTGTCGTCGAAGCCCAGCGTCGAATATGTCATGGTCGAAAAGTATAGCGCGTCGTAGAAATCCGGCATGATGTCCATCAGCGCATAGAATGCGGCGTAGAGCCAGATCTCCAGCGCATGCAGGGCAAATAGGGCCAGCACCGTAATCAGGGCATGCCCCAAGTCGAGGAGGTCGGTCGGCGAAACCGCATTCGGGTCGACATTATCGACCTTCCTCCAGCGTGACAGCAGCATCAGTCCAGAGCCATGGATCACGACGGTCATGGCGATCAGCGTAAGGCCCACCAGCAATTGGCCGATCATGCGCTCAGCCCGCAAAGGTTCTGCAATTTGGCATGAACCGACGAAGCGAGGACCGAATACAGTCCGATCACTTTAGAATGACCCCCGCGCGGGTCAATTCCGGACTCAGCCGGCCCGTCAGCCACAGCCCCCACATCTTGAAGTCGGCAGCGAGCGACCAGAGCGGGTAAGTGAAGGTGGCAGGCCGGTTTTTCTCGATTCCGAAATGGCCAACCCAGGCGAAAAAATAGCCGGCTACCGGAATCGCGAGCAACAGCAGCCATCGCTCGGTCATTACGGCGTAGATCGCAAGCGCCACGACAATGCTGGTCCCAATATAGTGGAGCGCCCGCGTCGCCGGCCGGCTGTGCTCGCGAAGGTAATAGAGCCAGAAATCGGCGAAATTGGTTATCGTTCGCGCCACGGAATTCCTTAGCGCTTGAGGGACCGGACGGCAGCGAGCGACTTCGACACGTGCTCGTTCCACTTCAAGTCATCGTGGACCATGACGATTCGGCCGTCGCGGGCTATGACGTAGCTGGTCCGGCTGGTCAGGCTGGGCTTCTGCTTCAGGACTACATCATAGGCCTTGATGACCTCGGGCGTTGCCGTCGCGACCGGGAACGCGTCGCGGCATTCCTCCTTCGAAAAGCGCTTGAGCGTCGGAAGGTCGTCCGCGCTGAGGCCGATGACTTGGGCGCCGGCCTTCTTGAACTCCGGCATTGCCTGGCTGAAAGCGCGCGCTTCCAGCGTGCAGCCTTCGGTGAACGCCTTGGGGAAGAAATAAAGGACGACCGGCCCCTTCTTGAGCTGGTCCTTGAGGTTTAGCTTGAACTCCTTCCCGCCGACCGAACCGGTCGTTGCGAAGTCCGGTGCCTTGGTACCACGTTGCAGGGCAGCAAGCGTCGGTGCGGACATTAGGGACAGGCACAGGGTGGCGGCGGCCAGGCGCATCGGACGTCTCCCTTGGAAGGTGAAGCTAGCCTAGCTCGCCTTCAGCCCGAGCGCCATCCCGCCTTTGGCCGCCGCCTAGCGAGCGCCGGCGCGCGCGGTCATTCCCGTGATACGCCGGCCATGGATCCAGCTTTTTCCGTAGCCAATGGTCATCACCGGCGTGAATTGCGCGACTGACGATGCAGGCGTCGGCTGGCCGACCTGATCGTCGAGGGCCATGAACCCGGACGGTGTGCGGGCGAGCAACACGACATGCGATCCGGCGCGGCGATGTCGGCCGATACTGATGTAAAGGTCACGAGGATCGAAACCGGCCGCCTTCAGGACCTGCATCTCGACGATTGCAATGTCCTCGCTGTCTCCAGTACCGCGCTCAAGGGTCTCCGCGGCGTTGGACCAGAAATCGGCCACGCGCATATTTTCGAGATCGTGGCTCCAGCGAACCTGTTTGAGCACCATGGATTGTACCGCCGCCAGCTTCTGTTCGGGGGTCAGCCCTTCCAGCTTCGCTGCCATCGCGAGAACGAGCGGGTGGTCGCGGTCGGCCTGTGACACCCGCCGGAAGCGCGCATCGTAGAAGGTTACCCCAGCCCCGAGCGCCGCCGTGCCGAAAACGTCGGGCCGCGCAGGCGCGATTGGCGTGCCTGGACGAACGGAGATATCGCGAAGGCGATTATATTTTCCGGGTGCCGAATCCCGGCCGACAACTGTCTGACCGGATGAGACCGTAGCGGTGCCGAACGCAATCACACAGAGCGCGGTGCGCCGAACGATCATTCCGACCATAAGTTCGCTCCCGGGCGGAGAAGGCCCGAAGCAAACATGACCGACGCAAACCGTTAAAGTAACCGGTTAACGTCTGTTAACGGAATCTAACCATGATATTGTTGCAGACCAGTAACATCCGGGTCAGCGAGTGACGGATCCGATGATCCACACCAGTGACAGCAAAGCCGTTACCAGCAATAACGAAATGCCGAGAATGTAGCGGACGATGTGGGGCTGCGTTCCGCCGCTGGCTTCTTCTGCTGTGACGTGAAGTTCATCGCCCTGCCGTTCCATCGCGACTCTCCCGACCGGTTCGCCGCAGCGAATATAGCTGCTTGCGGGTTCAAGGGATAGCGGGCGGCACCGTCCTAGCGGTCAGCCGCCAACCATCCGGTAAGAACATAGAACAGGATCATCAGCGGGCCCGTGATCAGGATCAGCGCGACCAGGCCGAGGCGGATCAGCAGCACATCGACGCCGGTGTAGTCGGCGAGACCCGCAGCGACCCCCATCACCTTGCCTTGTTCGCGGTTGAGTACGTAGCGACCGTTCATGGAATGGTCCTTTTTCACAAAATTCTATTAGGCGAGCGGCAGTGGGCCGACAGCGGCGCTGACGAAGAGCATGGCGCTGATGAAGGCACCGGCGAAAGCGACTGCAGTGTCACGAAGCGAAACGAAAGTGAGCATTTCTATTCTCCCTTTTTGCTCCGGCCAATCCGGAGATACCCACTCAATGCAGGGAGCGTGCCAAATGGAAATTATCGTTATTTTCCAGTGAGGCCTGTAGCCGGCGCTATCATGATGGTGGGAATTCCCACAATCAGTTGGTGGGAATTTCCACCAACGAGTCGGGAAAAGCGGCGCGATCGGGATGGCGCGGCCGAAGCGATTTGAAGAAGGCGAAGGCTGGAGCCATATCCCGCTCGTAATCCCCGGTCGGCTCGATGATCGGGCCGAATATGCCGCGCTTGCTGGGATAATCAGGCCCCGCGCAGACGACCGGCACGCCGGCAGCCATCGCTATCTGGTAAAAGCCAGTGCGCCACTTCGTGGTGCGGGAGCGCGTGCCCTCCGCAGCGACGATGAGCACGAAATCGTCATGCAGTGCGAACTGTTCGGCAATCTGCGACACGAGGTTCTGCCGCGCGCTACGATCGACAGGGACGCCGCCCAGGGCGCGCATGAAGCCCCCAAGCGGCCAGCGAAAGAGACTATGCTTGCCGATGAAGCGCACCTTCCGTCCAACCGCATTGACCGTTCCGAGGAAGACGAGAAAATCCCAGTTGCTGGTGTGCGAGGCGCCGACGATGACCATTTTCGGGATGTCGGGGAGCCGGCCTTCAGGGCGCCAACCCGACAACCGATACCAAGCAAGGATGGAGTTGAGCACCAGCCACGAGACTGGACCAAGGCGCGGTATCTCCGACGTGCTCATTCCTGCATGGGAATGAACCCACTAAAGCCCGCTGTCTACCAAAGTTCGTGGTGACCTTAGGCGGCCGCTCCACTGCGGCTCTTCGTCTGACCGCGCGCCCTGGCAGAGGCCGGCGTCGCGGACGAGGGACGGCATTCGGCAATGATGGTCGGAAAATCGAGATCGGTATTGGCTTCCAGTGCCGAGCCGCGAGCCGCCGCGCACTGCGCCGCGCTCTCGTAATGGGCCGAAGGCGTCGCGACCGTCTGGCAAGCAGAGCCGCCATCGGCGCATCCCAGGATCGCAATTACGTAGCCAACCGGTCCCATCGCACTCACCTTGCACAAACGACAAGGCGAAAACCCCACTATTAATACTTAAGTTCCAAACGGTTCGTCGCATTCGATTGAACAGGCTCCGCCAGATGCCTACTTGCAACTTCCATGAACGATGCCCTTCCGACTTCCGAAAACAAGGGCAGCTTTGCGGTTCTCCTTCGCTTCCTGCCCATGCTCTGGCCAAGCGGCGCCCCGGAACTGCGCTTCCGCGTCGTTCTCGCAGTCCTCCTGGTTCTTGCCGGCAAGGCGGTAGGCCTGACCGTCCCTTACGCCCTGAAATGGGTCGTGGATTCGATGACCGGTCCGCCGGGTGCAGCGCAGGCGGTGATCCTGCTCGTTCTGGCCTATGCGGGGGCGCGGTTCGGCGGCGTTCTGTTCGACAATTTGCGCAACGCCATATTCGAGAAGGTCGGACAGGACGCGGCGCGGCGACTGGCCGCGCAAGTCTTCCGCCATGTTCATGCGCTGAGCCTGCGCTTCCACCTCGAGCGCCGCACCGGTAGCCTCAGTAAGATCGTCGAACGCGGCACCAAGAGCATCGACATGATGCTCTATTTCCTGCTGTTCAACATCGCGCCGACAATAATCGAGCTCACCGCGATCTGCGTCATCTTCTATTTGAAGTTCGGGATCGGCCTCGTCGTCGCCACGCTAGTGATGGTCGTTGCCTATATCGCCTTCACACGCTGGGTGACCGATTGGCGAAACCAGCTTCGGCGCGACATGAACGAAGTGGACAATCAGGCGATCGGCCGCGCCGTCGACAGCCTGCTGAACTACGAGACGGTTAAATATTTCGGCGCCGAAGAGCGTGAGGCGCAGCGCTACGACCAGGCCATCGGCGCCTACGCGCGGGCCGCGGTCAAGAACGAGACCAGCCTTGCCTGGCTAAACATCGGGCAAAGCCTGATCACCGCGCTGATGATGGCCGGGGCGATGGGCTACACCGTCTGGGGGTGGAGCCAGGGCCGCTTCACTCCCGGTGACATCGTGCTGGTCAATGGTCTTTTGCTGCAGCTGTTCCGACCGCTCGACATGCTCGGGTGGGTATATCGGTCGATCAAGCAAGGACTGATCGACATGGAACAGATGTTCGACCTTCTCGATACTAAGGCCGAAGTTGTCGACGCTCCGCACGCGGAGCCGCTGGCAGTTACCGACGGCGCAATCCGTTTCGAGAATGTCGCGTTCGGCTATGAGCCGGAACGGATCATCCTGAAGGGCGTGAGCCTGGAAGTTCCCGCGGGCACCAGCCTGGCCGTCGTCGGGCCATCCGGCGCCGGCAAGTCAACGCTGGCCCGGCTGCTCTACCGTTTCTACGATCCGACAAGCGGACGAATAACCATCGACGGGCAAGACATTGCCTACGTCACCCAATCGAGCCTGCGCGCTTCGATCGGGATCGTCCCTCAGGACACGGTGCTGTTCAACGACACGATCGGCTACAACATCGGCTACGGGCGCGACGGGTCCTCGCATACGGAGATCGAGGAGGCGGCGAAAGGCGCGGCGATCGACCGCTTCATCAAAGCACTTCCCAACGGCTATGAATCGATGGTCGGTGAGCGCGGGCTGAAGCTATCGGGCGGCGAGAAGCAGCGCGTGGCGATCGCGCGGACGCTACTCAAGAACCCGCCGATCCTGATCCTCGACGAAGCGACCAGCGCTCTCGACAGCCGAACAGAAGAAGCGATCCAGACGACACTCAATGCCGCTGCAAGGGGCAGGACGACGATCATCATCGCACACCGCCTTTCGACTATCGCCAACGCGGACCGTATCGTCGTTCTCGACGAGGGCCGTGTCGCGGAGCAGGGGACCCATGGCCAACTGCTGGCAATGGGTGGGCTATATGCCGAGCTGTGGAACCGGCAGGCGGCCGAGCGCGCTGCCGAGGAGCAAGTCGGGTAAAGCCCGCTTCACGGGCGTTGCGCGATGCGCGATAGACCTAATCAAGAACCGGCCAGCGATTCGCATGTCCGAGGGAGAGCGCAATGGTTCGTCAGCTGGATGAAAATACGTTCATCGAGGGCCAGATCGGTCCAGATGACATAGCGAGATTCAAGGCGCTCGGCGTGACGTTGGTCGTCAACAATCGCCCGGACGGAGAGGATGAAGGCCAGCCGCTGAGCGCCGACATCGAAGCGGCGGTTCGCAGTGCGGGAATGGAGTACCGCCACGTTCCGATCGCGCGCGGAATGGGTCCGAGCGACGTCGAGGCGATGCGTGAAGCGATCCATGCCGCCGGTGACGGGAAGCTGCTCGCTTTCTGCCGCAGCGGCAACAGATCGACACTGGCCTGGGCCGTCGCCAAGAGCGAGGACGGTGTCGAGCGCGAGGAGCTGGAGCGCTGCGCCCAGGGCGCGGGGTTCTCGCTCGACCCGGTCGCGCACTTGCTCAGGGATCCGAATTAGGCGGCGGCAGTCCCGCCAACGGTAAGTCCAGCGACCAGCAGGGTCGGCTGACCGACACCTGCGGGAATCGATTGGCCCGCCTTGCCGCACACTCCAATACCCTCGTCGAGGGCCATGTCATTGCCGATGCCAGTCACCCGCGTCAGCACGCTCGGGCCGTCACCGATGAGCGTGGCGCCCTTGACCGGCTCGGCAATCTTGCCGTTCCTGATCCGATAAGCCTCCGTGCAGGAAAAGACGAACTTCCCACTGGTGATGTCGACCTGCCCGCCACCGAAGCTCTTGGCATAGATGCCGTCCTTGACCCTGGTCACGAGCTCGTCCGGATCATCGTGTCCGCCAAGCATGAAGGTGTTTGTCATGCGGGGCATGGGCGCGTGAGCATAACTTTCGCGTCGGCCGTTGCCGGTCGGATCGACCCCCATCAGCCGCGCATTCAAACGATCCTGCATATAGCCTTTGAGGATCCCGTCCTCGATAAGCACGGTGCGCCCGGTCGGCGTACCTTCGTCGTCGATGGTCAGCGAGCCGCGCCGTCGATCCATCGTTCCGTCGTCGATGACCGTAACGCCCGGTGCGGCCACCCGCTCGCCGATCCGCCCGGTGAAGGCCGAAGTCCCCTTGCGGTTGAAATCGCCCTCAAGGCCGTGGCCGACGGCCTCATGCAGTAACACGCCGGGCCAGCCAGGCCCGCAGACCACCGGCATTTCTCCGGCCGGGGCCGCGACCGACTGCAGATTGACCAAGGCTTGCTCCAGAGCCGTGTCGATGACCCGGTTCCATGTCGAAGGATCGAACAGGCAGTCGTAAAGATACCGTCCGCCCAGACCGTAATAGCCGGTTTCGCGACGGTCCCCGTCTTTCGCGACGATCTGCACGCCTAACCGAACGAGCGGGCGGATGTCATTCGCGACAAAGCCGCCAGCGCGGATGACGTCGATGACGCTCCAGCTCGCAGCAAGGCTTACGCTGACCTGCTCGACTCGGGGATCGCGGGCGCGAGCAGCGGCATCTATCTGCTGACACAGGGCCACCTTTTGGGCGAACGGTATCGCCGAGAGCGGATCTTCACCGTCATAGATCGCACGATTGGTCCGGGCGGGATCGGGCGCGCGGACCTGACTGGTCGGATCCAGCAATTGCAATGTTGCGGCCGCCCGTTCGATCGCAGCCGCGCTGATCTCGCTGGCATGGGCGAAGCCTGTACGTTCGCCGCTAACGCCGCGAAGGCCGAAACCGGACGACACATTGTAATCGGCGGTCTTCAACCTGCCGTCGTCAAACCCGAATGCTTCGCTAACTGCATATTGCAGATAGAGCTCGCCGTCGTCGTGTGCGGCGAGATGGCTGGTAGCGAAGCGCTGCGCCTCGTCCGGATCGAGCGAGCGATAAAGGAACGCGCGAGGATCCGCGTTCACGACGCCTCTGGCGACCGGGCGACGTCAGCCGGCCCGCCTTCCAGAATGAACCGGCGATCGCAGTAACCGCAGTCGACGAAGCCGTTGTCGTCGATGTGGAGATAGACGCGCGGGTGACCGAGCGCGGGGTCGACCGCGCCGCTTCCATCGCACATCACGCGAAGCGAACGGGTCCGAACGATTTCCGGCGGAGGCAGCATGGGCAGCGCCCTACCAGCCGTTCGCCGGTTTTGACAATCACTGATAGGTGGCGGTGACGTCGAATGTTGCCGAGTAATTGCCCGGCTCCGTTCCTTGCGGGACGGTCAGCGTGCCGCCAATCCCGATTTCGAACGTCAGCCAGAGTGGATCGACCACATAGACGTAAGCGCCAAGCGAGTTGGGATTACGGTCGAGCTTCAGGTTGACCGGCACGGACGGCCCGCCCGGCGACTTCTCGAGAAATGTCGGCAAGGTCGTCGTGACATAGATGACTTGGTTAGCCGATCCGGAGCCGATGAAGCGGCCCCGCTGCGGCGCATTGGAGATGCCGGCGACATAGTCGATGTTGCTGTAACTCGGCGAACCGGTGATCGGATCAATGGTAACCGTACCGTTGCCCGATGCCGGCACGATGACGGAGCCGAAATCGAGCTCTTCGATCGTGATGAACGACAACGGATTTAGAATGATGACCTTTGAATCGCCGGTTTCCGTCGCCGGGCTGCCATCGGCGGCGGAGGCTGGCGCGCAGCAAATAGCCGCGGCGGCCACGGCCGCGCCGAATGCGGTACGAATGTCCACTTGTCCAACTCCCCACAAAACAGGGGAAATATGCCGGTAAGGTTACAGCAAAGGTTGGACGAAGCCGCTTAGTGAGCAGTTTACCAAATCCGTTCGGGTTTTGAGGAAAAGAAGTCGTCGTTCCTCCCTCTCAAAATTAAAGACGGTCAACGATCGCTTAACCGCGACGGGAAGCCATTCCGCTTGACGGTGAACACCTCATCAATGCTTTTCAACGCGCTAAGCAATGCGAATCGCCTGCCTTCCAGCCGCGCGTCATGGTCGCTATGCCGCCTGCCATGAATGATTCCGTACCCGCAATCGCCATCGATACATTGTGCAAGACATATGCCGGCGGAAAGAGGGCGCTGGACAATGTGTCATTCGCCGTCCCGACCGGCCAGATCTTCGGCCTTCTAGGTCCCAATGGAGCCGGCAAGTCGACGTTGATCAACATCCTTGCCGGGCTGGTCGTAAAGACAAGCGGAACTGCGCGGATCTGGGGATTCGACATCGACGAGCACCCGCGCAACGCCAAGCGCTCGATTGGCATCGTCCCCCAGGAAATCCTGTTCG
The DNA here is from genome assembly GCF_011301715.1 of Sphingomonas sp. HDW15A. Classification (GTDB taxonomy): domain Bacteria; phylum Pseudomonadota; class Alphaproteobacteria; order Sphingomonadales; family Sphingomonadaceae; genus Sphingomicrobium. Next base: position 2,156,793 of record NZ_CP049870.1, read on the forward strand.
ATCCGTTCTTCACGCCGCGCGAGGCGCTGGAACTCCAGGCGGGTTTGTACGGCGTACCAAAGGGCGAGCGGATCACCGATGAATTGCTTGCGGCGGTCCGCTTGACCGACAAGGCAGATGCCTATGCGCGGACTCTTTCCGGAGGGATGAAGCGGCGGCTGCTGGTCGCCAAGGCGATGGTTCACTCACCGCCGATCCTCGTTCTCGACGAACCGACCGCCGGGGTCGACATCGAGCTTCGCCAGCAATTGTGGGATTATGTGCGCCGCCTGAACCGCGATGGTGTGACGGTCGTCCTGACGACCCACTATCTCGAGGAAGCCGAGCAACTGTGCGACCGGATCGCAATCATCAATCACGGCCGCCTGATCGCCAATGAGCCAACCCGGCAGCTGATCGCCAAGGCTCAGGACAAGGTCGTCGCCGTCGAGTTCAACCAGCCCATCACCTCGCTTCCCGACAATCCCTGTTTTGACCGTGTCGAGAAAACTGGCGAACGCACGCTCGAAATCCAGTACCGCAAGGACCGGGTCAATGCCGGTGACGTTCTCGCCGCGCTCGGTCGTGAGGGCTATGACATCGTCGACGTTTCCACCAAGGACCCTGACCTCGAAGACGTATTCCTGACGCTGACCCGCGAGGTGGCGTGAGCGATTACGACATCATCGTCATCGGCTCGGGCGCCGCCGGGCTGACCGCGGCGCTCAATCTCGCCCCGCACCGAAAGGTGGCCGTCCTCGCCAAGGGCGCGCTGGGCGGCGGCGCGACTGAATGGGCGCAGGGCGGGATCGCCGCGGTTCTGGAGGAGGGCGATAGTTTCGACGCCCATGTCCAGGACACCATGATCGCCGGGGCCGGGCTCAACAATCGCGAAGTCGTCGAGCATGTCGTTGCGGGGGCTCCGGCAGCCATCGCCCGTCTTGCCGAACTGGGCGTCCCATTCAACATCGACGACGACGGCGCCGGATGGCATCTCACCCGCGAAGGCGGCCACAGTCACCGCCGCATCGTCCACGTCGCCGATGCGACGGGCTGGGCGATCCAGCACGCGCTGGAAAAGGCCGCCGTTGCTAATCCGAGCATCACCATTCTGACCGACCGCGTAGCGATCGACTTCGCGACCGGTCGTCATGCTTCGGATTTTTCAACGAGCGGTGCGGTGCACGGTCTCTATGCCTTCAATCGCGGGACTGGCGAGGTCGAGACTCTCACCGCCCGGGCGACCGTGCTTGCCACCGGCGGAGCGGGCCGCGCCTATCTTTATTCGACCGCGCCGCGCGGAGCGACCGGCGACGGGATCGCCATGGCATGGCGCGCAGGCTGCCGGATCTCCAACATGGAATTCATGCAGTTCCACCCGACCTGCCTGTACAACCTGGTGGTCAAGAATTTCCTGATCACCGAGGCGGTTCGCGGCGAAGGCGGCGTCCTCAAGCACCCCGAAACCGGGCATCGATTCATGCCCGATTACGACGAGCGGGCCGAGCTTGCGCCGCGCGATATCGTTGCCCGTGCGATCGACAGTGAAATCAAGCGCGACGGCCTGGATTACGTCCACCTCGATATCAGCCACAAGAACCCGGATTTCGTCCGGAGTCATTTCCCGACGATCTACGACAAGCTCATCGCGCTTGGGATCGACATTACCAAAGAGCCGATCCCGGTGGTTCCCGCCCAGCACTACACCTGTGGCGGCGTGCTGGTGGACATCGACGGGCGAACCGACGCGCCGGGGCTCTACGCCGCCGGCGAGGTGAGCCAGTCCGGTCTTCACGGCGCCAACCGGTTGGCCTCCAATTCGTTACTCGAGTGTCTCGTTTACGGCGAAGCGGCGGCCCGCCACATCCTGAAGTGCTGGGACGAGCTTCCCGAGACGCCGGCAATCCGCGCATGGGACGAGAGCCGGGTGACCGACAGCGACGAAGAGGTCGTCATTCAGCAGTGCTGGGGCGAAATCCGCCGCTTCATGTGGAATTTCGTCGGCATCGTCCGCACGACCAAAAGGCTGGAGCGGGCCAAGCACCGCATCGATCTGCTTCGCCGGGAAGTTCAGGATTATTATGCGCACTTCCGCGTGACGCCCGACCTCATCGAGCTTCGCAACCTGGTGGAGGTCGCCGATCTCATCATCCGCAGCGCGCTGTCCCGCCACGAGAGCCGAGGCCTCCACTACACGCTCGATTACCCCGAGACCGGCGCAATAGCCGACGACACGATCCTGGTCCCTTAGGGCGGACAATTTGGGCGAAATCTGCTAAGGGTTTCCCCTCGACTCAGGCCTGCGGGGGTATCAGTCATGTCGATCCAAGCCCGCCCGGTTGCGTACGTTCTTGCTGCCCTGACGCTTGGCAGCATGAGCCCGGCGAACGAAGCGAAATATAGCGCCGAAGTTCTCAACTATCTCGATCCCACCACGCGCTTCGCGAGCCTGTGCGGCGGCGAGAATGGAAGCGGGTCGATGCGCGCCAGGCTGATGATCGCGGCGGCCGTCGTTCAGGGCGCCGAGCAGCCGAAGATCAAGCTCTACGAAGGGCTCGGTTCGGTGCATTTTCCGATCACCACCAGCAACCCCCTCGCCCAGAAATATTTCGACCAGGGCATGGGCTTCGCATACGGTTTCAACCACGCCGCCGCGATCGCCTCTTTCCGCGAGGCGCAGAAGCTCGATCCCAGTTGCGCGCTTTGCCATTGGGGCGAAGCGATGGCCCAAGGCCCGAACATCAATGCGCCGATGGACCCCTCGACGATGACCCGAGCCGTCGCGCTTGCTGCCTATGCCAATTGGCTGGCGCGGAAAGGCACGCCGGCGGAGCAAGCGCTGACCGCGGCGATGATGAAACGCTATTCGCTGGCACCGAACGCCGACCAGGCAGCGCTCAATATCGCCTATGCCGATGCGATGCTGGCCGCCGCCGCCGGCCACCCGGACAATGACGATGTCGCCCTGCTGGCGGCGGAAGCGGCGATGGACACGCGGCCGTGGGATTACTGGACCGCCGACAAGCAACCGCAGCCGCGGCTCGGCGAAGCGGTGCGGCTGGTCGAGACAGTCTACGCCCGCAATCCCAATCACCCGCAGGCCGCGCATCTGTACATCCACCTGATGGAAAATGGCCCCGATCCAAAGCTTGCCGAGGCTGCCGCCGACAAGCTGGCGACGCCGCTTTCCCCGACCGCAGGCCACCTCGTCCACATGCCGGCTCACATTTACTATCGGCTCGGCCGATGGAAAGATTCGATCCGGGTCAATGTCGACGCCGCGCGCGCCGACGAGAAATGGATCCGTGAAAGCGGCGACAAGGGCCTCGTCCGCTACGGCTATTATCCGCACAACGTCCACTTCATCGTCACCAGCGCGCAAATGGCCGGCGACATCCCGACCGCGATCCGCGAAGGCCGCAAGCTGTCGACGATCCTGGACCCCAAGATCAGCAGCCAGATCGCGTGGATCCAGGCCGTCAATGCCGCGCCGTATTTCGCGGCCGCCCAGGTCGGAACGCCGGCGCAAATCCTGGCGATGGCCCCGCCTAGCAAGCTGCTCGCCTATCCGACGGCGATGCGGCATTACGCCCGGGCTGTCGCCTATGCGATGCAGCGCGACCGCGCCGGCTTCGACCGAGAGCTGGGCGTGCTTAGCGCCATCCGCCGAAGCGAAGCGTTGAAGCCGATGATCGACCAGGGCGTCCCGGCCGATGAGCTAGTAAAGTTGGCAGAGACCGTCGCTCAGGCGCGATGGGCTTTTGCGAGCGGCAATTACGGCGATTCCGTGCGGCTCTATCGGGACGCGACCGCGATCGAGGACAAGATCCCGTACATGGAGCCTCCGTACTGGTATTATCCGGTGCAACAATCACTTGGCGCAGCGCTTCTGAAACAGGGCAAAAATCGCGAGGCCGCCGAAGCTTTTACCGCGGCGCTCGCCAAATTTCCCAATAACGGCTGGGCACTTTTCGGCCTCGCGGCCGCAGAACGGCTGCAGGGCAGGCGCCCTCAGGCAGCGGCCGCAACGGCGGCACTCAAGCGCAACTGGCTGGGCAATCCGGCGTGGCTGAGGGTAGATCGGCTCTAGCGAAGCTTGGCGATCTTGAGCTTGAGCGTCTTCGCCTGAGCCTGGGTCGATTCCTCGCTTCGGGTCAGGGCCTTGGCGATCGCCTTCAGGCCCATGCCCTTGGCAGCCAAAGTCTGAAGCTTGTGGATTTCATCCGAAGTCCACGGCTGCTTGTGGCGCTGGAAACGGTCCGACATCCTCTGCTCCTTCGTCAGGCTGGCATCCGCCAATCACCCTGCTAGAGCAGGGTTAGCATGCCGGACGCCCAGAACCACCTCTACCTCGTCGATGGATCGAGCTACATCTTCCGCGCCTATCACCGGCTGCCGCCGCTGACCAACCGACACGGCACGCCAGCCGGTGCAGTTTATGGCTATACGGCGATGCTGTGGAAACTGGCGGCAGGGCTGGAGAAGGCCGACGGCCCGACTCACATGGCGGTGATCCTGGATGCGTCGAGCCAGACCCACCGCAACGAGATGTACGACCAGTACAAGGCGAACCGTCCGCCGCCGCCCGAAGACCTGGTTCCGCAATTTCCGCTGATCCGCGTCGCAACGCGCGCGTTCTCCATCCCCTGCATCGAGGAAGAGGGACTGGAGGCCGACGACATCATCGCGTGCTACGTCAAGGTCGCGGCCGCAGCCGGTTGGAAGGTGACCATCGTCAGCAGCGACAAGGACCTGATGCAGCTTGTCGAGGACGGCAAGGTCGACATGCTCGACACGATGAACGACCGCCGCATCGGCGTGGCCGAAGTGGTCGAAAAATTCGGGGTCGGCCCGGAAAAGGTCGGCGACGTGCTGGCGCTGATGGGCGACAGCGTGGACAACGTGCCTGGCGTTCCGGGAATCGGCCCGAAAACGGCGAGCCAGCTGATCCAGCACTATGGCGACCTGGAAACGGTGCTCGCCAGCGTTGGCGAGATCACCAAGCCCAAGCTCAAGCAGAATTTGACCGAGCATGCGGAGGCCGCGCGCCTGAGCCGCGAACTCGTCCGGCTCGTGTGCGACGCGCCTTTGCCGGAGCCGCTCGAAAGCCTGGCGCTGAGGGGGATTCCGCCGGAGCCGCTCAAGGCCTTCCTGGAAGACCAGGGCTTCAAGTCGCTGCTCAACCGCCTGACTGGTGGCGGCGGAGCCACGGGGGTACCCGGATCGGCCGGAATTGCCGCCACGACGTCAACGGCGTCTGCGCCGCAAGGGATTGAAAAGGAAAAGATTTCCGTCGATCGGTCAGCTTATGAGACGGTCGTTGACGAAGAATCGCTCGACCGCTGGATCGCCGAAGCCCGGCACAAGGGCTATGTCGCGATCGACACCGAGACAGACTGCGTCGACTGTGTCATTGCCCGGCTGGTCGGTGTCAGCCTGGCGACCGAGCCGAACAAGGCCTGCTATGTTCCGATCGGCCATGTCGGCGCCGACCTGCTGAGCGACGCGCCGAAGCAATTGCCAGCCGACCTCGTGCTTTCCAGGCTGAAGCCGCTGCTCGAGGACGAAAGCGTCCTCAAGATCGGCCATAATCTCAAATACGACTGGGTGATGTTCGCCAAGGCGGGAATCGACCTCAAGCCCTACGACGACACGTTGGTGATGAGCTTCGACCTCGATGCCGGGCGGTCGGGCCACGGTCTCGACGAACTTGCCAAGACGTGGTTCGACCATGAGTGCATCGCCTTCAAGACCGTCTGCGGCACCGGCCAGAAGCAGATCACGTTCGACAAGGTGGCGCTCAACGACGCCACCGAATATGCGGCGGAGGACGCCGACATCTGCCTTCGCCTGTGGCTGAAGCTGAAACCGCGGCTGGCCCGGGAAGGCACCAGTCAGGTGTATCAGTCCGTCGACCGGCCACTGGTCGCCGCGGTGGGCCGAATGGAGCTTGAAGGCATTAAGGTCGACCGCAATTATCTGGCCAAATTGTCCGGCACATTCTCCGAGGAGATCGGCCGGCTCGAGGGGCGGATCTACGAGACGGCGCAAGGGCCGTTCACCATCGGCAGCCCGCAGCAACTCGGCCAGGTCCTGTTCGAGAGGCTTGGCCTCAAAGGCGGGCGCAAGGGGAAGAGCGGGCAATATTCAACCGACGTCACCGAGCTCGAGCGGCTGGCCGGAGAGGGCGTTGAATGCGCAAGGCTGGTTCTGGAATGGCGCCAGCTGACCAAGCTCAAGAGCACCTATACCGATGCGCTTCAGGCGCAGATCAACCCGAACACCAGGCGCGTTCACACCAGCTACTCGTTGTCCGGGGCGCAAACCGGGCGGCTATCGTCGACCGAGCCGAACCTGCAGAACATACCGATCCGGACGGAAATCGGCCGCCAGATCCGCGATGCCTTCATCGCCGAGGACGGACATGTGCTGATGAGCGCCGATTATAGCCAGATCGAGCTTCGCCTGGCGGCAGTGATGGCCGATGTTCCGCAACTGAAGGAGGCCTTCCGCGCCGGCGAGGACATCCATGCGATGACCGCCGAGGAATTGTTCGGGACCGTCGACCGCGAGACTCGCGGCCGCGCCAAGACTGTCAATTTCGCGATCCTTTACGGGATCTCGTCCTGGGGACTGGCGGGGCGGCTCGGTGTTGCCCGCGAGGAAGGCAAAGCGATCATCGAGCGCTATTTCGAACGCTTCCCGGGCATTCGCACCTACATCGACGAGACATTGGCCTTCGCCCGCGAGCATGGCTTCACCCGCACGCTGTTCGGCCGCAAGACGCACTTCCCCAACATCCGCGCGTCCAACCCGAACTTCCGGGCCGGGGCCGAGCGGGCAGCGATCAACGCGCCGATCCAGGGAACCAGCGCCGATCTGATCAAGCGCGCGATGAGCCGGATAACGGCTGCGCTGGGCGAAGCCGGGCTCAGCGATGTCCGCATGCTGCTCCAGGTACATGACGAACTTCTGTTCGAAGTACCGCAGGGCAAAGAGGAAGCGGCGGCGGCCGTCGTCCGTGCGGTGATGAGCAAGGCCGCAGAACCGGCGATGACGCTCGATGTGCCGCTCGACGTCGAGGTAGGATGGGGCGCGAACTGGGGCGCCGCGCATTGATGGGAGAAGGGGGCAAGTCAGGGGTACCGCAAGCGCCGTCCGCCGACTTGGCGGCACTGGCGCGTGGCGGGCGGATCAACTTCATGGGCTTCGTGCTGCGCCTGATGGCGCGGCTTCCGTTCCTGTTCATCGCCGGGCGCATGTACGGACCGGAAGCCCTCGGGCGCTTCGCTTACGCGGTTCTAATTGTCGAGTTTGCGGCGCAGCTCGCCACTCTTGGCCTGAAGCGGGGGCTGGCTCAGCAACTAGCGCTGTCGCCGCCGGAACGACATAGTGCGGTCGTGTGGGACGCGCTGGTCGTCGCGGCAACGGGCGCGGCGCTGACGATGAGCATCCTCATCCTATTCCCGCAGGCGATGTTCCCGAACAGCGCGATCACCGGACTCGAATGGCTGCTGCCCGTTACGGTCATCGCACTCGCCTGGTCGGACGTATCGCTGGCGGCCCTGGCCTATCGCCACGACGTCGGCGCAACGGTGCGCGCGCGGGCGATCGTCGAGCCCTGGACGATAAGCATCGCCGCTTTTGGCTGGGCCTTCATCTCGACTCGCGACGGGCTGATCATTGCCTACGTCCTGTCGATGGTCGGCGCGGTCGTGGCCTCAATGGTGCCGTTCCTGAAAAGCTACGGCCTTCCGCGCGGATGGAGCCCGCACCCCGCCGCCCTCTGGCGCCTCGCGCGACGCAACTTGCCGGTGGCGGCCGCCGACGCCGTCGAATGGGGCTCGCGGCGTGTCGACATCGCGATCCTCGGCCTGTTCACGACCCCGCCGTGGTCGGAATCTATTATGTCGCCCAGAACGTCGCGTCGCTGCCGTCAAAGCTGAAGACCAGCTTCGACCCGATCCTGGGCCCGGTCATTTCCCGCAACGTTGCCGCAGGCAATGACGCTGCGGTGGCCAAGCAGGTTCGCCAGGTCGGTTTTTGGGTGATTGCCGCCCAGGCGGCGGTTGCGCTGGCGCTCGGTATCCCCGGTGAGGCGGTGATGGGCCTTGTAGGGCCGGAGTTCGTCGCCGGCACGGCCGCGCTCGGCTTCCTGCTGGCGGCGGAAGTGGTTGCGGCGACGGCGGCGGTGAGCGAATCCGCGCTGATTTATTGTGCCCGCAAGCGCAACATGGCGCTCAGCTTGGCAATGATTGCGCTCCAGGCCATTCTGACGGTGGCGCTGATCGTGATGATGAAGCGAATGGGCTGGCCGCCGCTGTGGCAGGCCACAGGTCCGGCAATCGCGCTGATGCTTGCGCTTGGCTTCGCGGCGATCGCCAAGTCGAACCTGTTGGCACGGCTGCTCGGCCATCCGGTCGTCGGCTGGCGCTGGACCCTGGTCTGGGCTGCGGCGGCGGCACTGGTCGTCGGGCAGATCGTGATACGCCTGCCGGAATGGGCGGAGATCGCGTTCGGGATCCCTGCGATTCTGGCGACGTTCGGTCTCGTCATCTGGACCAAAGGGTTCGGACCCGAGGACCGCGAACTTTTCCGGATGCGCGGTGACGAAGTTCGCCAGCTATCGCTTCCCGACCCTTCGTCGAGCGCCGACGCTCCGCGTTAGAACCGTGAATGCTCTCGGCGTGGGAGTGAAACCCACGCCGTCGGTCATGTCGCGGCAAGCCGCGCAGGCCGTCCGCATTTCGCCGACTCTATGCGCAAGCGCACGATTGCGTGCAGTCGCCCCTTGCGCTCGGCGACTCATCTAATGGCGAAAGTGCCGCATCCCGGTGAAGACCATCGCCAGTCCCGCTTCGTTGGCAGCGGCGATCACTTCATCGTCGCGGATCGATCCGCCCGGCTGGATCACCGCCGTCGCCCCGGCCTCGGCCGCTGCGAGAAGCCCGTCCGCGAAGGGGAAGAAAGCGTCCGACGCGACCGCCGAGCCGACCGTCCGCGGTTCGCCCCAACCGTAGGTTTCTGCCGCTTCGCGTGCCTTGATGGCGGCAATCCGTGCTGAATCGCGCCGATTCATCTGTCCGGCCCCGATACCGGCGGTGATGCCGTTCTTTGCGTAAACAATGGCATTCGACTTGACATGCTTGGCGACAGTCCAGGCGAACAGGCAGTCGGCCAGTTCCTGGCTGGTCGGCTCTCGCTTGGTGACGACCTTGAGCATATCGCGCGTGACGTGGCCGTTGTCGCGATCCTGGATAAGCAGGCCGCCGGCAATGACCGCGACCGTCTGACCACCGCGCGCTGGATCGGGAAGCGAGCCGGTCAGCAGCAGGCGCAGGTTCTTCTTGCGGGCGAACACGGCTTTCGCTTCTTCGTCCGCGTCGGGCGCGACGACGACTTCGGTAAAGATTTCCGAGATTGCGGCTGCCGTTGCACCGTCGAGCTGGCGATTGACGGCAACGATCCCGCCGAACGCCGACACGTTGTCGCACCAAAGTGCGCCCTGCCACGCTTCAAGGAGGGTATCTCCGGTCGCCACGCCGCAAGGGTTTGCGTGCTTGACGATAACTACGGTGGGCGGGCCGTCGCGGAATTCGGAAACAAGCTCGAGCGCGGCATTCGCATCGTTGAGGTTGTTGTAGCTGAGTTCCTTACCCTGCACTTGGCGGGCCTGTGCAACGCCCGGGGTCGAAGGTCCTACGGGTAGGTAAAGCGCGGCTTCCTGGTGGGGGTTCTCGCCATATCGAAGGTCCTGCGCCTTCGTGCCGACGATGAACCGCGACTTGGGATAAGCCTCGCCCTGATCGGCGAAGGCGAACCAGCTGGCAATCATCGAATCGTAAGCGCCGGTGCGGGCGAAGGCAGTCGCGGCGAGGCGCTTGCGCATTGCGAGACTGGTTCCGCCATGCTGCGCAAGCTCGGCGAGGAAGTCCGGATAGTCGGCGGGATCGGTGAGGACGGCGACGAACGCATGGTTCTTGGCCGCCGAGCGGATCATCGCCGGCCCGCCAATGTCGATATTCTCGATGGTCGTGTCGCGGTCGGCGCCCTTCGCGACCATTGCCTCGAACGGGTAGAGGTTGACGACCAGGAGGTCGATCGCTCCGATCCCGTGCGCGTCCATCGCGGCGGCATGCTCGGCATGGTCGCGGACTGCGAGCAGCCCGCCGTGAACCACCGGGTGAAGCGTCTTAACCCGTCCGTCCATCATCTCCGGAAATCCGGTCAGGTCTGCGACGTCGCGGACCTCATGCCCGAGCTCGCGGAGCCGGGCGGCCGTTCCGCCGGTCGAGACGAGTTCGACGCCCCTGGCAATCAATGCCGCGGCAAGTTCGCCGAGGCCATCCTTGTCGGAAAGGGAAATCAGGGCTCGGCGGATCGGCACGATATCGGGCATTGGGGTCCTCTTAACTCGAACGGCGGAATTGCCAGGCGACGCTCGTTCCGAGCGCGGAAGTCTCGCCGACGATCACGAGCTGGATCGTGGCATGCGGATGGCCCGAGCCGTCGATGGCCAGGCTTTCCTCAATGGTCAGCATCGCGCCCCGGCAACGGAAATTCCAAGGCGGCGCGCCTCGCGAGCGGATGAGCGCGCCCATTCCATCGGCGGTCGGTACGGCCTCGACCCCGGGCGCGAGATGGAAACGAATGGCGTATGGCGCGACTTCGCGGATCTTCTTGCGCCCCTTGGGCACGAGCTTGTCCTGCCCGCTGACTTCCTTGCCGTCGTTGCCGAGGCGAAGCGATCGCTCATGAACCAGCCCGTAGCCGCGCACGTAGCCATCGTGTGCGACGACCAGCCGGCTGCTGTCATTATCCTCGTGCCGCTCGACATGGACGTCTTCAACGCCTTTGCCCATGCCGCCGTCGGCCAGTATCGCGGTCGAGTTGGCGTCGTCCAGCGTCAGTACGCTGTGGGCGGCCGTGCTCCGAAGAGCCTCGACCAGTTCGGCGGGAAGAGCGGATGGGAGCGGCCCCGGACCGCCACAATTGACGATGAGTCGCTGCGGACCGTCGCTGAGCTCAAGTGCGAGAGTCGAAGCGCAACCTCTCGCCGCCATGGCGCTTGGTGGAGGCGGAGCCGAATCGACGACCACGATGGTGCCCAGCGCCGAAAGTCTTTGATAGCCCCAGCCGCGCGCCTGTCGAAGCGGCCTAGCACGAAGCCCACAGCCCTCAATCAACGCAGCGAGCCTGGCCGCATGCCAGGGGTTGCCGCCCTGCCAGCTTGAAAGAGCGCCATCGCCCATCGTCACGCCGTGAAGGGCGGCGAGCGCCGCGGCGGCAGCGCTTTCCAGCCCGTCCGGAAGCTCCTGCTTGGCCGCGAAGTAGGCAGCGCGGAGGAGACCGAGGCGATCGACCAGGAGCACCTGCTCGTGCGGGCAGCGGCTCATCAGGCCGCCGTCCTCGAACTGGGCCGCGGCAAGCGCGCGCATCAGGCCGGATTCCGCGCGCGCAATTCGCGGCAAGCCGCCCTGAAGGATGAGCGAGGCGGTGACGACCCCAGACCAGGCTGTAATCCGTTTTAGGCCCGGCGGAGCCTTGTCGGCCGTGGTCGCAAGATGACGCGCACCGCGCGCGAGCGTGTTGAGGAGCGCGGAGCGATAGCCCTGGTCGCGGCTCGATAGGACGTATGGCGCATAGGCCGTCCAGAAAAGAATCCGGGTACCCCAGAGATCGGGACGCCAGGCGGAATCGACTTTGGTGCCGTGTGCAACCAGCCAGCGGCCGGTCAGCGCTTCGGCGACTCGCGCGCCGCGATCCCGCCCGGAAGCCGCGGCGAGATCGCGAAGCCAGGAAAACTCCTCGATCGAATCGGCTAGGGCATCGCCAGGCTCAAGCTGGCCAAAATCGAGATCGGCTAAGGACAGGGACTGGTCGCCTAGAATGAAGCGGCCGGCAAGCAGGGCATCGCCGCGAGCGCGATCGCCCTCTACGTGGTCGCGTGGGACTGCTGTCAGCCGTAACGGTCTTCGCCCATGACCAGCGATTCGGGACAGCAAGGAACCGCGTGCGAGCTTCCCGACGATGGCCTTTTGGCGTTCCGCCGAGGCGCTCATTTACGAACCTCGAAGCGCCTGGATGTTGTGGAGATAAGCGCCCGGTCCGCCACGGAAGACGGCCGTGCCGGCAACGAGGGCCGTTGCCCCGGCATCGATCGACTGGCGCGCCGTTTCAGGATCGATCCCACCATCGACCTCGATCGTGACGTCAAGGCCCGCTTGGCGACTTGCGTAGCGACGGCCTCGATCTTCTTGAGCTGGGAAGGAATGAACTTTTGGCCGCCGAAGCCGGGATTGACGCTCATGACTAGCACGAGGTCGATCTCCTCTATCAGGTAATCGAGCATCTTCGCCGGGGTGCCCGGGTTGAGCGACACGCCGGCCTTCTTGCCAAGCGAGCGAATAAGCTGGAGCGTGCGGTGAACGTGCGGCCCGGCCTCGGGATGGACGGTGATGATGTCCGCGCCGGCCTCTGCAAATGACTCGACGAACGGATCCACCGGGCTGATCATCAGATGGACGTCGAACGGCTTTGCGCTGTGCGGCCGAAGCGCCTTTACCACCGCCGGACCGATGGTCAGGTTCGGCACATAATGGCCGTCCATGACGTCGATGTGTATCCAGTCCGCTCCGGCCTCGTCGATGGCGCGGACCTCTTCGCCCAGCCTGGCGAAATCGGCGCTGAGGATCGACGGGCTGATGATGGTTTGGGCCATGAGCCCGATTAGACGGGATTAACCGTCGCGGACAAGGTGCGCGGTAAAGAAGCCGTCGAGCCCGCCCTGTTCTTCCAACATGCCGGGAAGGATGCGCAGCCAGCCCTCAGGGGACGGCGCAATGCCGAGGATGTCGACACCGGCTGGCTCGAGACGAAAATGAGGGTGGCGATCGAGGAAGGAACGGAGCTGTGATTCCCCTTCTTCCGGCTCAAGGCTGCAAACCGCGTAGACGAGGCTGCCGCCGACGCGAACGCAGGCGGCGGCGCGGTCGAGCAGCTGCGCTTGAAGTTCGGCGCTTTCGGCGATGATCGCTTGACGCGCGCGGTAGAGGACTTCGGGATGGCGCCGGAAAGTGCCGCTTGCCGAGCACGGCGCATCAAGCAGGACGGCGTCGAACAGGCCGCCATTGCTCCATTCCAGCGCGTCGGCGACGACTGTGGTCGCGGCAAGGCCGGTGCGTGCAAGATTGTCGCGCAGTCGTGCCAGACGACTTTTCGAGCGGTCGAGGGCGGTCACATCATGGCCGGCCGCCGCGAGCTGCATCGTCTTCCCGCCAGGCGCGGCACAGAGATCGAGAACCGTGTTCGCCGATTGGGGGATCAGTCGTGCGGGAAGGGACGATGCAAGGTCCTGCACCCACCAGCCGCCCTCGTCATAGCCGGGAAGGCCGGGCACCGCAGCGGATTCGATCCGGCGGTGCTTCGAAGCGAGCGACATTCCGAGCGGAAATTCCTGCGCCCCCGCTTCGTCGCGAAAGCTGAGATCGAGCGGAGGACGCTGGAGGATGGAGCGCCGGGCCGCCTCGACGACCTCCTGCCCCCACGCGTTGCGCCAGCGGCCCTCGACCGGCTGCGGAAGCGGAGACGAAGTCTGCAGCACGCCGCGCAGCAAGGCGCCCAGAACGCCGTGAACCAAGCGGCGTGGTCCTCCGTCAACAAGCGGCAGGGCCGTGGCGACGATGGCATGATCGGGGACGTCCAGCGCCAGCTTCTGGGCGAGCGCAAGCCGCAGCACCATTCGCGCCTTGCTGTCGTCCGGCAGGATCTGTCGCGTGCGCGAATCGATCATGGCGTCGAGCGCCGGAAGGCGGCGAAGTGTCTCGCCGGCGATCGCCAGCGCCAGCCGCCGGTCTTCCGCTTCGAGCGGGACGCGATGCGACCCGGAAGCGGACTCCAGGGTTTGCCCGCGCCGCAACACTGAATCGAGCATGGTGAGGGCGGCGCGGCGCGCGGGAGTACCCGGAGGTATCGGGCCTGACGAACTTGGCATGACGCCCCTTAGTCCCCATTGTCGATGCATGAAACGGCCAAAGAAACCGAGACCCCCGGCCTATCTGTCGCCATCGCCGCCTATCCCGAAGCCGGAAAAGGGCCGCGAGGAGCTGGAGGAGCGAAGCCCAACGCGTTACGGTGATTGGGAAAAGAACGGGATCGCGATCGACTTCTAATCGCGCAGGCTCAATGCGATTCGGCGCGGAGCGGACGGCTGAGCATTTCGCCAAGAACCGCATCGACCGCGGCTTTCCCGGACAGCAAGCTGGCAACGGCCGCGACGATCGGCATGTCCACCCCGCGTTCGCGAGCAATACGGTCAAGTACCGGAGCGGTATGCGCGCCTTCGGCCACGGTCCGGCGATCGGCCATCAGCCGATCGGGCTCTGCCCTTCGCCGATCGCCTTGCCGAGCGAAAAATTGCGGCTGCTGATTGACGAACAGGTGAGAACAAGGTCGCCAAGTCCGCTGAGGCCGGCCAGCGTCTCGCGGCGGGCACCGAGAGCGAGACCGAATCGAGTCATTTCCGCAAACCCCCGAGCGATCAGCGCTGCGCGAGCATTGAGACCAAGGCGGCGGCCTTCCACGACACCGCAGGCGATGGCGAGAACATTCTTGACCGCACCGCCGATTTCCGCGCCAGCGACATCGTCGGTCCAATAGGTACGGAATTCCGGGATCGCGAGGCGCTGCCGGATGCGCTCCCCCAACTCCTCGTCCTCGCAGGCCAGCGTCACGGCGGTCGGTAGGCCGGCAGCGACCTCGTGCGCGAAGGTCGGTCCGGACAGGACGGCGACCGGGGAATCGGGACAGGCCTGCTTCGCGACTTCGTGAAGCATTAGGCCGGAGCCTTCCTCAATCCCCTTTGAGCAAAGCACAAGCGGCTTACCCGTGCATGGCAGGCGGCCGAGCACCGCGCGCATATGTTGGGCCGGAGTGACGACGAGCCACAGGTCCGCGCTCGAAAGATCGGAGAAACTGTTTGTCGCATGAATGGAGGGTGAAAGCTTGAGGCCTTTCAGGAAGACGGGATTCTCATGGATCTTGTTGATCGCAGAGACGACCTCATCTTCAAGCGCCCACAGCAGCACTTCGCGGCCATTCGCGGCAGCCACCTGGGCGAGCGCTGTTCCCCACGCCCCGCCACCGATCACCGCCACGCCTTCCAGACTCATGCCTTTACTCCCGCACCGCGAACCGATTCCCCGGCCGGATCCAGCGGCCAGCGCGCCCGAGCCGGGGCGTCGAGCGAATCTGTGAGGCCCCGCCCGAGACGTTCGGCCCCGGCCCAGGCGATCATCGCCGCATTGTCCGTGCACAGCCAGCCGGGCGGAACTGAGAAGCGGCGGCCATTGTCGGCTGCCAGCTTCGCCAGCGCGCCGCGAAGGGCCTGGTTGGCAGCGACCCCGCCGGCCACGACCAGGGCGGGAGCGTCGCTGCTTTCAAGTGCACGCGCCGTCCGGTCGACCATGCAATCGACGACGGCCTGCTGGAAGCTTGCAGCGATGTCCTCGCTTCGATGCGCCCCCGATGCGACAGCGCGCTGGACCGCGCTTTTGAGACCGGCGAAGGAAAAATGCGGCTCGGCGCTTCCGACCAGGGGACGCGGCAGGGGCACGGAACCGGGATCGCCCTTCACTGCAAGCTCCTCGATTGCCGGACCGCCCGGATAGGGAAGGCCGAGCAATTTTGCCGCCTTGTCGAACGCTTCTCCGGCAGCATCGTCGATGGTCGTCGCAAGGCGCCGGTAATCCCCGACACCGCGCACCTCAAGCAACTGGCAATGGCCACCGCTGGTCAGTAGCAGAAGGTAAGGAAAATCGAGATTAGGATCGACCAGCCGCGGGGACAAAGCGTGACCTTCGAGATGATTGACGGCGATCAGTGGTTTGCCGGCGGCGAGGCTAAGGCCTTTGCCGGCGAGCAGAGCGACCATCACGCCACCAATCAAACCGGGGCCTGCTGTTGCCGCAATGGCGTCAACCTCGCCGATGGTCACATCGGCCTCGTGAAGCACCTGGCGGATCAGTCCGGGGAGGACATCGACATGAGCGCGGGCAGCAATTTCCGGGACGACCCCGCCGAATGGCCGGTGCGCCTCTGCCTGTCCGACGACCGCCTGGGCAAGAATCTGCCGATCATGGCTTACGAGCGCGACCGCGCTATCGTCGCAGGAGGATTCGAGGCCGAGCACCAGGGTCATTTGCCAACCCCTTTGCCTCAAGGTGCTCCGCTCGGCTAGTGCGGCGCCCGATGAGCAATTTTCCAACCCTTGGTACCAGAGCATCGCCCTTGGCGATGGCACAGGCAAAGGCCGTAGCAGCGGCGCTCGAGAAAGCGCACGGCTGGCCCACGGGCAGTGTCGAGATCCGGGCCATTCGCACCAGCGGCGACCGAATCCAGGATCGCCCAATTGCAGAAGTCGGCGGCAAGGCCTTGTGGACCAAGGAGCTCGACTTAATGCTTTCGGCAGAGGAAACGGACTTTTCGGTTCACTCGATGAAGGACGTCGAAAGCGAACGGCCCGCCGAATTCACGATTGCCGCGATGCTTCCACGAGCCGACGTTCGCGACCGGCTAATCGGCGCGAGCGCAATCGAGGCGCTCCCCCACGGCGCGACAGTCGGCACTTCGAGCCCACGGCGCAAGGCGCAACTGCTCCATTGCCGGCCCGACCTGCACATCATGCCGATACGCGGCAACGTCCAGACCCGGCTCGACAAGATCGAACGCGGCGACGCGGACGCGACGCTGCTCGCTGCCGCGGGTCTCGATCGACTGGACATGGCCGAAGGCAGCCCGATCCCGCTCGACGTTATCCTTCCCGCTCCGGGCCAGGCGGCAATCGGCGTCGAATGCCGAACCGCCGACGAACGTATCCGCGCGCTTCTCGATGCCATCAATGATGCTCCAACGTGTCGATGCGTCGCTGCCGAGCGGGCGTTCAGCAGGCGTCTGGGCGCAACGTGCCATTCGCCGGTCGCTGCCCTTGCCGAGCTGACGGGTGACCGACTTCGCTTTCGAGCCGACCTCTTCAGCCCGGACGGAACGGAGCGCGTCACCGAGGAGAGCGTCATCGACCTACCGGAAGAGGCCGCCGCGATCGCCGATACGATGCTGGCAAGCGCGCCGCCAAGCATACGTGCGGTCTTCGGAGGCGTGTCGTGAGGCGCCTGCTGATTATCCGGCCGGAGCCAGGCGCGAGCGCGACCACGGCCAAGGCTCGGGAAATGGGTCTGGACGCAATGTCGGTCCCGTTGTTCGCGGTTCAGCCGCTAACTTGGGGGGCAATCGAACCGGCGGACTATCGCGGCATCGTCGCTACCAGCGCCAACGCCTTCCGCCACGGGGGAAAACAGCTTGAATCGTTAAGAGCTCTGCCCGTCCACGCCGTCGGCGAAGCCACAGCCGAAGCAGCGCGGGAAGCGGGATTCGAAGTCGCCACGGTCGGCGAGGGCGGACGCATCGAACTTGGCGAGCGACTGCCGGCAGGCCGCCTGCTCCACCTTGCGGGGGCGGACCACCTGGCCGTCGAAGCGGCGGAGGCCGTGGCGGTTTATGCCAATATTGCGATTGACCCGCCGCCTGCGATCGACGTGGCCGAAGCAGTCGTGATGGTCCACAGCCCCCGCGCAGGCAGAAGACTGGCCGATCTGGTCCAGGAGAGAGGAAGGACGGTCATCGCCGCGATCAGCGACAAAGCGGTCCAGGCTTGCGGTCCGGGATGGGAGCGCATGGCAGTAGCCAGCATGCCACGGGAACCCGCTCTTCTGGCCCTTGCCGCGAAGCTGTGTCAGAACGAAGGTCGATGAGCGTTTCGCCGCACCGTTCCGGCCGCCACTGGACGGCTTTGCTTGCTTGGGGACTACTGCTGCTCGTCGCCGGCGCTGCGCTGGCAATCTGGGGGCTGGCGCGCTGGCAGGGAGCGGCCCAATTCCTTGGCGTAGCTCAAAAACCGGCGCCCTTCACGCTCCGTCAGGCGCCCCGAGCCTGGCAATTGCGAGCGATGTCGACCCGGCAACCTTGTCGCGGATCGCGACCCTGGAAGGGCGCATCGCCGCGGTCGAGGATCGCACGCGACAGACCGCTGGCTCCGTTGGGCGCGCCGACGCGCTCCTTGTGGCCTTCGCCGCGCGGCGGGCCATCGAGCGCGGGGTTTCACTCGGCTATCTCGAGACCTTGCTGACCCAGCGTTTCGGCTCGACGTCGCCGCGCGCGGTGGCGACGATCATCACTGCCTCTCGCCAGCCGGTGACGCTGGATCAGCTATTGCACGAATATCGCGCACTCGAGCCGGCGCTTCGCCGCGGGCCGCCGGATGAAAGCCTGTGGAGCGCGTTCCAGCGGGAGATGGGCTCGCTCGTCGCCGTCCACCGCGCAAGTAGCCCCTCGCCGATGGTCCAGGCGCGCTACGACCGCGCACTCGCAAATCTCGAGCGAGGCGAGGTCGATCGCGCCCTAGCGGAGACCATGCGCCTGCCGGGAGGTCAGCGGGCGCAGGCCTGGGCGGCCAAGGCGCGCCGCTATATCGCTGCGCAGCGTGCGCTCGACGAAATCGAGGGGCCGCCTTGCTTTCGAGCGATCGCTGATACGGAAAATCTCTCGTTCAGGAGCGGAAGATTACAGGAAAGAGAAGCGTTTCAGTGGGGTTGGGGTCATGACGTCAGGTTTGTTGGTCGTCCTTCTTGCGGCAGGATCGGTACTCGAACCGGTTGCCACGTCCGCCATCCAGACGACATCGGTCACCGCAGTTCGCCCTCCGCCAGCGCTCGACCAGCGGATCCACGAGCTCGGAAAAGGATTCAACGGGACCGTGGGGATCGCCGTTCGGTCGGTAGGCGAGGGCTGGAGAGTCGGCTGGCGCGAGAATGAGCTGTGCCCGCAGCAGAGCGTCAGCAAGTTCTGGGTGGCGTTGACGGCAATGGATGCCGTGGACCGCGGCCGGATCTCGCTCAACGACCGCGTAACGCTGACCCGCGATGACCTGACGTTGTTCCATCAGCCGATCGCCACCAAGGTTCTGGGGGAGGGCACACGACGACGCTTGGTGCGCTGCTCGTCGAAGCGATCACAAAGAGCGACAATACCGCGAACGACAAGCTGATGCGGGCGGCCGGCGGGCCGAGCGCGGTGCGCGCCTATATCGCCCGGCACAAGCTTGGCGCGATCCGCTTCTACGAAGGTGAACGCGCGCTCCAGTCGCGGATTGCCGGACTGATCTGGAGTCAGAATTATTCGATCGGCGATGCCTTTTACAAGGCGCGCAACGCCTTGCCCTATGCCGCTCGCAAGGCCGCGTTCGACCGCTATCTGGCCGATCCTTACGACGGAGCGTCTGCCGCCGCGATCGTCGATGCGCTCGCGCGGCTGAAGCGCGGCGAGCTGCTGTCCCCGGGCTCCACCGCGCATCTGCTGTCGATCATGGGCAACACGAAGACCGGCGCAAACCGATTGAAGGGGGCCTCAAACCGGGCTGGAGCCTGAGCCACAAGACCGGCACGGGACAGGTGCTCGGCGATACCCAGGCGGGCTATAACGATATCGGCATCCTAACAGCGCCGGACGGCTCCAGCTATTCCGTCGCGGTGATGATCAAGAAGACCGCGACTCCGCTGGAGGTCCGAATGACGCTTATGAACAACGTTGTTCGGTCCGTTATCGTCGATCATGAGCGGCGGCATGCCGGCCGGAACAGCCTTTAGTCGCGGCTCATGAGTCCGGGGGATCGGCTTCGCGTGCAACTCGGCGTCCAGCGCTTTCCGTCCCCGAAGCTGGAGCTGTTCGTCGTCCGCGATTTCCTGGACGATGAGACCTGCGCATCTCTGATCGACCGTATCGATGCCCGTCGCCGGCCAAGCGAAATCGCCGACGACCAGGGTATCGCCGATTTCCGGACGAGCGAGACGTGCGATCTCGACTCCTCCGACTCAGTCGTAGCCAAGGTCGATCAGGCGATTGCCGCGCTGCTTGGCCTTCCGCTGGCGAACGGGGAGCCGATCCAGGGCCAGCGCTACGCCCTAGGCCAGGAATTCAAGCCCCATACCGACACGTTCGAGGTCAATGGCGCAGATTATTACCGGCACTGCGCCGAAAGCGGCAACCGCAGCTGGACGGCGATGATCTATCTCAACTGGCCGGAAGATGGCGGCGCGACGCGCTTCAAGACGATTGGCAAGACGATCCAGCCCGAGACCGGCAAGCTTCTCGCATGGAACAATTTGCTGCCCGATGGAAGACCGAATCAGGCGACGCTTCATCAAGGCATGAAGGTTCGGCGCGGCACCAAATACATCGTCACCAAGTGGTTTCGGGAGCGACCTTTCAGGACGTGACGGCACAATAAAGCCCACGCATGCGTTTCCATTGCCAGCGGACTCGATTGCCAGGAGGACGACATGGTAAAAATGCAGCTCTCTATCGTGACGCTTGGCATCGCGGCGCTGACGCTGACTGGGTGCAATGCTTATCCCCCAGCCGCGGTCGCACCCCAATATGCCGCCGGCGGCGAACGCCAGTGTTTCTATGCCCCCAACGTGATCGGCTTCCGCCAGGGGCCCGACAACATCGTCTACGTGAACACCAACAGCCGCGATTATTATGAGCTGCGAACGCTCAATTACTGCGCCTCAAGGCTCGATTTTGAACATCGGATCGCGCTTCGCTCTCGCGCCGGGAGCTTTGTCTGCTCCGGCCATGAGGCGGAAATCTATGTGCCCGATGCGCTTGGCGCGACCTATTGCCCGGTCCATGCCACACGCAAGCTTACGCCCGAGGAGGTCGCCGCGCTTCGCGCCCAGAAATGATTTCGCAATAAGAGTAGAAATGGAGCGGGCGAAGGGATTCGAACCCTCGACCCCAACCTTGGCAAGGTTGTGCTCTACCCCTGAGCTACGCCCGCTCGATGGCGAACCGGCAATCGAGTGCCGGTCGGGTGGCGGCGCAGCTAGCAGCGTCGCGTTGGGCGCGCAAGCCCCGGCTTGCCCCCTCAGCGGGCACGTCCCATATGGCGGCAATCGCAAAAGGAGCAACTGTGGCGACACTGGGAATGAGCGCGGCGGAACGGGAAGCCATCGACCGCTTCGAGCAGGACGTAATCGCGCCCTCGATGCACGCACTGGTGATCCTCCAGTTTACGGCCGAATGGTGCGGGCCCTGCAAGCAGTTGAACCCAATTCTCGACAAGGTGGCGGCTAACTACGCCGGCCGAGGCGTTGCGCTAGCGCGAATTGACGTCGATCGGGACAAGCTGATCGCGGCCCAGTTCCGAATCCAGTCGGTACCGACGGTCTTCGCGCTGTTCCAGGGTCAGCCGGTTGCGGACCTCACCCAATATCGCACGGAAGGACAACTGACCCGCGTGCTCGACCAGTTACTTGCCCAGCTCCCGATCCAGAGTGCGGAAACCGACCTCAAGGCGCAGGTCGAGCCCCTTCTGGCGATGGGCGAAGAAGTTCTGGAGGGCGGCGACGCGGCGCGCGCTGCGAACATCTTCCAACAGGTTCATGACATGGCTCCCGACAATCTCGAAGTCGCAGGGGCTTTGGCGCGAGCGATGATTGCAGAGGGCCGCCAGGACGATGCCCGCACGCTGCTCGATTCACTGGCCGAGCCGGCTGCAAGCCATGCCGCCGTGACCCGCGCACGTGCCGCGCTGGAGCTGGCGGCGGCCCCGGCCGCGGACACCAGTGCGGAAGAAGCCCGGCTTGCCGCGAATCCGGACGACCACGAAGCGCGGTTGGCGGTCGCCAACGCCGCAATCGCCGCCGGGAACCGTGAGCGCGCAGCCGACGAATTGCTTGAGATCATTGCGCGCGACCGCGACTGGAATGATGGCGCGGCGCGCCAGCAGCTTCTCAAAATGCTTGAGGCTGCCGGGTTCGACGATCCCTGGGGCCGAGGCATCCGCCGCCGCCTTTCCGCATTGCTGTTCACCTGATGGCCGAGAAACTTCAGCGCGTCCCTCTCTTCCCGCTCGGCGGCGCGATCCTATTTCCGCGCTCGCACCTGCCGCTGCACATTTTCGAGGAGCGCTACCGCGCGATGGTCGAGGACGCGCTGGCGGGGCCGGGCGGATCGCGATGATCCAGCCATCCGAGGAAACGGATTCGCCATCGCTCTATCGCGTCGGGTGCGTTGGTGAGCTCGTCGGGGTCGAGGAGCTGGATGACGGGCGCTTCAATATCATGCTGCTCGGCTCGCGCCGCTTCCGGCTGGTCGCGGAGGCCGATGGCGGCACACCCTACCGTCAGGCGGATATCGACATGGACTCCTTCGACGACGATGAGCCGCCGCCGCTAAGCAGTATTCAGCGGGCAGAAGTGGAGCGCGAAGCGCGGCGATTCGGCGACTCGCTGGGTCTTGCCGTGGATTGGGAAGCCGTCGGCAGGCTGGATGATGAAATGCTGGTCAACGCCATAGCCCAGGTCGCGCCTTTCGATGTCGGCGCCAAGCAGGCGCTCCTCGAAGAGCCGACCCTTGCCGGCCGGGCGGACCTAGTAGTCCAGCTGATGCAGTTCCAGCGGCTGGCCCCGGCGGGGCCGACATGTCCCAAACCCTGCAGTGAGCGACCTGAGCGGCCATTGGGACGGCACCTATGCCTATCCAGCGGCGCTCAAACCCATCCCATTCCACCTCGAGCTGCGCGACACGGGCGGAGGACTGACTGGCGAGGTCATCGAGCCCGCGCCCGAATATCTGCCGCCGGGAGAAATGGCGGCGGTCGTCACCGGCAAGCGGGATGGCAGCAGCGTCCGCTTCACCAAGATATACGATTCGCTCGAGCACTTCCTCGACCCGGTTCATTACGATGGCGTGCTGGACGAAGAGGAATGCGAGATTTCCGGAACCTGGACGATCGGCCCGGGCTGGTCGGGGACGTTCGTCATGACCCGGCCCAAGACGGAAGAAGCCGAGCAGGAAGCGGAAGTGGAAGAAGAGGTCGAGATCGACCGCTAGGCGCGGATCATATCGGAAGGCCGCGGAGCAGCAGCGGAAGGTCGCCGCTCGTTCCGCGCGCCTCGGCGGCGAGGCGGTCGCGAAGCGGGCCGATCTTGCCGGTCAAGGCCATTCCGGCGCGGCGGACCAGTGACGGAAGCTTGCCGGGAATGCCGTACAGCCGGGTCAGCCCGTCGGTGGCCATCGCCACCATCATAGTGTCGAGGCTGCGCCAGCGCTGATAACGGTCCATCAGCTGCCGGTCGCCGAGGTCGAGGCCGAGCCGGGCACCTTCGACCAGCACCTGCGCCAGAGCTGCGGCATCGCGGAAACCGAGGTTGAGACCCTGCCCCGCGATCGGATGGATGGCGTGCGCCGAATCGCCGACCAGCGCCAGGCGACGATCGGTAATCCTGGCTGCATGGTGGAAGCCGAGCGGATATGCGGAGCGCTTCGTCAACAGGCGGATGTCACCGAGAAAGCCGCCCATCGCCGCTTTCGCCTCGGCTGCGAATTCTTCGTCCGACAAGGCGAGAAATCCGGCTGAATCCTCGCTCTTGACCGACCAGACAATCGCCGACCGGTGGCCATCGGCAATGTCGTTCATCGGCAGAAGCGCAAACGGGCCGGACGGATAGAAAATCTCCCACGCAACATTGTCGTGTGGCTGTTCATGGCTGAGCGTAGCGACGATCGCTGTGTGGTCGTAGCGCCAGCGGGCCATCCGCATTCCGGCGGATTCGCGGGTTGGCGACTGGCGCCCTTCGGCCGCGACCAGTAAAGGCGCGGCGAGATTCGTGCCGTCCTCAAGCACGACCCAGACCCCATGTTCTCCGCGCTCCACCGACGCAGCCTTCGATTTCCACAACAAGCGGATGTTCTGTCCGGCCTCGGCGCGGGCCTTGAGCGCGGCGCGAAGGTGGCGATTCTCGTGCATCCAGCCAAGCGGCTCGTCGTCGCCCTCGGGCGGCTCGAACGCGAGTCCGCCTGGCGCAATGCCATCGGCGACACGGATGGTGCGGATTGGACAGCCCGGTTCGGCCAAATGACCGGTGACGCCGATTGCGTCGAACATCCGCCGCGAGCTTGACGAGACCGCGCTGGTGCGGCCGTCGAATGTGGCGTCCTTCCAGCTCTCGGGATCGACCGGGTCGACGATTGTCGCCGTCAGACCGGCGGAATCGAGCGCGGCGGCAAGCGCGAGGCCGACCAGCCCACCGCCGAGGATGATGACGTCGCTTCGTTGCATGGCCGACACTGTTAACGCGTGCGTCGCGCCTTGGCGAGCGCTTGACCTCGGAGTCCGCCGCGGCGCATTGTGGCGTCAACGGCCTTTCTGACCGGGGGAAGACGATCATGGCGACCGCCGCGGAGCGGGCGCGAAAGCGCGATTTGGGACCCGACTGGCGGGAAAAGCTGCGCGCGTCCGTGCGCCAGCTGGCGATGCGCGTTGCCGGAACGATCCTGGCCGGCGCCAGCATTGCGCTTGCGTTGGGCCTTGCGACCCACGATGCCGTCGACCCGAGCTTTTCGACCGCCGCCGGTGGTCCGCCCGTCAATTGGGTGGGAAGCTTCGGCGCCTATTCAAGCGACCTTCTCCTGATGTTGTTCGGCCCTGCGGCGGTTGTCATTCTCCCGATTATCGCTCTTGCGGGAGTGCGACTGATGCGCGGCGCTTCGCCCGGACGGGTCGGCCGGTCCCTGCTTGTCGCATTTGCGGCAATGCTGCTGGTGGGCGTGGCGCTTGGCATGCTTTCGGGCGAGTCTGTTTCCGGCCTGCCGGCAGGCTGGGGCGGGGCACTGGGCCTCGGCGGCGCAAAGGCGGCCGAGGCGCTCATCGCCCTCATTCAGAATCCCGGAGTAGAAGGACCGTTTCGCCTAGCTCTGATCGCCATCCTGTTCCTTGGCGGCGTGATGGTCGCCTATCTCTCGCTCGGGCTTCGCGAGGAGGAGAAGGCGTGGCTTGGATCGCTGTTCCGCCGCGACCCGTCGCGGCCGATCCGCCCACCGCGGCGAACGGAGGAGGAGCTCGGCGACCGTGAGCCCGTCGCCCCTCCGCGCTCCCGCCCCGCCGTTGCCGTTGCCGAGCCGTCCAAGGCGATCGCGCCCGCCGCCAAGCCGGCACCGCGCAAGGGCAAGGCGACCGCCGCCGGCCAGGCCAGCCTGGCGCTTGGCGACAATTACCAGCTTCCCGCGCTTGAACTGCTTAGCCCGCCGCCGCCAGCTGACCGCAAGCAGGTCGACCGCGCAGGACTCGAGCGCAACGCGCGCCTGCTCGAAAGCGTGCTTGAGGATTTCCACGTCCGCGGCGACATCGTCGAGGTCCGCCCCGGGCCGGTCGTCACAATGTACGAGCTTGAGCCGGCGAGTGGGATCAAAGCCAGCCGGGTTATACAATTGGCCGACGACATCGCGCGCAATATGAGCGCGCTTTCCGCCCGGGTCGCGACCATCCCTGGGCGGAGCGTGATCGGGATCGAGCTTCCCAATCCTAAGCGGGAAATGGTGTCCTTGAGCGAGTTGATCGGCAGCCAGGCTTTCGAAGACCAGGCGATGAGCCTGCCGTTGATCCTGGGCAAGAATATCGCGGGCGATCCGGTGATCGCCGACCTCGCGCCGATGCCCCATTTGCTTGTCGCCGGCACCACCGGCTCCGGCAAGTCGGTGGGTCTCAACTGCATGATCCTGTCGCTGCTTTACAGGATGGGACCCGACGAGTGCCGGATGATCATGATCGATCCGAAGATGCTGGAGCTCAGCGTCTACGACGACATCCCGCACCTGCTGTCGCCCGTGGTGACCGAGCCCGGCAAAGCCATCCGGGCGCTCAAGTGGACCGTCGAGCAGATGGAAGAGCGCTACAGGATGATGGCGAGCCTTGGCGTTCGCCAGCTGTCCAGTTTCAACCAGAAGGTCCGTGACGCGCGGGCCAAGGGCTCCAAGCTCGGTCGCCGCGTGCAAACCGGTTACGACGCCGACACCGGCCAGCCGATCTACGAAACGGAAGAGCTGGAATATGAGGTTCTGCCTCAGATCGTCGTGGTGGTCGACGAGCTGGCCGACCTGATGATGACGGCGGGCAAGGAGGTCGAATTTCTTATCCAGCGCCTGGCGCAAAAGGCGCGAGCAGCCGGAATTCACCTGATCATGGCCACGCAGCGGCCGTCGGTCGACGTTATCACCGGCGTCATCAAGGCCAATTTGCCCACCCGCATCAGCTTCCAGGTAACAAGCAAGATCGACAGCCGAACAATCCTCGGCGAGCAGGGCGCGGAACAACTGCTTGGCAAGGGCGACATGCTCTACATGCCAGGCGGAAAGCAGATCATCCGGGTCCACGGGCCGTTCGTCAGCGACGAGGAAGTGCGAAGCGTCGCCGATCATTGGCGCAAGCAGGGTGTGCCCGATTACGTCCAGTCGGTCACCGAAGAGCCGGAGGACGGCGGCTATTTGCTAGACGGCGCCCCGACCGGTGACGACGACCCGGAAACCCAGCTCTATCGCAAGGCGGTACAGATCGTCGCCGAGAGCCAGAAAGCCTCGACCAGCTACATTCAGCGCCAGTTGCGGGTCGGCTACAACAGCGCGGCCCGTCTCATCGAGCGGATGGAGAAAGAAGGCCTGGTTGGAGCGCCTGACCACGTCGGTCGCCGCGAGGTGCTGATCGATACCGACGGGCACCCGATCTGAGACCGGCAAGGCTGAACAGCGCGGAACCATGGGGTTCAGGGCGCATTCAATGCCGGAACGCCACATAGGCGCCAATCATCCTGGAGATTTGAACAAATGGCTTTTCCGACCCTGGCTGCACGTGCCCTTGCCCCCGCCGCCGCGATCGCGCTGATCGTTGCCCCGGCACCGGCCGCGACCGGCGACCTTGCAAAGGTCGAAGCGCACCTCAACGCCGCGCAGTCGATGACCGCCAATTTCGTCCAGACGGATTCGAAGAACCGGCAACTGACCGGTATTCTATCTCTTAAGCGCCCGGGCCGGATCCGTTTCGAATATGGCCGCGGCGCAAACATGCTCCTGGTCGGCAACGGGAAGACGCTGACCTTCGTCGATTATGAGGTCGGTCAAAAGTCGAGCTGGGCGATCGCCAAGTCGCCGCTGTCGGTGCTTCTTTCGGGCAACCCGAATCTTGAGCGGATCGCCCGCGTTCTCCCCTCGGAACCGAGCATCCTGGTCGTCCGTGCGCGAGACGCGCGGCGCCCGGAATTCGGCACGCTGATCCTTGGGTTCATCCGCTCCCCGGCGGCGCCCGGTGGACTGATACTGCAAGGCTGGACGGCGATCGATGCGCAGAACAAGCGGACGAAAGTTCTGCTTTCCAACCAGCGCTATAACGTTGCCGTTCCAGAGAGCGCGTTCACTTACCGCGAGCCGACCAAGCGTTGAGCATGAGCGACAAAATTCCGTAGCAATCGAAAACCGTTCATCGACTGGTCAGGGTTAAAATCGTAAAAGCGTTTTGATCGTCGCAACTTGCTTGGGGTTTCCCCCTGTTACCCGGGCAGCGGCGATCACCTTGCGTGACTACGCTTGGTCGGCCCTCGCTCCAATGCCCCCGGAGCGGGGGCCTTTTGCTAGGCGCGGCTTGGGTGAACGGCCCATGGGCGCCACTTCCAATAGGGGCCACGAAGGTTGCACATCGGCCTTCCTTTGCTAGGGCATCCCAAGTGACCCGCCTCAAGATCGCCAGCTGGAACATCAACTCCGTTCGCGCGCGCGCCGCGATCGTCGAGCGTTTCCTGCTCGAAGAGCAACCGGACGTGCTTTGCCTTCAGGAGACCAAGGTCGAGGACAAGATATTCCCGGCTGAACTGTTTGACCGACTTGGTTACAGGCATCGCAAGCTCCACGGCCAGCGCATGCACCATGGGGTTGCGATCCTCTCCCGGGTCGCGCTTTTCGATGAAGGCCGCCACGACTGGCAGGACAACGGCGAGGCTCGGCACGTCGGCGCGCGGCTCGAATGCGGAATCCGCCTCGAGAACGTCTATGTTCCGGCTGGCGGCGACATCCCCGACCGCGAGCGCAATCCGAAGTTCGGCCAAAAGCTCGATTTTCTCGAGCGGATGACCCGCTGGTCTGAAAAACTGGCCGAACCGACACTGATCGTCGGCGATTTCAACGTTGCGCCGCTGGAATGCGACGTCTGGAGCCACAAGGCGCTGCTCGATGTCGTCAGCCACACGCCGATCGAGGTGGAAACGCTCGCCCGGCTTCAGCAATCGCATGACTGGGCCGATCTTGGCCGCCGCTTCATCCCCGCTCCCGAGCGCAATTTCACCTGGTGGAGTTATCGCTCCCCGGACTTCACCAAGAACGACCGCGGCCGCAGGCTCGATCACATCTGGGCAAGCCCATCGCTTGCCCCGCAGGCGGTCGCTCATCGGGTTCACGAGCCGTGCCGAAGCTGGGAGCGGCCGAGCGACCATGTTCCGCTCGTCGTGGAGTTCGACATTTGAGCCGAGCCAGCCTTAGACCGGCGCTCGTGGCGCTGGCCGGGGGAAGGCCTGTTCGCATCGGGAAACTGAATATCCTGGCGATCGAGACGACCGATGACGAAGCACTAGACCGGCTCGACCCTGGCGCATGCGCCAACTTCCTCCTCAGCGCCGAGCGGGCCGCTGCGCTGGGCCTCGGCAATCGCCGGGAAAACACACCGGGCGTTCCGCTTGTCGTCCGTCGGAGCGACTGGATGAACACCGCGACAGTTCGCGCCATAGCCGACGCGGGCCAGGACTTCGACCGCTTCACCCCGGGCGTGCTCGAGCCGATGGAGCCTGTCGATGTGAAGGACGCGGCCGCGGCACTCACCCTGGCGCGCCTCGCCGGGCTGGCACCGGCCTTGTGGCTGCTGGATAATGCAGAGGCCGACATCGAGGTCCTGCGGGAGTGGATCGAATCCTCTCCGGACGCGGTCGTCGCCGCGCGAGCACGCCTGCCAATCGCCGATATCGGCGAAACGCAGGTCATCGCCTTTCGTGAGAGAGCGACGGGCGACGCACATGTGGCTCTCGTCATCGGCCAATGGGGCACCAGCCCGCCGCTCGTCCGGCTTCACAGCGAGTGCCTGACCGGCGATGTGTTCGGCAGCTTGAAGTGCGATTGCGGGCCGCAACTCCACGAGGCCTTGCGGCTGATTAAAACATCCGGCGGCGGGATCCTGCTCTATCTTCGGCAGGAAGGCCGGGGGATTGGCATCGTCAACAAGATCCGCGCTTATGCCCTCCAGGACCGCGGCCTCGATACTGTCGATGCCAACCGGCGGCTAGGATTTGCCGACGACGAACGCGATTACGGAGTGGCCGCGGCTATCCTGCGCGCAATGAAGGTTGGCGAGGTACGCCTGCTCACCAACAACCCAGGAAAGGTGGCCGGTCTAGAGTCGGCAGGGATCGTCGTGGCGGAGCGGGTGGCGCACCACATGCCGGTCAATCCGCACAACGCCGACTATATCGCAACCAAGAAATCGCGCAGCGGCCATCTCGACTAGTCCTCAGTCGGCGAAGAGCGCGCTGCCTACCCGAACATGCGTTGCGCCGAGCATCACCGCAGTCTCGTAATCCGCGCTCATACCCATCGACAGTCCAGTGACGTCATGACGCCGGGCAAGCTTCGCGAGAAGCGCGAAATAGGGGCCGGGCTGTTGCCCAAGCGGCGGAAGCGCCATTAGCCCTTTCAGTCTCAACGAAGATTGCCGGACTTCCTCAATGAAGGCACCAAGCTCCGATATCGCGACGCCGCCCTTCTGCGCTTCCGCGCCTATGTTGACCTGCACGAAGCAGGGGGTCGGCTGGCCAGTCGCGGCAAGCGCTCCCAGAAGGCTCGGCCGGTCCAGCGAGTGAATGGTGTCGAACAGCGCAACGGCCTCTGCCGCCTTGTTCGACTGCAGCCGTCCGATCATGTGGAGCCGAATGTCGGGGTGCGCCTTCCTGAGCCCGGGCCATTTGTCCGCGGCTTCCTGGACCCGGCTTTCGCCGAAATCTCGCTGCCCGGCCGAAATGAGCTCTTCGATGTCGGCGACCGAGCGCGTCTTGCTGACGGCGATCAGTGTGATCTCGCTGGGGTCACGGTCCGATGCTTTCGCGGCCCGTGCGATCCGCTCGCGGATTTGCTGGAGGCGCTCCGCAGACGTCACCGGCTGAAATTCAGGATTGGGATTAGAATTTGAAAGCAGTGCCGACGTAGACGGCCTGGCTGTCCCTGCGCTCGTCCCGAAGCGCGGCGTCGCGATCCCGGTCCACGCGATAGCGGACACCACCGGTAACAGCGATATTGCGGGTCAACGAATAAGCACCGCCGACGTCAAGCGCATAGGTCTGCTCCGCGCCGAGTGCCGGCGACCGGGCTCCGTCGGTGCGCTCCGCAGTCGCTGCGACCCGGCCCGTGATGCGCTTGTTGAGCGAGTAATTGACGCCGACCACGGCTGATTCCTTGCCGCCAAGGGCAAGCGCGGGTGCCGGCGTCTTGGCCACGTCACCCGTGATTGCGAACCGGCGCCAACCCACCGCAAGTCCGAGGTTATAGCTGGCCTGGGTGAGAGCCGTCACGGCCGGTGTCGAATCCGTCGCGCGTGCCTGGACAGTCGGTGCCTTGGCGCGAATCGCGACCCGAACCTGCGAAGGACGGCCCTTCGGAGCGGCCGGAGTAAACTTAAAATCGCTGACTCCGACACCGCGCGCGGAGAGCGCTGCAGCGAGTCGAGGGTCAGTCGAGGCGGGCGTGAAGCCGCTTACGCTGTCGAAGCTTATCGAAACCGGCGGCGGTCGCCGCTCGGGCTTGGCAAGGGCGGCAGCAGGAATGGCAACGGCTGCCGCGAGCAGCGCAGCGCCGACCCATTTCCCAGCCGTGTTACCCCTGTGTCGCACCCAAATCGACTCCTAGCCCGATTGATATAGCGATTCCCTGGCAAAGGTTCCAATGGTCCCGCGCGATTCATCCGGCCTCTGTTGCGCTAAGTCCACAATACTGTCCCGTCCATGAACATCGCCTTGCTGCTTGCGGGCGCTGCTTGCCTGTCTATAACGCACGGCCAACGACCCTTCAGTCCGGGAATCTCCCTATGCTTCGCCTTCCGCTTCCCATGCTCGTGATTCTCGCCGTGGCCCCGGTTGCGACCGCCTGCTCTCGCAACCGCGATATTCCGACGACGCTGGCCCCGTCGCGGATGACCAGCATCGGCGTCAATACCTATCTGTGGCGCGCGGCCGTCGACACGGTCTCATTCGCCCCACTTCTGCAGGCGGACGCGAACAGCGGGGTCATCATCACCGACTGGTACACCAATCCCAACAATCCGGGCGAGCGGATGAAGCTGACCGTCACCATCCTGGACCAGGATCTTCGCGCCGACGCGCTTCGCGTCGCTGCCAGCCGCCAGGTCAATCAGGCCGGCACCTGGGTCGACGCCCCGGTTGCTGCCGCGACCGTCCAGAAGCTCGAGGATATCATCCTGACCCGGGCGCGCGACATTCGGCGAACGACCGTCGGCGGCTAGCCGGCCGGCAGCGCATCATTTTGCGTGGTGCACACGGCCCGTCCGTGCTTTAGGCGCCTGTCAATGAACGACCGTTTCAATCCCCGCAACGTCGACCGCCACTGGCAGGAACGCTGGTCCGAGTCGAAGGCGTTCGTTGCCGAAAGCAACAGCACCAAGCCGAAAAGTTACGTGCTGGAGATGTTCCCCTATCCCTCGGGGCGCATCCACATGGGTCACGTCCGCAACTATACGATGGGTGACGTCCTTGCCCGCTACCGGCGCATGCGCGGCATGGAAGTACTCCACCCGATGGGCTGGGATGCGTTCGGTATGCCCGCCGAGAATGCCGCGATGGAAAAGAAGGTCCATCCTGGCGCCTGGACCCGGCAGAACATCGCGACCATGCGCGGCCAGCTGCAGCGGCTCGGCTTCGCGATCGACTGGAGCCGTGAGCTCGCGACCTGCGAACCCGAATATTACGGGCACGAGCAGGCCCTGTTCCTCGATTTGATGGAGGCGGGCCTCGTCTATCGCAAGGAAAGCGAGGTCAACTGGGACCCGGTCGACATGACGGTTCTTGCCAACGAGCAGGTCATCGACGGCAAGGGCTGGCGCTCCGGGGCGCCGATCGAGCGGCGCAAGCTCAGCCAGTGGTTCCTCAAGATCACCGACTTCGCGGAAGAGCTTCTCGAGGGCCTGGGAACCCTTGATCAATGGCCGGACAAGGTCCGGCTGATGCAGGAGAACTGGATCGGCCGCAGCCAGGGTCTGCAATTCTGCTTCCGGCTCGCCGGCACGCCCCCCGGGGGCACCGGCTGCGACGTCGAGGTATTCACTACGCGTCCCGACACCATCTTCGGGGCCAGCTTCGTTGCTTTGTCGCCCGGCCATCCGATCGCGGAAGCGCTCGCGGTCGAGAACCCCAAGATCGCCGAGTTCATTGCCGAATGCCGGCGCGGCGGGACCTCCGCAGCCGATATCGAGACCGCGGAAAAGCTCGGCTTCGACACCGGGCTGGAAGTTATTCACCCGCTCGACCAGAACTGGCGCTTGCCGGTCTGGATCGCCAACTTCGTGCTGATGGATTACGGCTCGGGCGCCCTTTACGGCGTACCCGCGCACGACGCCCGCGACTTCGAATTTGCGACCAAGTATAAGCTTCCTATCCGCCGGGTCGTCGCGGGCAATCCAGCCGGTGCCAGCGATCCGGTGGTCGAGGCCGAGACCGAGCATGGCGTGGCGGTCAACTCGCAATTCCTCGATGGCATGACGACTGAGCAAGCGAAGGCGGAAGTGATCCGCCGCGCCGAGGCCGCCGGGTGGGGCCAGAGCAAGACCCAGTTCCGTCTGCGCGACTGGGGCGTTTCCCGCCAGCGCTACTGGGGCACGCCGCTTCCGGTCATCCATTGCGAGAAGTGCGGCCCGGTCGGCGTGCCGCGCGACCAGCTTCCCGTCGTCCTGCCGGAGGACGTGAGCTTCGAGATCCCGGGCAATCCGCTCGACCGCCATCCCAGCTGGGGCAAGGTGGATTGCCCGTCCTGTGGCGGAGCGGCGCGGCGCGAAACGGACACGCTCGACACGTTCGTCGATTCCAGCTGGTATTTCCTGCGTTTCGCGAGCCAGCCCGGCGACAAGCCGTTCGACCGCGCGGAAGTCGAGCAATGGCTGCCCGTCTCGCAATATATCGGCGGGGTCGAGCATGCGATCCTCCATCTGCTCTATGCCCGTTTCTGGACGCGAGCGCTGAAGCGTATCGGCAAGCTCGATTTCGCCGAGCCTTTCAGAGGCCTGTTCACGCAAGGAATGGTCACTCACGAAACCTATCGGGCCGGGGATGGCAGCTGGCTCAGCCCGGACGAAGTGCGCCGAGATGGCGACGACTGGATCCATGTCGAATCTGGCAAACCCGTTTCGCTTGGGCGAGTCGAGAAGATGTCCAAGTCCAAGAAGAACACGGTCGATCCGGAACCGATCGTCGACAAATATGGAGCGGACGCGGTGCGCTGGTTCATGCTGTCCGACAGCCCGCCCGAGCGAGACCTTGAATGGTCTGAATCGGGGATCGAGGGTGCTGCGCGGTTCGTGCAACGTGTCTGGCGGCTGGCAGCGTCGCCCGCCTCCGCGGGTGGCGACGATCTTGCGCTGCGCAAGAAAGTCCACCGCACTGTGGCGTCGGTCGCCGAGGCAATCGAAGCACTGCAGTTCAACAAGTCGGTGGCTGCACTTTACGAGCTCACCAGTGCAATCGAGAAAGCGCTGCCAAGCACGGACCGAGATTCTGCCGTTCGGACCTTGTTGCTGCTGATCGCTCCGGGTGCACCGCATCTGGCCGAGGAGGCCTGGAGCATGCGCGGCGAGGCCGGCCTCATAGCCCAGGCCGCCTGGCCGACATTCGACCCCGCGCTTCTGGTCGACGACGAGGTCACGCTTGCGGTCCAGGTCAACGGCAAGCTCCGCGACACGATCCAGGCCACCCGCGGTCTCGACAAGCAGGCTGCTGAAGCTCTCGCTCTCGCATCGCCAAAGATCCAGGCGCAGTTGAACGGTGCTGAGCCGCGCAAGGTGATTGTGGTTCCGGACCGACTGGTGAATATCGTCGCCTGATGCGCGTTTTCGTCCTTCTCCTGATGCTGGCGCTGACTGGCTGTGGCCTCAAGCCGATGTATTCCGGCGGCGAGCGCGGGCCGGTCGCCGCCGGGCTCCATTCCGTCAGCGTTCAGCCGATCCCCGGCAAGGCAGGATGGCTCGTTCGCAAGGAACTGGTCGCTCGGCTCAACCACGGCAATGTCGCGACTCCGCGCTATCGCCTCGAAGTAGAGCTGGACGACAATATCACCGGCTTCGGCATTCGCGGCGACCGCGCCGCCACGCGCGAACGGCGGACGCTCCGTGCGCGTTATCGATTGGTCGATCTCGCGACCGGCCTGGTGGTGGTGGACGCGACAGCGGGCTCCGATGCCGGAATCGACGTCGTTTCGTCGCAATACGCCACGGTGGCCGCCGAGCAGAGTGCATTGGAACGCTTGTCCACCGTCGTCGCCGACCAGATCGTTGGCCGCCTTGCCCTTTTCATCAACAACGGTGGCCAGCAACCGTGATCGTCAAGGGCGCCGCGATCGGCCCTGCGCTCGACAAGCCCGAACCCGGCCGCCGCTTCTACCTCTTTCACGGCCAGGACGAAGCCGGCTCAAGGGCGCTTGGCGAACGTCTCCTTGCCGCGCTTGGCGCCGAAAAATTCGCTGTCTCGGCCGCTTCCATCCGCGAGGACCCCGCGAGTCTTTCCGACGAGGCGGCAGCCATGGCCCTGTTCGGGGGGCCGCGAGCGATCTGGATCGAGCCATGCGGCGATGAAATCGCCGACGGCGTCTCCGCACTACTCGAAGCGAGTTGCGTCGAAAGCCCTGTCATCGCCGTCGCCGGCGCGCTTCGCAAGACCTCCTCGCTTCTCAAGCTCGCCGAAGGGCATGCTGCGGCCGTCGCGATCGTCTCCTACGTTCCGGAGGGTGGGACAGCGACCCGGATGGTCATGACGTTGGCCAGCGCCGAAGGTCTTCATATCGACAAGAATGTCGCGGAGCGCATCGCCGACGAGGCCGGGGGCAATCAGGCCGTGGTTGCCAGCGAGCTTGCGAAATACGCCCTATTCCTCGGCGCCACGCGCGATACGCCGAAGCTCCTCACCCATGATACTGTAGATCTGTTGGGCTGCGGCGGCGGGGATGGCGATCTGCAGCGGCTCGGCGACCTCGCCCTTGGCGGGGCAATGTCCGAACTCCTTGAGGAAATTGACGCTTCGGGCCTGGCTGCAAAGGACAGCGTGACCGTTCTTCGCGCGCTCCAGCGGCGGCTGTTGATGATCGCTCCGCTCCGCGCGCGCGTCGCAGATGGCGAGTCCGCGCATGGCGTCATGGCGTCAGCAGGTCGTGCTATATTCTGGAAAGATAAGGATTTTGTCGAGCAGTTGCTGCGCACGTGGCCACCGGAGCAGATTGCCGCCTTGGTCGAGCGGACGGCAAAGGTGGAACGCGAGTTGATGGGCACCGACGCCCCAGAGGTCGCGGCGATCGGCGAGCATCTCCTGGCCGTTGCCCGCTCCGCCCAGCGCCGGCGCTGAATGGTGGCCTCGCGAAAATTCTAGATCGGCTCGCCGCTGAGCCGCTGGCAGATCATGTCGAGCTGATCGAGAGACGAATAGGCGAGACTAACGGTCCCGCCCTTCCCGGCGTGTTTCACTTTCACGTTCAGCCCGAGCATGTCTCCAAGCTGGCGTTCAAGTGCGGCGAGGTCCGAATCGACTGAGCGCAAGTTGCGCTCACTCGCCTTTGCCCGCGGCTCGGTGCCGATTTTCGCGAGCGCTTCCGTCTGACGGACGCTCAGCCCTTTGCTTACGACAATACGGGCCGCCGCTTCGGGGTCAGGTGCGGACAAAAGCGCACGAGCGTGTCCCATACTGATATCGCCACGCAAGAGCATTTGTCGTACGCTCTCCGGAAGTTTTAGCAATCTCAATAGGTTAGTCACGTGGCTACGCGACTTGCCAACCAATTTGGCGACAATATCCTGTGCGTGTCCGTATTTCTCGATCAACGACGAATAGCCCTCGGCTTCTTCAATCGCATTGAGATCCTGGCGTTGAACATTCTCGATCAATGCCAACTCGGCACGAGAGGATTCGCCGTCACTTCGAACGATCGCGGGGAGCTCGTGAAGCTGGGCGCGCTGCGCTGCGCGCCAGCGTCGCTCGCCGGCGATGATTTCATATCCACCATCAACCGCCCGAACAAGGATCGGCTGAAGGACACCATGTCGAGCAATCGACTCGGCAAGTTCGGTGATTGTTTCGTCGTCGAACGCCTTGCGCGGCTGCGCCGGATTTGGCCGAACGTCTGCAGTGGCGATGATTCGCAGACCGGAGCCGGAAGCCTGACGTTCTTCTTCAACCTTTGCGGGTGGATCGCCGAGCAGCGCACTGAGGCCACGACCTAATCCGTGCTTGCGCGAGTTGTCGCTCATGCGGCCTCCGCCTCCTTCAACCGGGCGAGCCGGCCCATTACCTCGCGGGCGAGTCGGACATAGGCCTCCGAACCCGGACATTTCAGGTCGTAAATCAAGGCGGGAAGCCCGTGGCTTGGCGCCTCAGACAGGCGGACATTGCGAGGTACAACCGTATGGAAAACGACCGGTCCAAGGCATGCCCGCACGTCTTCCGCCACCTGCTGTGACAGGTTGTTGCGACGGTCGAACATCGTCAACACCACGCCAAGTATCTCCAGCGACGGATTAATGCCCTGGCGCACGCGCTCGACCGTCTGCAAAAGCTGCGAAAGACCCTCCAGCGCGAAGAACTCCGACTGGAGCGGCACCAGCAGCTGCTGCGCGGCAACGAGCGCGTTGAGCGTTAAAAGGCCGAGTGAGGGAGGACAGTCTACCAGGCACACGTCCCAGCGGTCGTCCGGAACTTCCGCGAGTGCCCGCGACAAACGTTCGGTACGGTGCGAGAGGTCGACAAGTTCGATCTCGGCACCCGAAAGGTCAACGGTCGCCGGGACAAGGTCCAGCCTCGGCACGCGTGTGGCGACCACGGTCTCGACAACGGTCGCCTCGCCGATTAGCACGTCGTAACTGCTGCGCAGCCGCTGGTCGCGCGTAACGCCAAGGCCGGTCGAAGCGTTGCCTTGCGGATCGAGGTCGACCAGCAACACGCGCCAGCCGATGGCAGCCAGAGCCGTAGCAAGGTTGATCGCGGTGGTTGTCTTGCCGACACCGCCCTTTTGATTTGCCACGGTAATCCGTATCATTTGCCGTCCCCACCCCTACGCCAAACATGATCGGCGACCAGGATTGCCGCCTCTCCGTCGGTTCGGCTGGCAACAAGGTCGAAGTCACCATGCCACGCGCGGCGCACCTGCTCCAGTTCCGTTTGTGCGCTGCGCCCTTTCATCAACAGATATCTCGTCCCTGTGTGGGCCAAATGCCGACTTATCCTCAGCAGGTCGACGGCGGGAGCGACCGCGCGGGCACTGATTACGTCGAACTGACCACTCACCGCCTCCGCCTTAGCGGCCACGACGCGGACGTTCTTCAGGCGCAAGCGCGTTGCGACATTCTCAAGAAACTCGGCCCGGAGGCGACGTGGCTCGATTAGAGTGACGAGATTATCACTAAGAATTGCGACGACCATTCCGGGCATTCCGGCGCCCGAACCGATATCCGCCCAACTTCGCCCTGTTCCAGCAATTGGGACGAGCTGTGCGCTGTCGGCGAGGTGCCTCTTCCACAGATCCGGAATGGTCGAGCGAGCGATAAGATTCTGCCGATCGGACTCTGCCAACAGCATTTCGGCGTAATCGGAAAGCTTCACCGCTGTTTCACGTGAAACCTTACGTCCAACCACCTCTTCGACGGCGTTCATCATGCGGCGTTGCGGGAGGCAGCAAGGTGCAGAGCCGCAAGAGCAGCCGGTGTGATGCCCGGCAACCGGGACGCCTGATCGAGTGACTCCGGTGCTGCAGCCATCAGACGCTCGACCGCCTCCGCAGACAATCCCGGTACCCTTGAGAAGTCGAGCTGTGCGGGAATCCTAATAGCGCGGTCGCGATCAATGGCGTCCCATTCGCGTTTTTGCCGCTCGACATAGGGTGCATAGAGGGCATCGGTCCGCCCTTCCTCCGTCTCGGCAAATTCCGGGCGTTCCCGAAACTCCAAATGCGATTCGATGGCCTCATGACGACGCCGCGAGACGCACTTCAGGGTGAGTGCATCGCGACCTAGACGGGTGACCGCATTGTCAGCCCGAAGCGCCAGGCGATACTCTGCGCGTGCAGTCATCATTCGGTAGGGTTCCTGCACGCCCTGCAGGATGAGGTCGTCGATCATCACCCCAATGTAGGACGTACGACGGTCGAAACGATGTTCGGCAAGACCTAGAGCGAATGCAGCAGAATTGAGACCGGCGGTGAGCCCTTGAGCAGCCGCCTCTTCGTACCCTGTCGTGCCATTGATCTGGCCGCACAGATAAAGCCCAGCGATATCCCGATGCGCTAATGTCGCATCCAGCCTACGGGCATCCGCATATTCATATTCAACGGCATAGCCGGGCCGCACGATCACCGCGCGCTCAAGCCCGGGAATCGTGCAAATGAAGTCTGTTTGGATCTCCAGTGGGAGCGAGGTACTGATTCCATTAGGATAGACGAGGTTACAAGACAGGCCCTCGGGTTCGAGAAAAATCTGGTGCCCGTCCCGATCGCCGAAGCGGCGAATCTTGTCTTCGATCGACGGACAATAGCGCGGGCCGCGGCCCTCTATAGCACCGGAGAAAAGAGGCGAGAGTTCAAAATTCTGGCGGATCACGTCATGAGTATCGCCGGTTGTGCGGGTGATCGCACAGGCCAGTTGGGGCGGTGAGTAGTCGGTCCCGAGGGCAGACATCGCCCATTGCTCTGAATCGCTCGGTTGCGGCACGGTCCGAGACCAATCGATTGTGCGTCCGTCTAACCGCGGAGGCGTTCCGGTTTTGAGGCGCCCTTGTGCGACGCCCCATTCGCGGAGCTGAGATGCGAGCGGAACAGAAGCCCTCTCGCCCGTCCGACCCCCCGCGACACGCTCCAGACCGCAAAACAAAGTCGCGTCAAGGAATGTCCCGGTAGCAAGGACAATCGAGTTCGCTCGGATCGTTTCACCGGAGACGATTGCGCCGGCAACACGGCCGTGGACAACCTTGATCTCGGTTGCCTCCCCGATGAGCATCTCAACGGGCGTCTCACGAAGAACCTTTCTCATCGCTTTTTGGAACAAGCGCCGGTCAGCCTGGACTCGTGGTCCCTGAACTGCGCTGCCCTTACTCTTATTCAGCATACGGCGATGGATCGCGGAGCGGTCAGCGGCCCAAGCCATCAAGCCGTCGAACACGTCAAGCTCCCTGACTAGGTGGCCCTTGCCGACGCCGCCGATTGACGGGTTGCAGCTCATCTGGCCCACATCTTCAGGTCGAAATGTCACGAGCCCCACCCTTGCCCCGCGACGCGCAGCCGCGGCCGCAGCTTCGCAACCGGCATGACCGGCGCCGATGACTAATACGTCGTACATGACGCGCACTTAGCGGATTATCCCGACTAACGCAGCAGCTTTGGTTCCACGTGAAACATCATTTGCCGAGGCAGAAGCGTCCGAATAGCGAATCAAGCATATGTTCGATACCCGCCCTACCTGTGAGGCGGTCCAATGCTGTCCGGGCGAGCGAGAGGTGGTGGGCAATCACTACGATGTCATCCGTGCCTTCCAACCTACTGAGTTCAGCGCGGCACTCCGCAAGACATTGCGCCTGCCTGCGGTTTATGATGGCGGGATCCTCACCAGGAAGGAGTGCAGCAGCCAAGGCGTGAATGCGCTTCCAAAGTTCCTCAAGTCCCCTTCCCGTCAGGGCAGAGACGGCGAGAGCTCCGCGAGGTTCTGATCCCCTTCCCCGCTCGTCGGCGCGCGGGAACACCCAGATGCCTGCAGGGTGGTCGAGCGCGTCCGGACCAAGCCAAAGTAGAATGTCGGCTCTAGCTGCTTCGAACTCCGCCCGCGCGACGCCGATTTGCTCGACCGGGTCATTTGTCTCGCGAACGCCCGCGGTATCGATAAGCAAGAATGGGACTCCGCCGTGGATAATCGGAACTTCGATGACATCCCTAGTCGTACCCTCGATAGGCGTCACGATCGCCCGCTCGGCGCCACATAGAACATTGATAAGACTAGACTTTCCAGCATTCGGTGGCCCGCCGGCGAC
Source organism: Sphingomonas sp. HDW15A (assembly GCF_011301715.1). Taxonomy (GTDB): domain Bacteria; phylum Pseudomonadota; class Alphaproteobacteria; order Sphingomonadales; family Sphingomonadaceae; genus Sphingomicrobium. The sequence continues at coordinate 2,196,962 of NZ_CP049870.1, forward strand.
GACGCGGATCCCTTCTTTCAGCCGCTCTGCGCGAGGTTTGTCCAGCCAATCGCCGAGCTCGATTGCCAAGACTTCCGCCTCCCGCCTCAGCCGTGCCATGTCGAGGGCCGTTTCGTCTTCCTCGCCAACATAATCGATTGCCGCTTCCGCGCGGGCAGACAGGCTCGTCACCGCCTCCTGCCAGTCCTCCACCTGCCGACGGAAACCCCCTTCCGCCGCGAATAGTGCCGACTTCCGCTGGGCCTCGGTTTCCGCCTCGAGCAAGTCGGCGAGGCCCTCCGCTTCGGTCAGGTCGATCCGCCCATTGGCAAATGCGCGCCGAGTGAATTCGCCGGGCTCGGCCAGCCGAACACCTGGCTGGGCGAGCAAAACGGTAAGCAGCCGGTCGATGACCGCGCGCCCACCATGGCATTGATATTCAACGACATCTTCGCCGGTGGAAGAGGATGGCCCGGAGAAAACGACAATCAGGGCGTCATCGATGACATCGCCGCTTTTCGGATCCTTGAGCCTTTTGAGTGACGCATGTCGGTCTGGCGGAAGCTTGCCGGCAATCGCCTCTGCAGACTTCAAGGCCCCAGGACCGCTGCAGCGAATGACGGCGACCGCGGCGGGCGGGCGGCCGCTCGACAGGGCGCAAATGGTGTCGCCGCTATGCATGCGTCCCTCAGCTGATGGCGGGGAAACCGAGCACCGGCACGACGTGATGGTAACCTTCCCAAATCATCTTGAGGGCCACCCACAGGATCACTGCCAAGCCGAGATAGGCTATCCAGCGGAAACGCTCAATGTAACGGGCGATAACGTTGGCGGCGATGCCCATCAGTGCCACGGACAGGATCAGGCCGACAATCAGAATACCAGGGTGTTCCCGAGCCGCACCAGCGACCGCGAGCACATTATCGAGGCTCATGCTGACGTCGGCGACCGCCACGGCCCAGGCGGCCGAAGCGAACGTCTTACCAGCTGCGACGCCGCTGTCCTCGTCACCGACGATCTCTGGAGAACCGGGGCTCTCTCCCTTGTCGCGAAGCTCGCGCCACATGCGCCACGCCACCCAGAGCAGAAGGAGTCCACCCGCAAGAACCAGTCCGACGATCTGCAGCAGCTGGCTGACCATCAATGCGAAAACGATGCGCAGGACCAGCGCGGCCACGACGCCCAGGAGAATGACTTTGCGCCGTTGATCCGCCGGTAGTCCAGCTGCGAGCGCGCCAACGACAATCGCATTGTCGCCCGCGAGTACAAGATCGATCATCAGCACCTGGAGAAAGGCGGCCAAGGCGGCCGGTTCACCGATGTTCGAGAAGTCACGGATGATCGACGACCAGATCTCGGTCGGGCCAAGGCCATTGCCATGTGCAGCGGCCGCGGCCAGCAAGTATTCGATCAAAGCTATCCCCATCTGGTTGAATCTGAAACGACCGGCAAAACGCGCCTTGCTGCGTTAGCCGAGCCCGAGCGCGGTTCTCAAGCCAAGGACATGTTCACCGCCGACCCACCCTTCGTAGATCATGCTGACGGCGACATAGAGAATAACGACGAGGCCGATGTAATTGATCCAGTGATACCGCTGGATGAGCTTCGCCACGTAGTTGGCGGCAAAACCCATGAAAAGGACGGAAAACGTCAACCCTACGAATAGCAGCGCAGGGTTGTCGCGGGCAATCGAGGCGACCAGCAGGACATTGTCCAGGCTCATCGAAAGATCGGCGACCATGATTTGCAGGACAGCCGCCCAGAAGGTCTTGGTCGCCTTCGGTCCCTCGACAATTTCCGTGTCCGGGTCGTCATAGGTCACCGACGGCGCTGGCGGATGAAGCTCCCGAAATAGGTTATAGGCGACCCATAGCAAAAGCAGCCCGCCGGCGAAGACGAGGCCGGTGATCCTGAGCAACTGGGTCGCGAGAACGGCAAATGTGATCAGGAAACCAAGCGCCATGATGACGCCGAGCATCAGGACCTTTCGGCGGTCGCGGTCGGGCAGGCCGGAGGCGAGCGAGCCCATGATCACGACATTATCCCCGGCCATCGTCAAATCGCCGACGATGATCTGCCCGAGCTTGGCGAGGCCGCTAGCCGTGAAGATGGCGTGAAAATTGAGACCGCTGATCATTCGGCCATAACGCGGATTGAGCAGAAGGGAGCCATCCCTACTGGTTCATGCTCGCGAAGAAATCTTCGTTCGACTTGGCGTCCTTCATCTTGTCGAGAAGGAACTGCATCGCGTCGACCGTGCCCATTTGCATCAGGATCCGGCGAAGAACCCACATTTTCGAAAGTGTAGCCTGGTCGACGAGCAGCTCTTCCTTGCGGGTGCCAGACTTGCCGACGTCGAGCGAGGGGAAGATGCGCTTGTCGCTGACCTTGCGGTCAAGCACGATTTCGCTGTTGCCGGTGCCCTTGAACTCTTCGAAGATGACCTCGTCCATCTTGGAGCCAGTGTCGATCAGCGCGGTAGCGATGATCGAGAGAGAGCCGCCTTCCTCGATGTTGCGGGCGGCGCCGAAGAAGCGCTTCGGTCGCTGCAGCGCATTGGCGTCAACGCCGCCGGTCAGCACCTTGCCGGAGCTGGGTACGACCGTGTTGTAGGCGCGACCCAAGCGGGTGATCGAATCGAGCAGGATGACGACATCCTTCTTGTGCTCGACCAGGCGCTTCGCCTTTTCGATCACCATCTCCGCCACCTGAACGTGGCGCGAAGCCGGTTCGTCGAATGTCGAACTGATGACCTCGCCGTTGACGGAGCGCTGCATGTCCGTGACTTCTTCCGGACGCTCGTCGATCAGCAGGACGATTAGGAAGACTTCTGGATTATTCTCGGTGATCGCCCGGGCAATGTTCTGAAGAAGAACGGTCTTGCCCGTGCGCGGAGGCGCCACGATTAGCGCGCGCTGGCCCTTGCCGAGCGGGGCGACGATGTCGATTACCCGTGCGCTCTTGTCCTTGATCGTGGGATCGAGCGTGTCGAGCTTGAGCTTCTGATCCGGATAAAGCGGGGTCAGGTTGTCGAAATTGACGCGATGACGAACAGCGTCCGGCTCGTCATAGTTGATCTGGCTGACCTTGGTCAGTGCGAAATAGCGTTCGCCGTCCTTAGGCGCACGGATCTCGCCCTCGATCGTGTCGCCCGTACGAAGACCGAACTTGCGGACCACGTTCGGCGCCACATAGATGTCGTCCGGACCAGCGAGATAATTCGCCTCGGGACTGCGCAGGAAACCGAAACCGTCGTTCAATACCTCGATCGTCCCCATGCCCATGATCTCGGCACCGCTCTCGGCGCGCTCCTTGAGGATCGAGAACATCAGATCCTGCTTGCGCATGGTCGATGCGCCCTCGACCCCGAGCTCCTCGGCCATGGCGACGAGGTCCGAAGGGCTTTTGAGCTTGAGATCCTTGAGATGCATGAGTCGGGACTTTTCGATTGGTAGCCGGACGAACAAGGGCGGCAGGACACCGCGAAGGATGGACGCCCCGGCGAATTGGGAAGTAACGGGCCGGCGCGGCCGTTGCCGCGGCCCTAGGTGAAGGGCGCCGGTCAAGTCAATATGGGGTTATGCCCAGGTCTTGTTCAAGACGGACGAGAGGACGACCCCATCTGTCCAGCCGATCCCCAGAGCGAAAGGAATTCTAAAAGGGCCGAACGATCACCAGGACGACGATCACCGCCGCGGCGATCCCGGGAATCTCATTCATGATTCGAAGCGTTCTGTTCTCGAGCGGCCGCATCCCGTTTGCGAGCTTGCGGCCATAAGCCGACATCCATCCCTGGTAACCGGTCAGACCGACCACCAGCGCCAACTTGGCGACAAACCAGCCCTGATGAAAGGCGTCGAGATGGACGGCCAGGATCAGCCCCAGGACCCAAACGATGAGCATCGCTGGGGTCAGGATGATCGTCCGGGCGCGATCCTCTCGTTCGATCCACTGACGGTCCTCGGCTGAACCCGGCGTCGTCGCGTGGTGGTAGACGTAGAATCGGGGCAGCAGGAATAGACCCGCCATCCAGAAAATGACGAAGGTCAGATGCGCGGCTTTTACCCAGAGGTAGGCGGCGCCGAGGAACCCGGTAAACTCGCTCATTTGCCAGACTTCACCAAGTGCACCAGTTCCTCGACATGAGCGATCGGCGTTTCCTTGCTGATGCCGTGCCCGAGATTGAAAATGTGCGGTCGACCGCCGAGCGCGTCAAGGATTCGCCGGACCGATTGCCGCATCGGCTCGCCGCCGGCGAGCAACGCAAGGGGATCGAGATTGCCTTGAACGGGCAGGCCTGACGGAAGCTCCCGGTCGGCCCAAACCGGATCGACTGTCTCGTCCAGGCCGATCGCGTCGACGCCGGTTTCGCGCGCATAGGCACCGAGCTTGCCGCCAGCGCCCTTAGGAAAACCGATGACCGGGACATCAGGATGGCGTTTGTGGAATTCAGAAACGATCCAGGCGTTACGGGCGATGACGAACCGCTCGAACTGGTCCGGGGACAGGCTTCCGGCCCAGCTGTCGAACAGTTGCACGGCCTCCACCCCGGCCGCGACCTGGCCGCTGAGATAATCGACCGTGACCTGCGCCACCAGGTCCAGAATCGCATTGATTTTGCCGGGATCGGTATAGGCCAGGGTCCGAGCTTCGGCCTGTTCGCGACTTCCTTGCCCGGCGATCATGTACGTCGCAACCGTCCACGGACTTCCGGCAAAGCCTAGGAATGTGGTGTTAGCCGGCAATTGCGATTTCACCCGACGAACCGTCTCGTAGATGGGCTCAAGCCGTTCCATGGCCGGCTTCAAGTCGCGAACTCGGGCTTCGGTCATGCGCGGTGCAAGGCGCGGACCTTCACCAGCCTCGAACCAGAGGTCCTGGCCGATCGCGTGCGGCACAATTAGAATGTCCGAGAAGAGAATCGCCCCGTCGAAAGCGAAGCGGCGGAGCGGCTGCACCGTCACTTCGGCCGCCGCGTCAGAGTCGTAGACCAGTTCGAGGAACCCGCCCTTGTCGGCGCGAAGCGCGCGATATTCGGGAAGGTAGCGCCCGGCCTGACGCATCAGCCACATTGGTGGCGGGTCGCGGCGTTTTCCTCGAAGAACGGAAAGGAGCGGTTTGTCCTGCATGGCGCGTGGGTAGCTGCCCACCCCCTCTCTTTCTTTCTTATTAGATATGAATCTAAGGATTGAGATTGATATTGGTCGCTTGGCAGCGGGGTTTAGGCGGCCATCCCGGCTTTGCCAACATTCATGACGACGCAGGAATCGCGGCTTTCCGGCGAGTCGCGCAACCGGACTCCCGTTATCCCCGATTTTGCGTGATGGAGCATCTCGCTGTGGATCGATCGGTGACCGGCGCTGGGAGCCGCAGGCGGATTTGTCAGCATTGCTCTTTCCCCGGTTTCGCAGTTAGTCGACTCACCGACTTATCCACAAGGTTGTTCCGTTCTCATGTCGTTGATCCTTGCTTCCGCCAGTGCCATTCGGCGGCATCTCCTCGAACAGGCGGGTGTCGCGCACGAAGTGGAGCCGGCGCGGATTGACGAATCCCCAATCAAGCGGTCGCATGACGGTAACGACGAAGAGTTGGCGCTGGCTTTGGCGGAGGCCAAGGCGCTCGAAGTCAGTGGCCGCCTCTCGGGAAATTGGGTAATTGGTGCCGATTCAGTGGTCAGCGTCAACGGCCGGCGCTTCGGCAAGCCGGGCGACCGCGAAGAAGCTGCGCGTCATCTTTCAGCATTTTCCGGTAACACTATCGTCTTGACTAGCGCCGTTGTTATTGCGCGCGACGGGCACATCGACTGGCGACTCGCGGATCATGCGAATTTGCAGGTTCGTCCCTTAAGCGAGCGATTCATCCACAATTATCTGGAAATGGAGTGGCCAGCCGTCGCCGCCTGCGTCGGCGTGTTCCGGATGGAAGGGCCGGGTATTCAGTTGTTCGATAGGATCGACGGGGACCATTTCACGATTCTGGGTATGCCGCTGTTGCCCCTGCTCAACGCCTTGCGCGAGCGTCAGGTGCTGCCGTCATGACGTCTGGGCGGCCATTCGCCGAAGTCATTGGCGACCCGATTTCGCATAGTCGCTCGCCGCAAATCCATGGATTCTGGCTCGACCAGCTTGGCCTCGCAGCCGACTATAGCGCAACGAGGGTCCAGCGAAGCGAGCTGAAGGCTTTCGTCGCCGGACGGCGCACCGACCCCGACTGGCGCGGTTGCAATGTCACGATGCCGCTGAAGCTCGACGCGCTGATGCTCGCTGATGAGGGTTCGGATCGCGCCACGGCCGCGGGTGCGGCCAACCTCCTGTTCGTCCGCGACGGAAGCTTGCTGGCCGCCAACACCGACGTCGGCGCTGTTGCACGGCTGGTCGCGCCACTGCTCGGCGATTCCGACAGCATTACCCTGCTCGGCAACGGCGGCGCAGCCCGGGCCGTTCTTGTCGCTTTTCGGCTTCTTGGACGCGGACAGGTGCGTCTCCAGGCTCGCGATCTGGCCGCGGCTCGCAAGCTCGCGGTGGAGTTCGACACCGTTGAGCCGGTGCGTTTCGACACGCCTGTCGCAAGCATCGGTCTGATCAACGCTACCCCACTTGGGATGACCGGCCATCCGCCTTTCGAGCTCAACATTTCCCATATGTCGCCCGGCGGCTGGGTGATGGACCTGGTGACCGACCCCGACCCGACCGCGCTCATTCGAAGCGCTAGGGAAGGCGGTCTTAGAACGGTGGATGGGCTTGCTGTCCTGATCGAACAGGCTGCGGAATCGTTCGAGCTGCTTTTCGGGCGCCCCGCACCCCGCGACAAGGACGCCGAACTGCTGCTAAGATTGCGGCCATGAGGAAGATCGCGCTGACCGGCTCTATAGGCATGGGCAAGTCGACGGTCGCGCAAATGTTCGTGAAAGCCGGAATTCCTTTGTTCGATGCCGACGCGGAAGTGCGCGCGATGCAGAATCGAGGCGGCGAGCTTGTCGACGAGATCGGAGCACGCTTCCCAGGCACCGTGCACGATGGCGCGGTCGACCGCGACATCCTGGGCGCGCGTGTGCTGGGCGACCGCGACGAACTCGCGGCGCTGGAACTCATCGTCCACCCCAGGGTCGTGCAGCGCCGGGATCGGTTCATCGCCGCCAACGCCGATGCACCGGCGTTGTTGTTCGACATTCCCTTGTTGTTCGAAACGGGAGCCGAGAAGAATTTCGACACCGTCATCGTCGTGTCTGCCCCGTCCGAAATGCAACGGGCCAGGGTGCTTGCGCGGCAAGGAATGACTCCCGCCAAATTCGAGTCGATCCTGTCCCGGCAGATGCCGGATTCGGTAAAAAAGGAACGGGCAGATTTCGTCATCGACACCAGCGGATCTCTCGAAGCGACGCAGCAGCAGGTGAACGCTATCCTTTCTTGCCTCGGGCTCACAGCAGCGCGATAAACGGCTCATGCGGGAAATCATCTTCGACACGGAAACCACTGGGCTCAGCCCGGCGGGCGGGGACCGGATGGTCGAAATTGGCTGTGTCGAAATGTTCAACCGGGTCGAGACCGGCCGGACTTTCCACGCCTATTTCAACCCCGAACGGCCGATGCCGAGCGAGGCCGAGGCGGTGCATGGGCTCAGCGATATCTTCCTCAGCGACAAGCCGCGCTTCTCTGAACTCGTCGACGATCTGCTCGAATTCATCGCCGATGCTCCACTGATCGCGCACAATGCATCGTTCGATTTCGGATTCCTCAATCATGAGCTGTCGCGCTGCGCCCGCGATCCAATCTGTTTGAGCCGGATGATCGACACGCTGACTCTTGCGCGGACCAGGCACCCGGGCGCGAAGCACAGCCTTGACGCCCTATGCACCCGCTTCGGCGTGGATCGAAGCCAGCGAATCAAGCACGGCGCGCTGCTTGACGCACAATTGCTTGCGCAGGTCTATGTCGAGTTGACGGGCGGCAGGCAGATCGGCCTCGGCCTTGTTGCGGAGGCAACCGAGGCCGCAACCAGAACGACCGTCACCGTCCAGCCGATCGACCGGCCAATTCGTCCCGCGCGGCCGCATTTTCCAAGCGAAGCGGAGACGGAACGCCATCGGCAATTCATTGCCGCAATGGCCAGTCCCTTGTGGGAACGGTTCCTCGCCCCGATTTAAAGAGTGGCAGGAGCCATTTTGCGAAAGGAACATGCAGGTGAACGTTCGAGTCGCCGGCCACCAGGTCGATACCGGGGAGTCTCTTCAGTCTCACGTCCACCAGAGGATCGCGGCGCTTGCCGACAAGTATTTCGATCGCGCCATCTCTGCCAATGTGACGTTCGGCCGCGGGCCGTATGACGATTTCACATGCGATATCGTCGCGCCGGTCTCGCAAGGGGTAGTGCTGAAAGCTTCGAACCGGGCCGGCGATGCACATGTCGCCTTCGAAGGCGCGGCAGACAAGATCGAGCGGCAGTTGAGCCGCTACAACGACCGGCTGCGCGAGCATAAGGGCAACGGAGCGGACGCTTTCGTCGAGAATGCCGGCTACACCGTCTTCGCGCCGCCGCCGGAGAACCCGGCGCCGAAGCATCCTGCCGTAGTCGCGGAAACCAGGGTCGACATTCCCGTCGCATCGGTATCCGACGCGGTGATGATGCTCGACCTTCGGAATACCAATGCGCTGATGTTCAAGAACGCCGCAAGCCAGGCGCTTAACATGGTCTATCGACGAGACGATGGAACCATCGGATGGGTGGAACCGCGCAGCGAATGACACCGTTCGGCAAGCGGAATAATCACCCGCTACCTTATCTCTAGAAAAGCCCGATCATGCGTCTGTGCGATTTCCTCGACTTTGATTCCGTCCGCGTGTCCGTTCCCTCGGGCAACAAGCGGCAATTGCTTCAAACACTGGGGCAGATTGCCGGCCAGCGCCTGGGTTTCGAGCCGAGCGCCATCGTGGATTCGATTGTCGAACGCGAGCGTCTTGGGTCAACGGGCTTCGGCGGGGGCGTGGCGATTCCGCATGGCAAAGTGGAAGGGCTTCAGACGATCTATGCAACGATGGTCCGGCTCGCCGAGCCGATCGATTACAAGGCGATCGACGGGGCAAAGGTCGACCTCGTCTTCCTGTTGCTGTCGCCGCCCGATGCCGGTGCGCATCACCTCAAGGCACTGGCGGCGGTTAGCCGCGTTGTCAGAAGCGCCGATACCGTGGATAAGCTTCGCGGAGCGCGAAGCCGCGATGCGCTCATCGCAGTGCTGATGGCGGCAGAGGAACGGGATGCCGCTTGATCGAAAGTCGGAAAGTGGCGCCGAAGCGCACTTGCGCGCTCTCGAAGGCCTTTATCGGTCCGCGCCGATCAACCAGCTTTTCGAATCGCATCTTGAACTTCCAGAAGCGGGCCGCTCGCGGATCCGGTTCGCCATTGGCCAGGAAAGTTTTCATGCCGCCGGCGCCGCGCATGGTACGCTCTATTTCAAGATGATGGACGATGCGGCTTTCTATGCAGCAAACAGCATGGTCAGCGACCGCTTCCTTCTGACCACGGCGTTCAACCTCCACTTTACCAAGCCAATGCGCGTGGGTGAAGCGATTGCAGAAGGACGCTGGATAAGCGGCAGGCGAAGGGTCTTCGTCGCCGAAGCAAGGATCGTAGATTCAACCGGTGAGGAGTGTGCGCGGGGTACGGGCACCTTCCTGCGATCGTCGATCGCGCTGTCCGGCCTTGCCGGCTACGGCTCCGATTGAACGCCCGGCTCGCAACTCAGTTGGAAGTCGCAGGCCTCCTGAGGCAGGCGCAATCGGGCGGGGGATTCGCCGCCGTGATTCGACGCGGAGACCCGGACCGGGGCGACCTTGTTGTCCAGGTTTCGGAGCGAGGTCAGCCCCTCGCGACGCTCGAGAGGCGTCTCGCCGCGGACTTCGGTTATCGCTGGGTCCGCAGCGATCGGATCGAGGATTTGGCTCATTTCCTTGAAAATCGCGAGCGAATGGACCCGGATTTCTGGCTGATCGAACTGGACATCGCGGATGCGGAACGATTCGTCGCTGAAATGACCGCCATGGGTTGATTGTCAGGGAACCTCGGGGGAAACCCGCATCGAACGAGAGCGGGGGGCATCCCGTTACGGCAATTCGGCCGGACGATGCCACGCCAGACGGGGAGTCGGAACGGCATCGAAAATCGAAACGCATCTCGCGTTTCCGAAACGAAGCCGCACACGTCTCACCGCACGTAGACAAAGTTGAATGATCCTGTCTTTCCGATCCGCCTTGACGGTGTTCGCGGCACTTACCGCGTCGCAGGTCGCTCCCGCCCAGGTAACGAATGAGGCGGAGCCGCTCATTGCCAACGGATCAAGCGTCATCCCGACTCAAGTTGTGCTTCAGCCGATCGAGGCGAGTGCCGCGCTCCCGCAAAAACTCGAAGATCCGCTTCAGCCTGTCGCCGAAAACCCCACGCAGACTTCCGAGTACGCGTCGGAGCTTGAGATCGACCCGCACGCGTCGCTCGCCGAAAAGGTCGCAGCGCTTCGCGGCAGCGACCCGGGCGATCGCGAAATGGAATGTCTCGCAGCGGGAATCTATTTCGAATCCAAGAGCGAGTCACTCGCCGGACAGCTCGCCGTGGGTCACGTGATTGCCGATCGCGCAGCCAGCGGCCGCTTCCCCAGCTCCTATTGCGGCGTGTTGTTCCAGCGCGGACAATTCAGTTTCGTTCGTGGCAAGAGCTATCCGTCCGTTCCGCGCTCGAGCCGTCAGTGGCAGGATGCGGTGGCGATCGCGAAGATCGTCGACCAGAATATGCATGAGTCCCCGGTCGCCAAGTCACTATTCTTCCATGCCAAGCGTGTTTCGCCCGGCTGGCGGATGAAGCGCGTTGGAAGCGTCGGCAATCACGTCTTCTACCGCTAAGGCCCTTCCTCCAGTTCCTATAATGTTCTAGCCATCGGCGATGGCCTCATCGCCGCTCGACTCATGCTTTGCCGGGGAATCGCCGGTTGCCGCAGACGTGGCGCGCGGAGTCACGCGCCTGTTCTGCCGGCGCGACTGGTTCGCGATGTGTGAGGTACCGCTGCCGAACGGTCGGCGAGCCGATTTGATGGCCATCGACCAGAAGGGGCATCTCACCATCGTCGAAATCAAGGTCAGCAAGGCGGACCTGGTCGGCGACCTCAAGTGGCGCGACTATCTCGATTATTGCGACCGATTCTTCTGGGCCGTGCCGCAGTCGCTTTGCCCCATTCTGGAAGACGCGCACTTTCTTCCGGCAGACTCGGGTCTTCTTGTTGCCGACCGGTACGACGCGGCAATCATGCGCGAAGCCATGCTGCGGCCACTTGCACCGGCCCGGCGGAAGGCGGAAACCCTCAATTTCGCACGGCGCGCCGCGCGCCGCCTTTCGGCGCAAATCGATCCGACCCTCGGTTTCGGAAGCTAGAGCTTCAGCTTCGCTGCGCCGGTGGGCTTCACCGTGTCGATTAAACGTAGGAGTTCGGGAACCCGCGTTTCGCGCTTGGCGTAATCGCGTGCCGTGTAACCGACGCGGTCGGTCTTGTCCGAGTCAGCTCCTTGGCTAAGCAAAAGTCTTACCATCGCCGGCTGGCGTTGCTGGACAGCCGCGATCAGCGCGGTTTCGCCCAGCCTGTTGGCCTTGTCGATGTTCGCGCCTTTGCCCAGCAGGCGTGTCGCGCCTTCCTCGAAGCCGAGCCGGGATGCGATGATCAGCGGTGTGTCGCCATCGCGGTCCGCGATGTTCGGATCGGCACCTTTCGACAGCAGATATCCAACCCAGTTGTTGCTTTTCAGGCGCGTGACGATGTGGAGTGCCGATTCACCGTCGTCGCCGCGATAATTGACGACGGTCGACCCCTCGGCCTCGACCATCTCGACGACCTTGGCGCCATTGCCTTCGCGAACGGCCTTGAGGAACATCGGCCCGTCGTATCCGAACCCGATCTGGGCGCCGAGCGGAGCGGATGTGCCCGCAAGCGCGATTGAAAACATCAATGCCAACGCTGCTCTCTTCACCGTATCTTCCTCGTCCACCCTTGTTGCTTCGGCTATGGACGTTCATGGCTACACGCTCGATGAACGGACGAAAACCCTTCTGGGAAAAGCCCCTCGAACAGCTCGACCGCGGCGAATGGGAAGCGCTGTGCGACGGCTGCGGCCGCTGTTGCGTGCACAAGCTCGAGGATGAGGACACCGGCCAGCTCTATCCCACCAATGTCGCTTGTAAGCTGCTCGATAGGCGCAGCGGCCAGTGCACCGACTATGCCCGGCGAAAGTCGCTGGTGGACGATTGCGTGGTCCTTCGCCGCGACCGACTGGACGAACTGGAATGGCTTCCCGGGACGTGCGCTTATCGTCTGCGCTTCGAGGGCAAGCCGCTTCCGGATTGGCATTATCTCGTCTCCGGCAGTCGCGAGACCGTCCACGAAGCGGGGCAATCGACCCGCGGCTGGACGGTCAGTGAAATGGATGCCGGCGAACTCGAGTGGCACATTGTCGATCGTCCGCTCTGACCTCCTTGACGACGGCGAGACGTGGCCCTGGCCGCTCGAACTCCGGGTCGATCGCCGCGCCCGTCGATTGAGGCTCCGGATCGATGCCGACCGACGCCGCGTCGTTCTTACCTGCCCTCCGCGGGCCAGCCGCAGAGCAGCGCTGGAATGGGCCAACGGACAGCGCGACTGGGCGAAAGGCGCGATCGCCAGGATCCCAAAATGGAATCCGATTGTTCCAGGCGCGACCATCCCCTTCGATGGCCGCGAGGTGGCCCTTAACTGGGAACCTGCCGAGCCGCGAACCCCGGCACTTCGCGGCGGCACCCTGGTTTGCGGCGGGCCGATCGAATCGTTCGAGGCGCGGATTTTGCGCTGGCTTCGTGCCGAAGCGCTGGAGCGGCTTTCCGGCGAGACGGCCGCGGCGGCTTTCTTTGCTGGCGTCACCGTTAGTTCGGTTCGCGTCGGTGACGCCGGCACGCGTTGGGGCAGCTGCTCGTCGGCCGGTGCGATCCGCTATAATTGGCGGTTGGTGATGGCGCCGCCCCATGTTCGGCAGTGGGTCGTGGCGCATGAGGTGGCGCATCGCGTCCACATGAACCACGGCAACGCCTTCAAGGAACTGGAAGCCCGGATTTACGGCGGCGACGGAGCCGCCGCCCGGTTAGAGCTGCGAAGGATCTCCGCGCGGCTGAAGGGGTCGGGCGCCGACTGTGAGCGTGGCTGCTGTTGCCGCACCGGTTGTTCGCGCGGCTGCACCGGAGCGCGCTGGGGCGGCGGGGGCGGGCTGTTGAAAATGCGGTCGAGTTCGGTCTGGTCGGGCCCGCGCTGATCCGGGCTAGGAGAGGGTGTGGCCGGAGCCAGCGGATCGGCCGGTTGCGGCCCGATCGGCATCCCGTTTTCGTCGACCAGGATCGGGCCGGTCATGTTTTCGTCGTAGGGTGCGCCCCACATTTCCTCGTCGGGCTCCAGCTGCCAGTCAGGCAGGGGCACGTCGGTCTCGAAATTCTCGACTGGGCGATTGGCCACCGCCACGACCATGAAATCGCGAAAAGCCCTTGCCGGCGCGGTTCCGCCCTGCAGCCCGCCGACGGCACGCGCGTCGTCGCGGCCCATCCACACGCCGGTCGTGATCCCGCTTGAAAAGCCGATGAACCAGCCGTCCTTGTTGGAACTGGTCGTTCCGGTTTTGCCGGCAACGGGCCGTCCGATTTGCGCGGCCCGGCCGGTCCCGCTGAGGACTGCCGATTGGAGGAGATCGGTCATTCCCGCCGCCACCCACGGCGCGACCAACACGCGCTCCTCGTTGCGCTCGTGCTGGTAGAGCAGGCGGCCGTCCGCGGTGACAACGCGCCGGATGGCATAGGGCATGACACTAACGCCGCGGTTTGAGACCGACGCGAAGGCGCGAGTCATGTCGATCAGCCGAACGTCGCTCGTTCCGAGCACCATCGATGGAAAGGTCGAAATGTCGGTGCCGATCCCGAATCGCCGGGCCATGTCCGCAATCGTTCCGAACCCGAACTGCTCGCCGATCTTGGCGCTGATGGTGTTGATCGAACGGGAAAAAGCCTCCCGCAGCGTCACGGGCCCGGCGTTGGTCCGTGTCGAGTTGCGCGGCGTCCAGCCATCGATCGTCACGGGCTCATCCACAACGACGTCGGTCGGTTTCATGCCATTCTCGAGCGCGGTGAGATAGACGAAAAGCTTGAACGCGGAGCCAGGCTGGCGCTCTGCCTGGGTCGCCCGGTTGTAGATCGAATCGACATAGTCGCGGCCGCCGACCATCGCCCGCACGGCACCATCGCGGTCGAGCGCGACGAGTGCGCCCTGGGCGCCGCGCGGAACATTGGCGTTGATGGCGCGGTCGGCCGCCAACTGCATTCGCGGATCCAGCGTGGTCCAGACATCAATCGGCTCGGAGGTTTCGTCGATCAAGGTATCGAGTTGCGGCAATGCCCAGTCGGTGAAGTAGCGGGCACTATTCTGCTTCGACGGGGGCTGGAGCCGGATGGTCGCGGGGTCGATGCCGATGACGGCGGATGGCGAGACGAAACCGTTCTGGACCATCGTTGCAAGCACGACGCTGGCGCGGCCGCGGGCGGCCTCGACATCGGCGGTCGGCGAATAGTTGGAGGGCGCCTTGACGAGACCGGCGATGATCGCCGCTTCGCCGAGGCTCAGACGGTCGGCGCCATGCCCGAAGAATGTCCGGCTGGCGGCATCGATGCCGTAGGCCCCGCCACCGAAATAGACGCGGTTGAGGTACAGCTCGAGGATCTGGTCCTTGGAGAACTTCCGCTCGAGCGCGAGGGCCAGGACGCCTTCCTTCACCTTGCGGCCGAAGGTCCGGCTGTTGGTCAGGAAGATGTTGCGGGCGAGCTGCTGGGTGATTGTCGATCCGCCCTGCCGCCAGCGGCCGCTTTCAAGCCGTACCTTGAAGGATCGGGCGATGCCGATCGGGTCGACGCCGATATGGCTTCGGAAGCGCTTGTCCTCGACCGCGATCATCGCCGAGCGCATCGTCTTGGGGATGTCGTCGTACGGCAGCCAGCGGCCAAAGGTCGGGCCCATCGAGACGAGCAATGTCCCGTCGGTCGCCCGGACCCGGACCATCTGTCCAAGGTCGTCGCGCTGGGCAAGCTCGTCATAATCGGGAAGCGAGCTCATCGCGATACCAACTGCGACGGCCAAAGCGACAACGGCGAGAATAGCCGCAGCGACGAGATACTTGAGCGCAGTCACGACCTTGCCGCCGGAGCTCTTTTGGGCTGATCGTGCCATTCGCCCTCAAGCGTTAGTTGGAAGCTTCTGCAGCAGCAAGCGTCAGTCGTTTTCGGATTCGTCGCTCGCGGCGAAATCGAGCGCCGCCGAATTGATGCAGTACCGCAATCCCTCCGGGCCGGGCCCGTCCGGGAAGACGTGGCCGAGATGGCCCTCGCACTTCGCGCAGCGCACTTCGGTCCGAACCATCCCGTGGCTGTCGTCGCTTTTTTCGCTGACAGCTTCACTGTCTGCCGGGCGAGTGAAGCTCGGCCACCCGGAGCCGCTGTCATATTTCGAGCCGCTTTCGAACAGGGGCGCGCCGCATCCCGCGCAGCGATATTCGCCCTCGCCTTTGTTCTCCAGAAGCGCTCCGCTCCACGGCGGCTCGGTGCCGCCCTCGCGCAGGATTCGATATTGTTCGGGGGTGAGCTTCGATCGCCATTCGGCGTCGCTCAGCCGGGATTCGCGCATATCGTTCATGGCGCTGCTCCTGTGGCTCATGGTGTGAAGCTTGCCTTAACCATGTTTTCATTCCTGCGGGAATAGCCTCGCGGGATGTCGGGCCACAGGTACGCCCTTGTTGTCGGTTTGACCGTGCTTGCCGCGGCGATCGCTCACGTCCGTCCGGCAAGCGCGCAATGCCGCCTGTGCGAAACGCCCAGTGTTGCGTCCCAGGAATCCAGCGATGAGGAGTCGCTCGATATTTCGGTCGACACCGATCTCGATTTCGACCGCCTGCTGCTCGCCAGCACTGGTGAAGGAAGTGCGCGGCTGACACCCGATGGGACGCGACTTGCGAGTGGCTCGATTGCCTCGATCGGCGGACGCGCGGTTGTCGCCAGAATCGTCGTCAGCGGCCGTCCCGGCCGCAAGGTTTCCATTGATTTGCCGAAGCGGGTGGAGCTTCGCGGGATCAAGGGCGGATCATTGGTCGTCGAATCGGTGATCAGCGATCTTCCAAGCGATCCAGCGCTCGATTCAAACGGCAAGCTGGAGTTCCGGATCGGCGGCGAGCTCGTCCTAACTGGCGATGCCGATGGGGAATATCGCGGCGACGTGCCGGTCTCCGTCGACTACCTGTGACAGCGCGGAAACAGTGAACAACCCGGTAACCATGACTCAAAGCAAAGCCGTAAGCGGTTGCGGTTAATGAGACGGTACGGATGGCGAGCCCGAGGGTTCGGACAGCCGACGATTTGGAACCAGTGGGGAATTTAGACATGTTCAATCAGTTCAAGAAGACGGCGCTGGTCGCCGCTGCCGGTCTCGCCTTCGTCGCGACCCCGGCGTTCGCAGCCAACGGCAACCCGGCCACGGAAACTGGCACGGCCAAGGTCCGCATCCTTCAGCCGCTGTCGATCGACAACATTAACGGCACGCTCGACTTCGGTGTGTTGGTGAAGGGCACCACGGTCGCCCCGGCTTCCTACTACAACTTCACGGTCGACACCGCCGGCGCTTTCGGCGGCTGCGACGCGGCCTGGGCCTGCTCGGCGACCAAGACGGCCGCGAATTTCACCGTCAGCGGCGCTCCGGATGAAAGCGTCCAGGTGACGATCGACCCGTCGGTCGACCTCGATGGCGTCACCGGCGCGACCAACGACTTCCTCGATGTCGATCTTGAACTCAGCGGCGACGACAACCTCGATGCCGTTGAAGAGACGAGCCTCGTTCTAACCGGCGGCGATGCAACCTTCAGCGTCGGCGGTACGCTGCGCGTTCGCGGCGATGTTTTGACCGGCACGTACAGCGAAACCTTCACGGTCTCGGCTGAATATCTCTAAGACAATCGTCGGCTTCCCTCAAAGGGAACGGCGGGGCGGGGAGGAAACTCCCCGCCCTTCTTTTTGCGCATGCGTCGGCTGAAGTCTTAACCCGCCGGTAACCATGCTTCGGCGCACTTTTGAAAGCATGACAAGGTTAATGGTCCGCTTACCTTGACGCCATTCCGGCGTAGATTTTTCGGGAAGTGAACATGTTGGTTTCAGTTCGCAAAATCCTGTTCGGCGCTGCGGCCATAGCTGCTTTTGGCCTCTGCTCGACCGGCGCTCAGGCCGCTACGGCCAACGCCACGGCAAAGGCCAATGTGTTGAAGCCGCTGCAGATGACCGGTGGCGGAACGGTCGACTTTGGGACCATCGTCACGCCGTCTACCGCAAGTTTCTCAGGCACCTTCACGATCGACGCCGCCGGGAGCCAGACGTCGACTTATTGCGCCAGCGGCTTCGCCTGCACCGGCACCCCGGCGGCAGCGATGTTCAACCTGCAGGGATCGAACAACGCCAACATCACGCTAAGTGTGCCGCTCAATGTGACCTTGACGCTCCAGGGCGCGACGGGCACGCCGCCGACGCTGACCTTCGTCACGAAGCATAGCCTCGCTGCCAACAACGGAACAGGCAATTATACCATCCAGCTTCCCAACTCCGGCTTCCCGGGGCTCAATTTTTATGTCGGCGGAAGCGTCACCATCGATCAGGCAACGGCCGGCGGCAGCTACCAGGGCACGTTCACGGTCACCGCCGATTATCAGTAGGATCCTCTCCTTCGTGGCCGGTAAAGGCGAGGTTCTCCGGAACCTCGCCTTTTTCGTTTCCGCGCACCGGGCGCGCTTTCGAAATGCTGAGGAGTCATGGTTAGGAAGATACTAACCATTTTGGACCAAACTTCCTTCTGACTGCCGCTCGGCAGAAGTGGGGAGAATTTCGCATGCGTCATTACCGCCGTTCGCTGGCCGCTGTTGCCGGCCTCTTCGCCAGCCTGCTGTTGGTACCGACCGCGAATGCCGGGGTTGGCGATTTGCTCGTTGCCCCCACGAGAGTCATCCTCAACGGCGGACGCGGGACGGAAATCATTCTCAAGAATGTCGGCGATGCGACGGCGACTTACCGGGTCTCCGCTGAATTCCGCAGGATGACCCCGGAAGGCAAGCTCGTCGCGGTCACGGACCCCAATGGCGACGAGAAGGCCGCGGAGGAAATGGTCATCTTCGCTCCGCGAAAGGTAACCCTTCCTCCCAACGAGCCGCAATCGATCCGTGTTTCAGCCCGCGCGCCCGCCGGCCTTGCCGACGGCGAATATCGAATCCACCTGCTCTTTCGCGCGATTCCGGATCCCAAGCCTGTCGAC
Organism: Sphingomonas sp. HDW15A; assembly: GCF_011301715.1. Classification (GTDB taxonomy): domain Bacteria; phylum Pseudomonadota; class Alphaproteobacteria; order Sphingomonadales; family Sphingomonadaceae; genus Sphingomicrobium. Next base: position 2,215,314 of record NZ_CP049870.1, read on the forward strand.
AAGCCGGCCGAGGCCTCGACGGTCGCGTTCCAGCTCATCCCGATCTACGGCGTGACCATTCCCGTCATCGTCCGCCTCGGTAAGGTCGAGGCGAAGGCCGCGATCGCCAATGTTCGACATATCGCCGGAAAGGGCGGCGAAGAGGTGTCGCTGACGCTCTCGCGCAACGGCAATCGCTCCCTCTTCGGCGAGATTCGGGTGATGAAGGCAGGGGTCAAGACCCCGGTTGCGATCGCCAAGGGGATCGCCGTCTATCGGGAAATCGACAGCCGCACCGTCGTGGTGCCCAAGGCGGCCGACTATAGCGGTTCGCTAAGCGGCCCGGTCACCGTCCAGTTCTACGAGACCACCGACAGCGGTGCCGTCCTTTCCGCCGAAACGAGCGCGGTCCTTTAAGGGAGGTAGCTTCAGGGGACCCGTGTTCATGGCGTTCTTCCGGCATTGGTGGAAGGTGCTGGCCGCCCTTCTCGCGCTGATTGGCGCGGGAACGGTGGCCGCTGTCGCTTCCGCGCCGGTCGCCGACGGCTGGAGCGCAGACCCGGACGAGCAATTCCTGCTCGATGTCAGCCTTCGCCGCCTGCGCCTGGGCGACGGTGTCCGGGCCTACACAACCCCAAGCGGCCCCTGCCTGGTATTCGGCGACTTCCTGACCGCTCTCGACGTGCCGATGAAGATCGATCTTGAGGCTAACCGGGCTTCCGGCTGGGCGTTCGACCAGAAAAACAGCATCGAAATCGACAAAGCCGCCGGCATTGTTATTCTAAAAGGCAAACGCGAATCATTTGCATCAACGGTCGTTCGGGATGTACCTGAAGGCTGGTGCGTTGATGCCCAATACCTCGGCCGATGGTTTTCGCTCTCGCTCGAAGCGAAGACCGGAATCTCGCTCCTGCAGGTCGAAAGCGAAGCCAAACTTCCGGTTGAACTCGCGGCCGAGCGGCGACTTCGCGCTGCCCAACTCAAGCGGAAGGCCTCGATCGAGACCGCCGATCTGCCGCGGGTGCGTCTGCCATATCGTCTTTGGCGGGCCCCCGCGCTTGAATTCATGGTCAATGCCGGCGCGACCTACAGCGCCGATAGTGGACTGAAGGTCGACCGTTCCGTCGCCGTCGCTGGTGCGGGCGAGATTGCGGCCATGTCTTACTCCTTCCGGGTCAGTGGCAGTTCGGAGCGGGCGATCGACACCGTCCGCGCCCAGATTTATCGCTCCGATCCCGACGGAAACCTGCTCGGCCCGCTCAAGGCGACGCATTTCGCCATCGGCGACGTGGAAGGCGTGCGCAGCGATTTCAGCGGTGGCAGTGCCGTCGGCCGCGGCGTCGTCGTTACCAACGAGCCACTCACCCACCGATCGAACTTCGATCGCACGTCCTTCACCGGCGAGTTGCCGGACGGCTGGGACGCGGAACTCTATCGTAACGACAGCCTCGTCGCCTTCTACGACGGCGCTGACGGCGACGGCCTCTATCATTTCGATAACGTCGAGATGCTTTACGGCGAAAATAACTTCGAAGTCGTACTCTATGGCCCGCAGGGGCAGATCCAGCGCCGGGTCGAGAGCGTCAATGTCGGCCAGGACAACGTGCCCCCGGGTACCTTCTGGTACTGGGCTGGCATTCGTCAGCCGAACACGCCATTGCTGGCCTTCCGGGAATCCAAGTTCCAGTCCGAGACCGAGCTGATCGACTCCCGTGAACCGAGCAAGGCGCCGGATGTCGCCGTGGAGGCTCGTTACGGTGTGTCGGAACGCCTCTCGGTCGGCGCGCTTATCCGCTCGCTCGAGGTGCAGGACGAGCGCCTGTCCTACGTCGAGGGGTCCTTTCGCTACTCAATCGGCCGCGCGCTCGGCGAACTGGCCATCGCCCGCGACACGCGCGGCGGGACGGCCTTTCGCGCCCAGGTCGCGACCAAGGTGGGGCGTGTCAATCTCAACGCCGCCACCCAATTCTCGCAGCAGTTCATCGCCTCAACCGACGAATCGGGAACAGCGATCAAGGCCGAGCATCGCCTCGGCGCCTCGGTTCCGATCAAGCTTGGACAGGTCGCCATGCCGCTAAGTGGCGATGTCCGCCTCGTCGAGCGTTTGGACGGGGGCAAGGAGCTCGACGCCGCTGCGCGATTGTCCACCCGGATCGGCCGCTTCAACCTCGCTGGCGAGACGACGGTCCGGCGCCAGCTCCGCCAAGGCGATAATGAAGCCAAAGGAAACGAAGTTGACGCATCTCTGATCGCCTCGGGCTATGTCGGACGGGTTCGGCTGCGCGGCGGTGCAAGCTGGAAGGTGGAGCCGGAGCGCCGCTTCGACAGCGCCGAAATCAATGCTTACTGGTCGGCTGGCGAAACCACCGATCTCGAGGCGGGAATTGCATACACCGCGGACACCCAGCGCCTTCGCGGCCGAATGAGCTACATCCGACGCTTCGACGCGATGGCCGTGTCGATTACCGGTGAGGCGGCCAGTGATGGCTCGGTCGCGGCCGGGGTTAGCCTCAATTTCGCGATGGACCCGTTCCAGGGCAATTGGCGGCCTACGCGACAGAGACTGGCGACAACCGGGCTCGTCAAGGCGCGCGTATTCGAGGATTTGAACGAGAACGGGCGGCGCGACAAAGATGAACCGGCTGCCGCTGAGGCCTTCGTCACGACCGGTCTCAAGCTTGCGGACCGCCCGACCGACAAGAACGGAACCACGCTGATCGGCGGACTCGCGCCTTACGTCCCCGTTGCGGTCGGAATCGACCAGTCGAGCCTAGCCAATCCCGCCCTTGCCCCGGCCAAGCCGGCGCAAGTCGTTGTTCCACGCCCCGGCGTCGATGCGACTGTAGAGATCGCGCTTGTCGGCGGCGGCTCGATCGAGGGCTATGCCGCGAAGGAAGACGGCAGCGAATATGAGGGGCTGGAACTTCAGCTGGTTGCTCTGGACGGCGAGGTGCTGGCGAGCGCGATGAGCGACATCGACGGCTATTTCCTGTTCGAGCGAGTGCGTTACGGAAGCTACAAGCTGCGGCTCGCGCCAGGAACCGCCAAGGCCATATCGGCGAGCGCGGACCTTGGCGTGGCGATCGTCATAGACCGCGACAAGCCGCTCGGCAGACTGGGAGTGGTTCGCATCCTGCGCTCATCCAGCCTGGCTCAAGCCGCCTCGTCAGCAGAGTCGTCTGGCACGACATTGCGCTAAAGCGATTTTGCAACGCATTCGCAGATAATCACTGTCGGATGGACGGACAGGCGAACAGTCCCCCGGACTGTTCTGGTTTCGATGATGGTGCGGTCGAGAAGACTCGAACTTCCACGTCCTTTCGGACACAACGACCTCAACGTTGCGCGTCTACCAGTTCCGCCACGACCGCACTGAAAAAGCGACGGAGCCGATGCCCGCCGCCCTGGTAAGGCGCGGCCTCTAGCATCGCGAACCGGTGTGCGCAACGCCCTTCAATTTGCTCCATTTTGGGCCAATTCCTAAAAAGCTGTTAACCTTTTGCCGCGCTCATGCTTTCATGCCTGTGATGAGCGTTCTTCTTCTCTTTCTTGCTGCTACCGCCAGTCCCCAGGACGTTTCGGCGATGCGCCGAAGTGAAGCCGCGACCGGCACTCGGGCGACGGCCTCGGTCAGCGTTCGGATCATCAGCGGTGCAAGAATCTCATCGAGCGAATCGCAGGACGCGGGCCTTCCCCTCATCCAGGCGAGCAGCATTCGTACCGAAGGCGGCGAGCTACGCCCCGCCCGCCTGGTCGAATTCAACTAGGTTCTTATCCCCCGATCGAGACGAGGCGTAGGCGCAGATATTTCCCGCCGTCGGGAACGCCCATTTCCGCACTATGGAAAACCTTGCTGTCATTCGGCGGCAGTGTTTCGGCCGGTGGCGCGATCGTCCAGCGGTATATGACCGTCTGCTTGTTGTCGGCGAGAAGTTCAGCCTGAAGCGGCGGGACACGCTGGCTCTCGTCGGTTGGGTTGACGATCCGCCCGCTCACCGTGAACAGGTCATTCCCGCTCGCCAACCGTTGCCGATCCTGGCTTAGCCCCATAACCTGGAGGGGTGTTCCGCCACGGTCGGCAATTCCGATCCGTGCCTTTATGTCGGCTGGTGCCAGGAACCAGAAGGCAACGGCCGCCAACGCGGCTAGCAACAGCGCGGCCAGGACAAGCGGCCAGGCTCGCCGCTTACGCTCGCGGCCCTCATCCTCGAAATAAGTTTGAAATTCCATTGTTTCCGAGGAGGCTTGTTCGCTCCATTCCGGCCCGGTCTCGACCTGTTCCCAGCGTGGATCCTCGGCTGTCACGGTCTCCGCGGCTGCAACCGGTTCCGGCTGGGAAAGGACGCGCTCGTCGGGATCGGGTACCGGGACTGGTTCCGGGGCTGGCATGTCTTCAGGAAGGACCGGCGCCTCCTCGGCCACCATTTGCGGTTCCGGCTCCCCCGGCTGCTCTTCTCTAGGCTCAGGATCCTGGTGCCAGCTGTGCTTGCAGGAAGCGCACCGCACCTGCCGGCCGCCATCGGGGATGGCGCCGTCCTTGACGACATATTTCGTGCTGCATTCAGGACAGGTCAGGATCATGGCTGGGCAAGAACCCTCCCGCTTGAGGTAGAAGTTCGGTAAACAGCATGTTGGCGTCATTGGCAAGGCGCGTCCCTCGTGTCACTAGCTGTCGCGAAAGGGCTTGGCTGCCGCTGTTAGTGGGGGTTTTTCTTGTCGACGATCGTCGAGTTCGACCGCGTGGGCCTCCGGTACGGGACCGGTGCCGAAATTCTTCGCGACCTCGACTTTCGCCTCCAGCGCGGCGCTTTCTACTTTCTCACCGGCCCGTCCGGCGCCGGCAAGACTTCGCTCCTCAAATTGCTCTATCTTGCCCAACGGCCGACGCGGGGCCGGATTCGGCTGTTCGATCAGGACCTAGCCGAACAGCCGCGTGTCGCGCTTCCCGGTTTCCGGCGACGGATCGGCGTGATTTATCAAGACTTCCGCCTGATCAGTCATTTGTCGGCCTTCGACAATGTAGCGCTGCCGCTCCACATCGCCGGTGCCAGCGAGGAGGAAACGGAAGGGCCGGTCCGGGAAATGCTGGCCTGGGTCGGCCTTTCCGATCGCTCAAGCGCAAGGCCGCCGACCCTGTCGGGCGGGGAGCAGCAGCGCGTCGCGATTGCTCGCGCAGTCATCGCCAGGCCCGAATTGCTTGTCGCGGACGAGCCGACCGGAAACGTCGATTCCGAAATGGCCAAGCGCATCCTGTTCCTCCTTGGTGCACTCAATCGGCTTGGCACGACGATTGTCGTCGCTACCCACGACCTTTCCCTGGTTGCCGCTACCCCCGGCGCGCATCTGATGCGGATCGACAAGGGCACCTTGGTCGACCCTACCGGCGCCCTGCGGCATCCGCCAATTTCCGAGGTCCTGTCATGATCGGCGCGCTCGTTGCCGCGACTCCGGCCGAGCGCCGGCTACTCGGCGGTGGACGGTTCAAGGGCCCGACGCCCTACGTCCTGGCTATCATGACCTTCGTCATGGTCATCATCGCAACTGCAGGGCTCGCGCTCGCCAATGCCGCCGGTCTCGCGGCCACGGGCACCGAGCAGCGTTATTCCGTTCAGATCGTCGGCGGCGCCGATCGACAGCCACAAGCCGCTGAAGCGCTGGGGAGGATCGAGGGAATAAGCGCCGTCCGGCCCGTTGACCCGAAGGCGATGCGCGCAATGCTCGAGCGCTGGCTAGGGCCGGAAGGTGCCGGAGACGATCTGCCTCTTCCGGCGCTGATCGACGTCGATCTCGCCCCAAGGGCCTCGCTCGATGATGTCGCGAAGCGCATTGAAGGCGCAATCTCCGGGGCGCAATTCATCGCCCATCGCGAAGCCCTGGCCCCGCTCACCGCGGCTCTTCGATCGCTCGGGCTTCTTGCAATCGGCCTCGTGGTGCTGATCGCAATGGCGACCGCCGCAGCCGTTATTCTCGCGACTCGGGGCGAGCTGGTTGCTCATCGCGCGACCATAGAGGTTATGCACGGTATCGGCGCGACCGACGACCAGATCGCCCGCCTTTTCCAGCGCCGCATCGCCCTGGATTCCCTAGTCGGCGGAACGGCCGGCGCGGTCCTTGCCGGCGTAGTGTTGCTCGTCGTGGCGGGAGCGATTCAGGGCTGGGCCGAAGGCTTCGGCGGGGCTGTCGTCATTGGTGCGATAGACATCGCGATTCTGGCGCTCCTGCCCCTGCTGGTCGCAATTCTGGCGACATTTGTCGCCCGCTACGCCGTACTCCGGTCGCTTGGGGAACGGCTATGATCCTGCGCCTCGGCTCGCTGGTGGCAATCCTCTATGCCCTCGGCTTCTTCCTGTTCTCGATTACGCTCGCCGAGCCGGCGGATGCCGACGCGCGAACGGACGGGATCGTCGCCATTACTGGGGGCGAGGGACGTATCGAGCAGGGCGTAGCGATGCTCGGCGACGGTCGCGGCAAGCGCATGCTGATCGCGGGGGCCGATCCGTCGGTGACCAAGGGGGATCTCGTGCGCCGTCTCGGAGGCAAGCGGCAGCTCGTGCAATGCTGCGTCGATCTCGGGTCGGAATCGGTCGACACCCGCTCAAATGCAGAAGAAGCGCGGCGCTGGATCCGCAAGCGCGGCTATCGTTCGATCAGGCTGATCACGAGCGACTGGCACATGCGCCGGGCGGAGTATGAGTTTCGCCGCCAACTCGGCAAGGATGTTACGGTTCTACCGGATGCGGTTCGAAGCGAACCGCGCTTCGTCACCCTCTTCGGCGAATATAACAAGTACATTCTTCGCCGCCTCGCGGTTTGGCTCGACATCTGATGGCGCTGATCCGCTCGATCCTCTTCAACCTACTGTTCTTCCCCGGAACGGCGATACATTGTTTCGGAGTTCTAGCGGTCAGCCCGATGGGCTCGGGCCCGGTGCAGGCCATCGTCCACAGCTGGTCGCGGATGCACTACTGGCTTCTTCGGCACGTCATGGGCATTAGCTTCGAATGGGAGGGGAAACTTCCGGCGGGTCCCTACCTCATCGCCGTCAAGCACGAGTCGATGGTCGAGGCGATCGACACCCTGCGCTTCGCCGATACGCCGGTCGTCGTCTTGAAGCGGGAACTTGCCGACATCCCCGTCTTCGGGCGGGTGACGCGACGTTATGGCGTCATCCCGGTCGATCGGGACGCCGGCGCCACGGCCCTTCGTCAGATGATGAGCCTCGCCAAACAGGCCGTCGTCGACAGAAGGCCGGTGATCATCTTTCCGGAAGGCACCCGGGTTCCGCGTGGGGCGCGGCCGCAGCTTCGGCCGGGTTTTGCCGGCCTTTACCGAATGCTTGGGCTGCCGGTTGTTCCGATTGCCGTCGACAGCGGGCGGGTCTGGCCGCGCGGCTTCGTGAAGCGGTCGGGAACGATTCACTTCAGGGTGGGCGAGATCATCCCGCCCGGCCTCAAGCGCGAAGAGGTCGAGGCGCGCGTGCACGCTGCGATCAACGCGCTGAATCTGCCTACGACCTGAGCGTCGCCCCGAGCTTCTCTGCCGCCGCGACAACCTTCTTCGACACATCGCTAATCTCCGCGTCGGTCAGTGTCGCCTCAGTCGGCTGCAACGTGACTTCGACAGTCAGGCTGAGGCCTTGGTTGCCTTCGTAACGATCGAAGATTCGCGTGTCGGCGATCAGCACCTTGTCCGAGCCCCGTATGGCCCGGACCAGGGCGTCCGCGGCGATGTCGTCAGGCACTATGAAGGCGAAATCGCGGGTCAGCGCCTGCAGTGCCGGCGGTGCATAGGCGAGGCGCGCCCGGCTGCTTGATCGCGGCGCGGGAATGGCGTCGAGGAAGATTTCTGCCGCGACTGTCTCTTCAGGCAAGTCGAGCGCCTTCAATACGCGCGGATGGAGCGCACCGAACTGGGCGAGAATGGTCTTCGGACCAAGACCGAGCGTGGCGGATCGCCCCGGGTGCCACCATTCGCCCGCGCTCATGGTGAGCTGCAAGTTGGTAACCGGCGCCCCAGCCGCATCGAGGATGGCGAGCACTTCGGCCTTGGCGTCGAAAGCGTCGAAAGCTCGCGCCTTGCCAGTTTGCCAGTTGCGCGGTGTGCGCTCACCGGCCAGCAGGAGGCCGAACGTCGGCCGTTCCGCATCGGCGAGGTAGCGTCGGCCGACTTCGAACAGGCGGACGCTGTCGGCGCCGCGGTCGCGGTTGCGCCGAGCGGCGACGGCCAGGCCAGGAAGCAGCGACGGCCGCATATGCTTCATGTCTTCGCTTATCGGATTTGCGAGCTTGTGCGCCGCTCCGCCGAACAGGTCCGCTTCGCGTTCGGCAATGAAGCTCCACGTCACAGCTTCCTCAAGCCCGCGCGCAGCGGCGGCCCGCCGTGCCCGGCGCTCGATCATTTGGCCTCGGGTCGCGGTGGCGCGCGCGACCCCGTCCGGGCGCGGCAATGGAACCGACGGGATCTTGTCCAAGCCCACTATGCGGATGATTTCTTCCACCAGGTCGGCACTACAGTCCACGTCCCGGCGCCAGGTGGGCACGTTCGCCTCCGCCCCGTCCACGGTAAAGCCAAGCCGTTCCAGGATCGCGACCTGCTCGTCCTTGGCGACCTGCATTCCGCCAAGCTCCGCAACCCGCTCGGGCCGGAACGGGACCCGTCGTGCACCGGAGGGCGGCTGTCCTGCGCGAACACTCCGGCTCGCCTCGCCGCCGCAATGCTCGAGGATCATGCCGGTAAGGATCGCCAGCCCGTCATCAAGGAATGCCGGATCGACTCCGCGCTCGAAGCGCGTCCTGGCATCGCTGGTCAAGGCCAGCGCCTGACCTGTCCGCGCGATGCGGTCGGGGTCGAAATAGGCGATCTCCAACAGGACATCGGTCGTGTCGGCGGCGACACCGCTATGCTCGCCGCCCATGATCCCGCCGATATCGTGGACGCCATTGTCGTCGGCGATCACCGTCATCTCGGGCGTGAGCGCATATTCCTTCTCGTTGAGTGCGACGACGGTTTCGCCCGGCTTGGCCCGCCTAGCGACGACCGGGCCAGCCAGGGTCTTGAGATCATAGGCATGGCTCGGCCGGCCGAGGTCGATCATCACGTAATTGGTGATGTCGACCACCGCCGAAATCGGCCTTTGCCCCACTGCCTTCAGCCGGGCCTGCATCCACTCGGGCGACGTGCCGTTGGTAAGGCCCCGTATCGTCCGTCCGTAGAAGGCCGGGCAACCATCAGGATCTTGCGTGCGGATTTCGACCGGGCTGTCGAAGTTTTCTTCGATCTCCGGCAATTTGAGCGGCTTGAGCGAGCCAACCCCCGCCGCGGCAAGGTCGCGCGCAATTCCGCGCACGCCCATGCAGTCCTGTCGGTTCGGCGTGATCGAAACGTCGAACACCGGGTCGTCCAGGCCGGCGTATTCGGCAAAGCTGGTTCCCACCGGCGCATCCTCGGCAAGCTCGATGATGCCGCTGTGATCTTCGCCAAGCTCCAGCTCACGCGACGAGCACATCATGCCGTTGGATTCGACGCCGCGGATCGCTGCCTTCTTCAGCGTGAAGTCGCTTCCCGGAACGTAGGTTCCCGGCCCGCCGAACACGCCGATCAGCCCGGCGCGAGCATTGGGCGCACCGCATACCACCTGCAGCGGCTCGCCCGATCCAGTGTCGACGGTCAGCACCTGCAATTTGTCGGCCTGCGGGTGCCGCTCGGCGGTCAGCACGCGGGCGATGGTAAACGGCTTCAGCGCTTCCGCGGGATTGCCGACGTCTTCGACCTCAAGGCCGATGTTTGTCAGCGTCTCGGCGATCGTTGCGGCATCGGCATCCGTGTCGAGGTGGTCCTTCAGCCACGAAAGGGTGAATTTCATGCGCCGACTCCCCCGCTCAGCGTGGGAACGTCGAGGAACTTGAAGCCGTAATGCTTCAGCCAACGCAGGTCGCCGTCGAAGAAGGCGCGCAAATCGTCCATCCCGTATTTCAGCATCGCCAGCCGGTCGACGCCGGTGCCGAACGCGAAGCCCTGCCACTCGTCGGGGTCGAGCCCGCAATTGGCGATGACCTTCGGATGGACCATGCCGCTGCCCAATACCTCCATCCAGCCTTCCGAGCCGCCAACGACCCGGCGGCCCTTTTCCGTCGACCAGCCAATATCGACCTCGGCCGACGGCTCGGTGAACGGGAAATAGCTAGGGCGCAGTCGAAGGACGATGTCGTCGCGCTCGAAAAAGGCTTTCAGGAACGTCTCAAGGGTCCATTTCAGGTGGCCCATGGTGATGCCCTTGTCGATCACCAGCCCCTCGATCTGGTGGAACATCGGCGTGTGCGTGGCGTCGCTGTCGCTGCGATACACCCGACCCGGAGCGATGATGCGGATCGGCGGTTTCTGCGACTGCATCGTTCGGATCTGCACCGGCGACGTGTGGGTACGAAGCACGCGATGGCCGTCACCCTCGATGTAGAATGTGTCCTGCATCGCCCGCGCCGGATGCGCTTCGGGGATATTGAGGGCAGTGAAATTGTGCCAGTCGTCCTCGATCTCCGGGCCTTCCGCGACCGCGAAGCCAAGGTCGGCGAAAATCTCCGTGAGCTCGTCCATCACCTGCGCGACCGGATGGATTGATCCCGTCGGGGCGAAAGGGGCGGGAAGGGAAAGGTCGAGCCGCTCGGTCGCTAGCCTTTCCTCCAGCTCGGCGAATTCCAGGGCCTCCTTGCGCGCAGCGATGGCGGATGTCACCGCCTCGCGCTCGGCATGGATTCTCGGCGCCTCGACGGTGCGCGTGTCTGCATCCATCGCGCCGAGCGACTTCAGCTTGGCGGTGATCGCGCCGGACTTGCCGAGCGCCGCGACGCGTAGCTCCTCGAGCGCCGCGAGGCTTGGCGCCGCTTCGATTTGTTCAACCCAGTTCGACATGGGCCACGCCCTTAGCCGCGCTGCGCCGCACAAGCAAAAGGTTCACGAAGCGACGAACGGGTAGGGGGAAATCGTCTTCTTCGTCCGGTCCACAGCCAGCATCCGGCCCTGCGGCGGAGTCGCGCGATAGCCGCAGTCCAGCCTCGGGCAGATGGCGCAGGCCGGGCCGACCGGAGTCACCGGCGCCCGCTCCAGGTCGTAACCGTCGGCGCAATGCAATTTGTGAGCATGCTCGATGTGGCAGCCTAGCCCGACTGCCAGCAGGCCGCCGCCAAGCTCGGTCTTGATCGGCCGCTCGATGGTCCGCGCGACGGTGAAGAAGCGCTGGCCGTCAGGGGTTTCGATCAGCTGGGTGACCACCTGCCCAGCCGCCTGAAAGGCGGCATGCAGGTTCCAGCGCGGGCAGGTGCCGCCGAACCGCGAGAAAGGGAATTGATCGCCGGCATAGCGCTTCGACACGTTGCCGGCCGGATCGACCCGAAGCATGAAGAAAGGAACGCCACGCTGGCCGGGTCGGCCTAGCGTGGTGAAGCGATGCGCGACCTGCTCGACGTTGGCGCCGAACTCCCCGCATAGGCGGTCGATCGAGTAACGCATGTCCTCGCAAGCGGCCAGGAACCGGCCGTAAGGCATCATGATGGCGCCGGCGGCGTAATTGGCCAGGTGCATGTGCAGAAGCTGCGCGATTCCCTCGTCGGGCGGCGCTGCATCGGCCACCATCCGTTCCAGCAGCGGCGCGAACTCGAGAAGCGCAAGCTGGTATGCCAGGCCGAAGGTGCGGTTTTCCGCACGCAACTGGCTCGACAACAGGAACAGACGCCGTTCCCTGTCGTAAAGTTGGCTAAGGTTGCCGAGCTCAGCTTGAGAAACGACCCGCGCGCTGACCCCCCACGCATCCTTCAGCCGCCGCCGCATCGGTTCGGCCATCGACAGCGGGTCGCTCAGCGCGCCGCCCAGGGTCTCGGCAGCTTCCTCCAGCCGCGGATAATGATTGCGGTGCGCCTGAATATAGTCGCGGACCCAGTTTTCCGGGGTCACCAGCGCCCGCGCGTCGCCGCCGGCCGCCACGCCGCCCTCGCGGCCCGCCTCCTTCAGCGCCGCATAGAGCCGCACGATCGCGTCGGCGACCGACGGCGCATTATTGGCCAGCTCTGCGAGCTCGTAGCGCGGGACGCCGAGGTCCTGGAGCAGAGAGTCGGAGAAGATTTCCGCCAGCTCGTCCGCCCCGACCCCCTGACCGCCGCCAGCGGCAAATGCTCGCATGTCGACGTCGTAGCGTTCGGCCAGCTTAAGCAGCAGTGCCGCCGTCACCGGGCGCTGGTTGCGCTCAAGGTGATTGAGATAAGACGGGCTCACCCCAAGGCTTGCCGCCATGTCGGTCTGCGACAGGTCATGGTCGCGGCGAAGGCGGCGCAGGCGATGCCCCAGGAAAAGCTTAGCGGCGGACACGGGGCATGACTGTCAAATTGTGTCCGTCAACACAAGTCAACTTGTGACAAACCGACACTTTTTGCCGAGACGATTCGCCGAATGCGTGGTTTTCCTTTCCGCCTGACATCCACGCTTTTTCAGGATCGTAGCGTATGACAAGTTTTGACCAATTCGTCCCCGCGCCCAACGGCCGATTCGACGGGATCACCCGTCCCTACGGCCCGGCCGAAGTGGAGCGCCTGCGCGGATCCTTCGTCCCCGACCACAGCCTCGCCCGCCGCGGCGCGCTGAAATTGTGGGAACGGTTGAAGCAGCCCGACCCGGTTCGCGCGCTCGGCGCGGTCACCGGCAACCAGGCGATGCAAATGGTCCGCGCCGGGCTCGAGGCAATCTACCTCAGCGGCTGGCAGGCCGCCGCCGACGCCAACACCGCAGGCGCAATGTATCCCGACCAGTCGCTTTACCCGGCCAATACCGGCCCCGAACTCGCGCGCCGGATAAACCGCACGCTCCAGCGGGCCGACCAGATCGAACATACCGAGGGCGGGGCCCAGCGCGACTGGTTCGCGCCGATCGTCGCCGATGCGGAGGCCGGCTTCGGCGGGCCGCTCAACTGCTTCGAGATCATGAAGGCCTATATCGAGGCGGGCGTTGCCGGCGTCCATTTCGAAGACCAGCTCGCGTCCGAAAAGAAGTGCGGCCATTTAGGCGGCAAGGTGCTAATCCCGACCCAGGCGGCGATCCGCAACCTCGACGCCGCGCGCCTCGCCGCCGACGTGATGGGTGTGCCGACCGTGCTGGTCGCCCGCACCGACGCCGAAAGCGCTCGCCTCATCACCAGCGACGTCGACGAGCGCGACCGGCAATTCCTCACCGGCGAGCGCACGCCCGAGGGCTTCTTCCGCCTCAAGGAAGGCACCGGGCTCGACCATTGCATCGCCCGCGGCCTGGCCTTTGCCGAGCATGCCGACCTGCTGTGGTGGGAAACCAGCCACCCGGACCTCGACGACGCGCGGACCTTCGCCGAAGCGGTACACAAGAAGTATCCGGGCAAATTGCTAGCCTACAATTGCTCGCCCAGCTTCAACTGGAAGGCCAAGCTCGACGAGGCGACCATCGCGAAGTTCCAGCGCGAACTCGGCGCGATGGGCTACAAGTTCCAGTTCGTCACCTTAGCCGGCTTCCACAGCCTCAACCACGGCATGTTCCAGCTCGCCAGCGGCTACCGCGACGGAGGCATGGCCGCTTACTCGCGCCTCCAGCAGGCCGAGCTTGCGGCGGAGGCCGACGGCTACACCGCGACCCGCCACCAGCGCGAGGTCGGCACCGGCTATTTCGACGCGATCGCGACGGCCATTTCGGCAGGTCAGGCATCCACCGTCGCCCTCGCCGAGTCGACCGAGGTCGACCAGTTCGCCCACGCCTAACCGAGAGCGGGAAGGAGCCACCATCATGACGCATCGTTACTGGGTCGTCGGCGGCGACTATGCCGACAGCCAATTCGCCAGGATCGTTCCAGGCACGGAAACCATCAGCGGCCCGTTCCCCGACGAAGTGCGGGCCCGCACCGAATGGCAGCGCCTGACCTTCCGCGATCGCTGCGCGGCGCTGACCCGTTACACCATCGCCGTCGAGCCGAGGCTCGCCAGCCAGTGAGCAGTGTCCTCGACCGTCCGCGCGCCGCGACCTCGCCCTCCCCGGTGGCGCGCGGCGGCGAGGTGCTCACCAACGAGGCCCTAGAGCTCGTCGCCGAATTGCACGACCGGTTCGACGGCACGCGCCGCCGGTTGCTGTCCGAACGGCTCGACCACCAGGCGCGCTACGACGCGGGCGACTGGCCCGATTTCCGGGCCGACACGCAGGCGATCCGCGACGGCGACTGGCGCGTCGGCGCCATTCCCGCCGACCTGCTCGATCGCCGCGTCGAGATTACCGGCCCGACCAACGCCAAGATGGTCATCAACGCGCTCAACTCGGGCGCGAAGGTGTTCATGGCCGACTTCGAGGATGCCACCGCCCCGACTTGGGCAGAACTGGTCCAAGGACAGCTCAACCTTAAGGATCGCTGGGCGGGCACGCTCGCCTTTGCCGATCCCGTCAGCGGCAAGCATTATGCGCTTGCCGACACGCCGGCGGTCCTGATCGTCCGACCGCGCGGCCTCCACCTGCCAGAGCGACATCTGACGGTCGCCGGCGAGATGGTCGCCGGCGCCTTCGTCGACGCCGCGCTCTACCTCGCCAACTGCGCGCAGGCCGCGATCGACGCCGGCAGCGGCCCCTATTTCTATTTGCCCAAGCTCGAATCGATGGAAGAAGCGGCGCTGTGGAGCGAAGTGCTCGCACATTGCGAAGAACGTCTCGGGCTCGCGCCCGGCACGGTGAAGGTCACCGTCCTCATCGAAACCCTTCCGGCCGCGTTCCAGATGGACGAGATACTCTACGCGCTGAAGGAAAATATCGTCGGGCTCAACTGCGGGCGCTGGGACTATATCTTTTCCGCCATCAAGCGGATCGGCCGGTCGCCCAACTGGCTGACGCCCGACCGCGCCGCGATGACGATGGATAAGGCCTTTCTCGCCGCATACTCCCGGCGGCTGGTCGGCACCTGCCATCGCCGCGGCGCCTTCGCCATGGGCGGCATGTCGGCCTTCATTCCGGTCAAGGGCGACGAGGCCGCCAACGCCGCCGCCTTCGCCAAGGTCCGCGCCGACAAGGATCGGGAGGTCGCACAGGGCCACGACGGCACCTGGGTCGCCCATCCCGCGCTCGTTCCGGTCGCGATGGAAGCCTTCGCGGGCCTGAAGGATTCGAACCAATTGTCGTTTGTTTCCGGTGAACTGCCCGACCGCCATATGATGCTCGCAGTGCATACCGGCCCGCGCACCGAGGCCGGTGCCCGCGAGAACATCCGGGTCGCAATCCAATATATTGCCGCCTGGCTAGGCGGGCGCGGCGCGGTTCCGCTCTACAATCTGATGGAGGACGCCGCGACCGCGGAGATTTGTCGCGCGCAACTGTGGCAGTGGCTCAAGTTTGAGGCATGGCTCGATGACGGCTTCCACTACAGCCGCGACCTGTTCGAGCATTGGCACCAGGAGGAGGTGCTGGCGCTGGGCGACCTGCCGTACCTGATGGAGGCCGCCAAGTTGCTATACCGCCTCGTCACGGCTGACGAATTCGAGGAATTCCTGACCCTTCCAGCGTACCGCCTGCTCGGTTAATAAGGCGCCATGGCGCAGCATTGGCCTGAACTCAGCCACGCCCGCGACGGCGAGACCTTCGCCATCCTTCATCTGGCAACCCAGATGCTCGGCAAGCTTCGGGTCGCCCATGCACCATGGGTCAATCATGGCTGGCACGCGACCCTGCATCCTGTTGCCGAGGGTTTGGCGATCGAGCCCATCGCATCGCAGGCCGGCAATTTCACCTTGACGCTCGACCTCGCGCGCCATGCCATCGTGCTCCACGTCGGCGATGGCGAGCGCGACCTGTTGCCCCTGGACCTGGGAAGCATCGCTGCAATCCACAAGAACCTTATCGCGATGCTCGAATCGCACGGTCTTCCGGCGACTTTCCACGGCAAGCCAAACGAGATCGAGAATGCCGTCCCGTTCGCGGAGGACGCCGCGGCGCGAACTTACAATCCGGATTCCGCCGAGCGCCTTCATTCCGCCCTGGCCCGCATCGAACCGGTGTTCGAGCGATTCCGCGCCGGCTTCACGGGCAAATGCAGCCCGGTCCATTTCTTTTGGGGCAGTTTTGATCTCGCCGTTACGCGCTTTTCCGGGCGGAAGGCGCCGCCACACCCCGGCGGCGTTCCCGGTCTGCCCGACCGGATCGCTCGCGAGGCGTATAGCCACGAGGTGTCGAGCGCCGGCTTCTGGCCGGCCGGAATCGTCGATGCCGAGCCGTTGTTCTACAGCTACGCCTATCCTGAGCCTCCGGGCTTCCGCGACGGAGACGGTTCGCCTGGCCGATTCGATACGGCCCTTGGCGAGTTCGTACTTGGGTATGCCGAGGTGCGCTCCGCTTACGACCCGGAAGCGGCGCTACTGGCTTTCCTCAATCACACCTATGCCTTGGCAGCTGACCTCGCCGACTGGGATCGCGAGGCGTTAGAGCGAACGCCGCTTCCGCCGCAATGAAAAGGGCGCCGCCGTTGCCGGCAGCGCCCTGATCCCCACCCCGAAGGGCTAGCGGCGTTTACGCAGCCTTCTTGTCGAGTGCTGCCTTCGCCTGTGCGATGATCGCGCTGAACGCTTCCGCCTCGTGCATCGCGATGTCGGCCAGGACCTTCCGATCGAGGTCGATGTTCGCAAGCTTGAGCGCGTGGATGAACTGACCGTAGGTCAGGCCTTCGGCGCGGACTGCGGCGTTGATTCGCTGGATCCACAGGGCGCGGAAGCGCCGCTTCTTAACTTTGCGATCGCGATAGGCGTACTGCCCGGCCTTTTCGACGGCCTGGCGGGCGATTCGGATCGTGTTCTTGCGACGGCCGTAATAGCCCTTCGCGCTCTCCAGGATCCTCTTGTGCTTTGCGCGGGTGGTAACACCCCGTTTGACGCGTGCCATTGTTCAACCGCTCCTTTACTTGAGGCCGTAGGGAGCCCAGCCCACGACGCGCGCCTTGTCGGCATCGCTGAGGACTTCGGTTCCACGGTTCTGGCGGATGTACTTGGCATTGTGGCTGATCAGGCGGTGACGCTTGCCGGCGACGCCGTGCTTGATCTTGCCAGAAGCGGTCATCTTGAAGCGTTTCTTGACGCCGCTCTTGGTCTTGAGCTTGGGCATTTTCGTCTCCTTGTAGCCCGCAACGGGGCGACGTTATCGAACTGCCACGGCAGCCCTTACTGGCCGGGCCGTTCTGATTTCCATGAATTTGGAAAGCGGCCGCGCCTATAACAGAGAGCGAACGAAAGGCAAGTCAGTCGAACAGGCTGGAGACGCTCGATTCGTCGGCAATCCGGTGGATCGCCTCGGCGAACAGCGGCGCGATGGAGAGCCGGCGGATCTTGCCTTTCGGGTCGTCCGGTTCGCCCGGGAAAATGCTGTCGGTCACGACCAACTCGCCGAGCTCAGATCCCTGCACGCGCGCCGCCGCGCCGCCGGAAAGCACGCCGTGGCTGCAATAAGCGACGACATCGGTCGCGCCTTGCTGCTTGAGGGCCGCAGCCGCGTTGCACAGCGTTCCCGCCGAATCGACGATATCATCGACCAGGATGCAGCAGCGCCCGGAAACGTCGCCGATGATGTTCATCACTTCGGATTCGCCGGCCCGCTCGCGCCTCTTGTCGACGATCGCCAGCGGGGCGTTGTCGAGTCTCTTCGCCAGGCTTCGCGCGCGAACGACGCCGCCGACGTCCGGCGACACGACCATCAGTTCCTTGTTCCCCAACCGCTCCTTGATGTCGGCGGCCATCACCGGCGCTGCCCAAAGGTTGTCGGTTGGAATATCGAAGAAGCCCTGGATCTGTCCGGCATGGAGATCCATGGTCAGTACCCGGTCAGCTCCCGCGGTGGTGATCAGGTTGGCGACCAGCTTGGCGGAGATAGGCGTTCGGGGACCGGGCTTTCTGTCCTGCCGGGCATAGCCGAAATACGGGATGACGGCGGTGATCCGCTTGGCAGAGGCGCGCCGAAGCGCGTCGGTGCAGATCAAAAGCTCCATCAGATTGTCGTTGGTCGGGTAGCTGGTCGACTGGATGACGAAGACGTCCTCGCCGCGAACATTCTCATTGACCTCGACGAACACTTCCTCGTCGGCGAAGCGGCGGACGCTCGCTTCGGTAAGCGAAATCTGAAGATAGTCGGCGATCGCCTTGGCGAGCGGCAGGTTGGAGTTGCCGGCCAGCAATTTCATCGTCGTCCCCTTAGGCGGTTCGCGGCATCCTCTAGCGACGCATTGCGTTGGGCGGAAGGGCAGCCCTAAGGACAAATTGCATGACCGACCGACTGACCATCGCCTTCGCCCAGCTCAACCAGCGGGTCGGCGACCTTGCGGGCAACGCGCAAGCAATGCTCGAATGGCGCGCCAAGGCCCAAGGCGCCGACCTCGTAGTGTTCCCAGAACTCCAGTTGACCGGCTATCCGCCGGAAGACCTTGTCCTGAAGCGCGAGTTTGTCCGCAGGACTATGGAACAGTCCGAGCGGCTCGTCGATTCGACGGCAGGAGGCGGCCCGGCGATCCTGTTCGGGTCGATCCATCATGAGGACGGTCTCGACTATAATGCGGTGTTGCTTGCGGAAGAGGGAAAGCTCGTTGCCCGGCGGCTGAAGCACGAATTGCCCAATTACGGCACGTTCGACGAGAAGAGGGTATTCGCCCATGGACCCCTCCCGGATCCTGTCGAATGGCGCGGCGTGAAGCTCGGCGTGCCGATCTGTGAGGACATCTGGCAGGAAGCGGTTCTCGCCCATCTGGCCAAGGCCGGTGCGGAGATCCTGCTGGTTCCCAACGGCAGCCCGTACGAGCTCTACAAGGACGACCTCCGCCAGCGCATGGTCATTCAACGCGTGATCGAGACCGGCCTTCCTCTCGCCTACCTCAATCGTGTTGGTGGGCAGGACGAATTGGTGTTCGACGGCTCCAGCTTCATCGTCAACGACGATGGCGAGATTCCGGTGCAGATGCCCGACTGGCAGGAAGCGCTGTGGCTGACCGAATGGGAGCGCAACGCTAATGGCTGGCACTGCGCGACGACCCGCCATCACAAGCTGAGCCCGTTTCCCGAAGATATCTACATGGCGATGGTCGTCGGCCTCCGCGACTATGTGACTCGAAACGACTTTCCTGGCGTGATCCTCGGCCTAAGCGGTGGGATCGACAGCGCACTGTCGGCCGCCGTCGCGGTCGATGCACTTGGCGCCGACAAAGTGTGGGGCGTGATGATGCCCAGCAAATACACGTCGGACGAAAGCCTTGAAGATGCAGCGGAAAATGCGCGGATGCTGCGCTGCCGCCATGACGTCATCCCCATTGTCCCGGGTGTCCAGGCGCTCGACGAAATGCTCGGTGACCCGCAGGGGCTGACGGCGGAGAATATCCAGTCGCGCCTTCGCATGGTGACCCTCATGGCGCTCAGCAACACCCACAGGCAGATGCTGCTGACCACCGGCAACAAGAGCGAAATGAGCGTCGGCTACGCGACCCTTTACGGCGACATGGCTGGCGGCTACTCGGTCCTGAAGGACGCCTACAAGACCACGGTTTTCGCGCTATCCCGCTGGCGCAATGGAAACAAGCCTGTTGGCCTGCTCGGCCCCGATGGACCGGTCATGCCGCAACGTATCATCGACAAGCCGCCCTCTGCCGAACTTCGGCCGGGCCAGAAGGATGAGGACAGCCTTCCGCCTTACGACGTGCTCGACCGGGTACTCGAGGCGCTGGTCGAGAAGGAGCTGTCTGTCGCCGAAGCGGCAGAAGCGACGGGCGCCGACCCCGCACTCGTAGCGGACATCGAACGTAAGCTTCTCCGCGCCGAATATAAGCGCCGCCAGGCCCCGCCCGGGGTCAAGATCGGCACTCGCAACTTCGGCCGAGATCGCCGGTATCCGATCACCAACGCCTTCCACACTGGAAACTGACAGCCGATTTGCTTTTCGCCCCCAGTGGACAGATAGCAGCACCATTATTTCGGAAACGTCACGATGGGGTGGGGCATGTTCCACGCGGTGCGTCTGTGGTGGAGCGGTGGTCGCGGTAAGGTCACCTTCCGTCTGTTCCTGTTCGAATTCATCGTGGTCGTGGCCGGCGTTCTGACGGCACAGTCGCTCGCCAACTGGGTCAGCGCCCGCCACGAAGACCGCGCGATCCGGGAGGAGAACGAGCGCGTCCGTTACGAGATCGGGCGCGCTCGACAGGTGGCCCGAATCTGGATGAAAGCCGCGCCTTGCCTGCTTGAGCGCGTGGATACCGTTATCCGGAGATCCTCGTCGGCCGGAGTGCTGGACGACGGCCAGTCCGCGACGCCCTTGTTCATTGGCTATACGGTGGAGCCGCTGAAAGAGGACATGCGCCGCGCCTTCGGGGAGCGTTTCGGCGTTGCGCAGGTAGATAACTACGCCCTCGTTTCCACGACGGCTCAATCGATCGGAGATTCGTTCAACCTGGTCCGCCTCGGCTGGGACCGTTTCGCGCTCATGGATTCGTCGCTCGGGCCCGTGACCCAGGCAGATCGCGCGACAGTCAAGGATGCCGCAATCCAGGTCCGCGCGCATCTTCAAAGGATCAAGTATCGCGTCGGATGGATCGAGAGCACCGCGGAACGGCTCGGCATTCCGGCGCAAACATCGAATGCGAACATGGGCTCGGCCCAGCCCGTCGCGGATTGCGACCAAATCTGGCGATCCGGGCGTGTCTGGCAAGAGGGCTCCTAAGCGTGCTTGCGACGATGTCGTTGGCGATCATGATTTATGCCGGCCTTCACGCACTAGTTTAGGCTCGCTAAGGCAACGGCCATATGGCCGCCATTACCCGCTTCGCGCCGTCTCCGACCGGCAAGCTTCACGTCGGCAACATCCGAACGGCGCTTCATAATTATTTGCTCGCCGCCAAGCATGGCGGGAAATTCCTGCTGCGGATCGACGACACCGATCTCGAACGGTCGAATGAAGAGCATGTCGCGTCGATCGTCGCCGATCTCGACTGGCTCGGGCTTATCCCCAATGCGGTCTATCGCCAGTCGGAACGGTTCGACCTTTATGAGCGCGAATTCGAGAAGCTGAAGGCCGCGGGCAGGGTCTACGCCTGCTACGAAACACCGGAAGAACTGGATCTACGCCGCAAGGTCCTGCTCGGCCGCGGATTGCCGCCGGTCTACGAACGGAAGCCCGAAGGCCATCCGGTGCCGGAAGGCGTCGCACCGCACTGGCGGTTCAAGCTCGACCACGATGCCATCATCGAATGGACAGACCTTGTTCGGGGGCCGCAGCATTTCGATCCCAAATTGATCAGCGATCCGGTCATCCGCCGCGCCGACGAAAGCTGGCTCTACCTACTCCCGAGCGTCATTGACGATATCGACCTCAAGATCACTCATGTCCTGCGCGGCGAGGACCATGTCACTAACAGCGCCATCCAGGTACAGATGTTTCTGGCGCTTGGCGCGGAGCATCCTGTTTTTGCCCATGCCGCCTTGTTGGTCGCCCCCGAAGGCAAGCTGTCGAAGCGGCTGGGCTCCAGCGGTGTGGAAGAGTTGCGAGCGGCGGGGATCGAACCGATGGCCATCAACAGCCTGCTCGCTCGCCTGGGCACGTCGCAGCCGGTCGAGGCAAAAGCGACCCTTGGCGAGCTTGCGCTCGGGTTCGACCTTTCCACCTTCGGCCGCGCACCGGCCCATTTCGACCCGGCGGACGTGGAGCAGGTTAACCGCAAGCTTCTCCACCACCTCGATTACAGCGCCGTTGCCGATCGCCTCCCCGAAGGCGTCGGGGAGGCGGAATGGGCGCTTCTCGCTGGCAACATCGATCATCTCGGTGAGCTCGATGGCTGGCTGACAGTGCTCGATGGGGACGTAGTCGTACCGCCACTTGAAGATGATGATCGCGCATTTCTCGCCCAGGCGGCCGATGCTGCGGAAGCCGTCGACTGGTCTGGCGAAGTCTGGACCGAGCTCGCCGCTGCGCTGAAGGATAGTACCGGCCGCAAGGGCAAGGCCCTGTTCCGGCCGCTTCGGCTTGCTCTGACGGGGCGCGAATCCGGGCCGGAGATGGCGCCGATGCTCGCTCGCATCGGGCGTGAGCGAAGTATTCGCCGTTTGCGCGCCGCAGCCGGCCGAGGCTAGCGAAGCGCCTCCCCGGTCCCTATGTTCGCGGCGATGCCCGTTCTCCCACCGATTCACGGCCCGCGAGCCGCATTCGGCGACCTGGCCGCATTCCTCCGGCAGCGCAGCCGCGAGCAGGTGATCGGCGCGACCCTCGCGGTCCTCATCACGATCATCATCCTCATCCTGTTTTTCGTCGATTCGAAGATCAACACCGCTCCGCCAGCCAAGATGGTCGTGGTCGAGCTATACGATTCTAATCGTACCGACGCGGAGATCATTTCCGATCAAAAGCGCGACCAGGCCGAGCTCGAACGCCGCAAGGCCGAGAGCCGCCGTCAGTTCCAGGAAATCCAGAATCAGCTCGGAATGGAGTGATCCGGCAATGATCGCCGAAGCCATCGCGCTCGGCGAAGCGGCGCGCGGCTCGACTGCGCCCAATCCGAACGTCGGCTGTATCGTCGTCGCAGACGGCGTGATCGTCGGGCGCGGAGCCACGGCGCCCGGTGGCCGCCCGCATGCAGAGGCCGTTGCTCTTGCAGAAGCCGGCGACAAGGCGCGCGGGGCCACGCTGTATGTCACTCTTGAGCCGTGCGCCCACCTCAGCGAACG
Source organism: Sphingomonas sp. HDW15A (assembly GCF_011301715.1). Lineage (GTDB taxonomy): Bacteria > Pseudomonadota > Alphaproteobacteria > Sphingomonadales > Sphingomonadaceae > Sphingomicrobium. Next base: position 2,238,002 of record NZ_CP049870.1, read on the forward strand.
GGGCCCGGCGTGCGTAGACCTCATCGTTTCGTCGGGCATAGCGCGGGTCGTCGCCTCGCTCGAAGACCCCGATCTGCGCACGGCCGGTCGGGGCTTCGGTCGCCTTCGCGAGGCCGGAATTCATGTATCGGTCGGCGAGGGCGCGGTCGATGCCCGCGCGAGCATGGCCGGTTACCTAACCCGCCTTCGCCTCGGCAGGCCGCGCGTAACGCTAAAGCTGGCGCTGTCGATTGACGGCAAGATCGCGCTCCCGTCCGGCGAATCGAAGTGGATCACCGGCGAGGATGCTCGCGCCCATGTTCATCTCGAACGCGCGCACAGCGACATGATCCTCGTAGGCCGCGGCACCTATCTCGCCGACAGGCCAAGCCTGGACGTTCGCCTCCCGGGCCTCGAGGAACGCTCTCCGCGACGCGCGTTGCTGACCGGCGGCGACGCGGTCGAAGGCTGGGAAATCCTTAGATCTCCGCAAGATGTCTTCAGACTTCATGACGTCAACGACCTTCTGGTCGAAGGCGGATCGGCGACTGCGACGGCATTCCTGGCCGCCGATCTCGTCGACCGGATCCTCATCTACCGCGCACCGATCATCGTCGGCGAAGGAAAGTCGAGCTTCGGCTATGTCGGGCTCGATGCCATCGCCGACGCCCACGGACGCTGGGAACCGCGCGACGGCCGCACGCTTGGAATTGACCGGCTCGAAGTTTACGAGCGGGTCGCGGAGGAAGAGGGCTGATGTTCACGGGTATCGTCACGGAAGTCGGCAACGTTCGCGAGGCGCGCGAGGATGGGGATCTGCGGCTGACGGTCGCAACCGCTGCCGACCTGTCGGACGTGGATCTCGGCGCTTCCATCGCCTGCTCCGGCGTGTGCCTGACGGTAGTCGGCAAGGGCGATGACTGGTTTTCGGTCGATGTCAGCAACGCCACGCGCGACAAGACCGTGCCGGATCATTGGCAAGCCGGCGCCAGCCTCAACCTGGAGCGCGCGCTGAGGCTGGGCGACGAGCTTGGCGGGCATTTCGTCACCGGTCACGTCGACGGAGTTGCGGAAGTCATCGCAATTCGTCCCGAGGGCGGCTCGATGGAGGTCGAATTCGCGGCCGAACGGCGCCTTGGCAAGTTCATTGCCTGCAAGGGGTCAATCACGATCGACGGCGTTTCGCTGACCGTCAACGAGGTAAGCGATAACCTGGGGGATGGCACGACCCGTTTCACGGCCAACATTATCCCTCACACCGCCGATCACACTACCCTGGGGTCCTTGGCGCCGAACCATCGCGTCAATTTAGAGATCGACGTCCTTGCGCGTTACCTCCAGCGCCTAGAAGATTCCCGCCGCGAATGTGATTGATCTCTCTGGAGTATCACATTTTGATGTGATAACGGCCCCGCAATATGTCTACTGATCTCATCGAGCGGCTCGAGGCCGTCATCGCCACGGGTGAAATCAGCAGGTCCGGACTCGCGCGGGCCGCCGGCCTTCACCCCAACAGCCTTCGCAAACTTGGGCATGGCGACTGGAACCCGACCGCGGACACGCTCTTAAAGCTGGAAAAGCTTCTTCAGCGCGGCACAACGGACGTCCTTGTCGGCCCTGAGCGGATTATCGATGAGGCGCGCAACGGGCGGATGTTCATATTGGTCGACGATGATGACCGCGAGAACGAGGGCGACCTTGTCATCCCGGCGCAAATGGCCACGCCCGACGCGATCAACTTCATGGCCCGCCACGGCCGCGGCCTGATCTGCCTCGCTTTGACCAAGGAGCGGGCGGATGTCCTCGGCCTCCAGCCGATGGCCCGGACCAATGAAACGCGCCTTGAAACTGCCTTCACCGTTTCAATTGAGGCACGAGAGGGGGTGACGACCGGCATTTCGGCTGCGGACCGTGCGCGGACCATCGCCGTCGCCATCGATTCCGCCAACGGGCCGGACTCGATCTGTTCGCCGGGCCACGTCTTCCCGCTCGTCGCCCGTCCCGGCGGGGTCCTCGTCCGCGCCGGCCATACCGAGGCAGCGGTCGACGTGTCGCGCCTCGCCGGTCTCAATCCATCCGGAGTGATCTGCGAGATCATGAGCGAAGATGGCACGATGGCGCGGCTCGACGGGCTGATGGAATTCGCGCGCCATCACGGTCTCAAGATCGGCACGATCCGCGATCTCATCGCCTATCGCCTGAAAAAGGATCACATGGTCGAGCGCGTGTCGGAAACGGCTTTCACCAGCCGCAGCGGCAGGCCGTGGACCGCGCAAGTGTTCCGCGACAAGGCTAGCGGCGAAGAGCAGCTCGCGCTCGTCCATGGCGCAGTTCATCCCGAGGAGCCGACTCTCGTCCGAATGCATTCGATCGACCTGTTCGCCGACCTGCTTGGCGAGCAAGGGGCCCGCTCGGGCCTGCTCGACGGGGCGATGGCGATGATCGAGGCGGAGGGCTCGGGCGTGGTCGTCGCGCTTCACGCCGCCGCGCCGGGATCGCTGAGCCGGGCGACCGACCTTCGTTCGGGAAAGCCCTCGCCTTCCTCGCCCGAACTCCGCGGCTATGGCATCGGCGCCCAGATTCTCGCCGCCCTTGGAATCCACGACATGGTCCTGCTCAGCAACACCCGCCACTCGCCAGTCGGGCTCAGCGCCTACGGCCTCGCCATCGTCGAGGAACGCCCGATCCAGATGTCGGCGGACTGACGATGGCTCGTGTCCTGATCGTCGAAGCGCGCTTTTACGCCCACCTGAACGACATGCTGCTGGAGGGGGCTCGGGCAGCGCTCGACGCGGCAGGGCATAGCCACGAAACCCTTACGGTACCCGGCGCGCTCGAGGTACCTGGCGCAATCGCACTCGCAGCGGAAAGCGACCGGTACGATGCGTTCGTCGGGCTTGGCGTCGTCATTCGGGGCGAGACGTGGCATTTCGAGATCGTCGCCGGCGAGAGCGCACGAGGAATCATGGCGTTGACCATGGACGGCCTTCCAGTCGGCAACGGCATCCTTACGGTCGAAAACGAGCAGCAGGCGATCGCCCGCGCCGATCCCACGCAGGGCAACAAGGGCGCCGGCGCCGCCGAGGCCGCGCTCGCATTGCTTGAGATCAGGAACCGTTTTGGCTGACGCTCAGGCTGCTTGGCCCAGCTTCGGATAATCGACGTAGCCCTGCGGCCCCGATGTGTAGAAGGTGTCGACGTCCCAGCGATTGAGCTCGGCGCCGGCCCGCAGTCGCTCAACCAGGTCGGGATTGGCTATGAATGTCCGGCCGAAGCTGATCGCATCGGCGATACCCTCATCCAGCCTGGCCTGCGCGCTTTCGAGCTTGTAATCGCTATTGAGGACGATCTTGCCGCTGAATACGCGCCGCATCGATGGCGATGCCGGTTGCTGATCAGTGGCCCGGAACGTCGATTGCGGTCCCGGCTCGCGAAGCTCGATCCAAGGAATGCCGACCCGCTCGAGTTCGGCAGCGGCCGCCGTGAACAGGGCGATATGATCGGGATCGTCGCAGCCGTTGACCGCGCCGTTGGGCGACATTCTCACGCCGACGCGATCAGCGCCTATCTCCGACACGATCCGCTCGGCGACTTCGCGAAGGAATCGGACCCGGTTGGCGATCGGGCCACCGTAATCGTCGCTTCGGTGGTTGGACGATGAACGCAGGAATTCGTCGATCAGATAGCCGTTTGCGCCGTGGATCTGGATCCCGTCGAAACCCGCGGCAATCGCATTGCGGGCGGCGCGCCCATAATCGTCAAGGACGCGGGCGATGTCTTCGCTCGTGGCTTGGCGTGGTTGCTCGAAGGGTCTTTTTCCTTCGTAGCTGTGCGCTTCACCCGGCGGCGTGATGGCCGATGGCGCCAGCGGCCGCTCGTGGGTGACGGCGGAATGCACCATCCGCCCCATGTGCCACAATTGCAGCACCATCCGTCCGCCGCGCTTGTGAACAGCCTCGGTGACTGGCTTCCAGCCTTCGACCTGTGCATGGTTCCAGATTCCGGGCGCCCCCGGCCAACCGAGACCTTCCCGACTTATCCCCGTCGCCTCGCTGATGATCAGGCCGGCGTCGGCGCGCTGGCTGTAATATTCGGCCATGATCGGGGTTGGAACCGCCTCACGGGTCGCCCGCCCACGAGTCAGCGGGGCCATCAGAATGCGATTCGGAAGGTACAATGCCGGGGTTAGGTCGATGGGGTCGAACAGACTGGGCATCGCCATCCTTTCTGCTAGTGGCGCGTCATGGACGACGTGGCCGCAAGCCGACAAATAGTTTCAAAAGGAAACGCTACAAGTCCGCACCCCCTGGCGTTCCTTGCCTTGCTGCTGGGCAATGTGGCCCTTGCCACCGGTCCGTTCCTCGTTCGCAATAGCGGCGTCGGGCCGATCGCGGCGGGCTACTGGCGGCTTGCCCTCGCAATTCCCTTCCTTTGGGCCATCGCCGTCGCCGTGAAGCAGCCAATTCACTGGCCCTCGCGCAAGCTGGTCATTGCGGTGTTCATCGCTGCCCTCTTCTTCGCCGCCGATCTTGCCGCCTGGCATGCCGGAATCCTTCTGACCAAGCTTGGCAACGCCACCTTGTTCGGGAACATCTCGTCCTTCCTGTTCGCCGCTTGGGGTTTGTGGCTGGTCCGCAAATGGCCCACGCCGGTGCAGGCGCTGGCGTTGCTCCTCGCGGCGGTCGGCTGCGCCCTGCTGATGTGGGGCAGCGCCGAGCTCTCCGCGGCCCACCTTCGCGGCGATATGCTCGCCGCGCTCGCCGGCCTGCTTTACACCGGCTATCTGATTGGGGTCGAACGCGCCCGCGGAACGCTCCAGGCCCTGCCGTTGCTGTTCCTCGCCAGCCTGTTCGGTGCGCTGATGCTGCTGCCTGCGGCGCTGGTCGCCGGGGAGCGGATCGTTCCCACGGACTGGACCGCCCTTTTCGCGCTCGCTTTGTGCAGCCAGGTGCTCGGCCAAGGCCTGCTGGTCTACGCGCTTGGCCAGGTGCCGCCCCTTGTGGTCGGGATCGCGATGCTGACCCAGCCGGCGCTGTCGGCTTTTCTCGGCTGGCGGTTCTACGATGAGCGGCTGACCCTGCTTGACTGGTGCGGTGCGATCCTGATTGTCGCCGCGCTCGTGCTGGTGCGCTTGCGCCGCCCGGTCGAGAAGTCCAGTGAGATCCAATGATGACTGAGCCCACTCCGCTCCAGCTTTTGCGCGAGCAGCTTGCGTTGTCCGTTGGGGAAAACGCGGTTTTCGATGGATGGTCGGTCAAGGCCGTCGATGCTGCGGCGGCGCAGGCCGGGATTGATTCGGCCAAGGCGCGGCTCGCTTTCGGAAAGGATTCGGCCGCAATGGTCGAAGCCTATGTCGGGGCAATCGATGCAGCGATGGCCGAGGCATTTCCACCTGAGAGAATTGCGGCGATGAAAATCCGCGATCGGATTACCGAGCTTTTGTGGTTCCGGTTCGAAACGATGCTCACGGCGCGCGAGGCCGTTCGTTCGGCGCTTAGGATCCTGGCGATGCCGCAAAATGCGCTACGCGGGGCGAAGCTGGGCTGGCGCAGCGCCGACCGGATGTGGCGCCTCGCGGGCGACACGGCGACCGATTTCAACCATTACACCAAGCGGATAACTCTTGGCGGAGTTTATGCCTCGACATTGCTGGTCTGGCTCGACGACCAAAGCGACGGGCTCACCGAGACACGGGCGTTCCTCGAACGCCGGATCGCCGACGTGATGCGCTTTGAAAAATGGAAGGCTCAGATGCGCGGTAACGACATCCGCCGGCCCAGCCTGACCCGCTTCCTCGGACGATTGCGCTACCCGCCGGCCTAAGCCCTTCCCAATCGCCTCCGTTATTGATAATCAGTCGCAATATGACGGAGGCGACGTCCCTTGAATCCCTTCGCGTCGGAATACCGGCGCGAATTGGTCAAATCGACTGGAATGCGCTCGACCCAGCCTGTGCGGGCCGTCTTCGCGATTTCGGCTTCGATGAGGGCGTAACCGTCGAATCGCTTCATCAGGGGCCGTTCGGGCGCGACCCGATGGCGGTTCGAGTCGGCCGGATGATCGTCGCCATTCGGCGCAGCCACGCCCGCGCAATCCGGGTGATCCCAGCGGCATGATCCAAACCACATCGGTGGCGGTCGTCGGCAATCCCAATGCCGGCAAGAGCGCCCTGTTCAATGCGCTCACCGGTGCCCGCCAGAAGGTAGGCAACTATCCCGGCGTAACGGTCGAGCGCCACGTCGGCCGGCTTACCCTTCCCTCGGGTCGCCCGGTCGAGCTGATCGACCTTCCGGGGGCCTACGGCCTCGATCCGATGAGCCCGGACGAAGCGGTGACGCGCGACGTACTGCTTGGCCGGCAGACCGGCGAGCGCCTGCCCGAAGCGATCATCATCGTCGTCGACGCTTCGAACCTCGACAATCACTTACGATTCGCTCTGCAACTGATCGCGCTGGGGAGGCCCACGGTCGTCGCTCTGAACATGATCGACCTCGCCAAGCGTGACGGGCTGGAACTCGATGCCTCAAGGCTCTCGAAGGAACTCGGGGTGCCGGTAGTCGAAACCGTTGCCGTCAGGAAACGCGGGCTCGGCGTCTTGCTCAAAGAGCTGGAATCTCAGCTCGATTCGCAGCGGGCTGTTGCCGGCGACGCTCTTCCACCCGGCAGTTCGATCGAACTTCACAAGCGCGCGCGTCAAGTCGCCTCGGCAGCGATCCTCAGCGAAACGCCGGTTCGAAGGATCACACACCAACTGGATTCGGTGCTGCTCCACCCGGTGGCCGGCCCGCTTCTCCTTGCGGCGATCATGTTCGTCATGTTCCAGGCGGTGTTCGCCTGGAGCGCCGTTCCCGCCGATGCACTCGAAGCGGCAGTGGTCGGTGCGGCCGGCTGGATTGGCAATGCGCTTCCGGACGGTGCCCTGCGTTCGCTCGTCGTCGACGGAATCTTCGGCGGGGTCGGCGCCGTAATTGTCTTCCTGCCGCAGATCGTCATCCTGTTCCTGTTCATCCTAGTGCTCGAAAGCAGCGGATACATGGTCCGCGCAGCCTTCATCATGGATCGGTTGATGAGCAGCGCCGGACTTTCCGGCCGTTCGTTCATCCCCCTTCTGTCGAGCTTCGCCTGTGCCGTTCCCGGCATCATGGCGACACGGACCATCGACAATGAAAAGGACCGGCTGACGACCATACTCGTCGCACCGCTGATGACCTGCTCGGCGCGCCTTCCGGTTTACGCGCTTATCATCGCCGCTTTCATTCCGGATCGTGACGCGGTGCCCGGGATCGGTCTTCAAGGGCTTGTCCTGTTCATCCTCTACGTCTCGGGGATCGTCTCGGCACTGATCGCGGCCCTTGTCATCCGCCGAACCAAGGTTCGCGGCAGCGGCGGCCTGTTCATGATGGAATTACCGAAATACCAAATGCCGCGCGTCAAGGACGTCGCGATCGGCTTGTGGCAGCGCGCCCTGATCTTCCTGAAGCGCGCCGGAACCATCATCCTCGGCACGACGATCGTGCTTTGGGCCTTGGCCAGCTATCCTCACGCGGGGCCGGGCGAGAAACAGTCCGAAGTGTCCATTGCCGGAAAGATCGGAACGGCCATCGAAGTCGTCGTAAGGCCGATCGGCTTCAATCACGACATCGCCCTGGCGCTTTTGCCGACGATGGCCGCGCGCGAAGTTGCGGTCAGCGCCATCGGCACCGTTTACGCCCTCGATGCGGATGAGCAGGACCAACTCCAGACTCTCGAGCAGCGCCTCGCCGGGCAATGGAGCCTGGCAACCGCTCTCGCCTTTCTCGCCTGGTTCGTCTTCGCTCCGCAATGCATTTCGACCATTGCCATCACACGTCGCGAAACCAATAGCTGGCGTTGGCCCGGCTTCATGGTCGCTTACCTGTTCGCGCTCGCCTATCTCGCCGCCGGAATGACCTATTGGACGGCGGTTGCGTTCGGCCTCGGCTAGGGTCTAACGCAGGCTCCAGACACGAATATAGGAGAGTGAAATGGCGGGCGTGAACAAGGTGATCCTGGTTGGCAATCTGGGCGCCGATCCCGAGGCCCGCACGCTCAACAACGGCGGCGAGGTCGTCAACATGCGCATCGCCACGTCGGAGAACTGGAAGGACAAGGACGGCAACCGCCAGGAGCGGACCGAGTGGCACAACGTCGTTATCTTTAACGAAAACCTCGGCCGGGTCGCCAAGAATTACCTTCGCAAGGGCTCCAAGGTCTATGTCGAAGGCCAAATCCAGACCCGCAAGTGGACCGATCAGTCGGGCAATGATCGCTACACCACCGAAATCGTTCTCCAGCGCTTCCGCGGCGAACTCGTCCTGCTCGACAGCCGGGGCGAGGGCGGTTCGGGAGGTGGCTACGGCGGCGGAGGCTTCAATCAGGACGAGGGCTTCGGCGGAGGCTCGCGTCCCCAGCAGCGTCCTCAGCCAGCCGCGTTCGACACCGACCTCGACGATGATGTGCCGTTCTGAGGACTGCGCGGCAGCGCTGAGCGGGGCGCACCCTCTTAAAAACTAGGCGCCATCGCCCTTATCGCGCTTGAGCGCGGCCAAGGCCGCGAACGGCCCCGCCTCCTCTTCGCTGATCACACCCGCCTCGTGGAGCGCAACGGCAGCGTTAGGGCCGCGCGGAAAGGGATCCAGCGCCAACGCCAGAGTATCGACCAAAGCCTCGCCGAGCGGAATGACCGCACCGTCGTGGAAAACAGTGTCGAGGTCGTTGGCACGAAGCTCAAGCTCCTCGTCCGGGCGGACTTTCGGCTCCGGCATGAAATGGAGCTCGAACGGCTCGTCGACCCGTGTTCGGAGCGGCTCGCCGGTCGCGACGCAGGATTGCTCCAAGCTAGCCTTGAGCCGGCCTATCGCTTTCACCCGGTCGCCGTCGCGCTCGAGCATTGCATGGGCCTGCAGCGCGCCGATCACGGGAAGATTCAGGCGATTGGCGATCGAGGCGCATTCCTCAGGCTCGGCGACAAGGTCTATCCGGTCACCGCCCCGGATTGCGGCGATCGGAAGCGCCAGCGAGAACCGCTCGCTCACGCTGCCAACCCTTCCGCCAGCTCTTCATCGGACATGCGGAAGAGCTGTTCCTTCCATTCTGCGAGGAGGATCTTCGCCGCTCCCTGGTGTGAAATTTCAGGGTCCTCACCCCGATAGAGGCTGGAGCGGATCGCCGAATTCCAATCGCCGCCGTCCAGTGCCGAGCGCCACTTGGCGATCCGACCAGACAGCCCCGTGATAAGATTGCGCACAGTCTTGCCGAGCGTCGGGTCGCCGAGCCCGCTTTCGCGCAGCTGGACGTCGAGATCGCTCACTAGCAACTCCGTCAGGCGGGGCGACAAAGCGGCTGCAGATTCGCCACCCGCGCCTAGGCGGATGTCCGCGATCGCCAGCAAGGTCGCAAGCACGCAATAGCGGCCGTCGAGAGTATCGGGCACGCCGGCGTCGCGGTACCAGCCAGGCTGGCGCGCCGCTCGGACGACGGACTCGTACAGTGCCGTGGCCGGATTGACCTCTTGTTTGCGAAACAGGGACAGGACCATTCAGCTTCCTTTAAGCGCGACCGGGCTTTTCCTCCGCCAGCCGCTTCGCTATCGCATATCGATCCGCGGCCGCCGCTAGGCAAGCGTTCCGGCGCGAGAATGAGGAGTGAATGGGAATGGCGTCTACCTGGATCAAGCTGGCTGCGGCCGTCACGGCTCTTGGCCTCGCGTCCGGGTGCGCGATGGGCGTCCAGGATCACCGCGGTTTCGTCATCGACAAGGAACTGGCCCAGGGCATCCAGGTCGGTGTCGACAACAAGGACTCGGTTACCAAAACGCTCGGCCGTCCGACATTTACGGGCCAGTTCAACCCGAATGACTGGTATTATGTGTCTCAGGACACGCGAACGGTCGCGTTCAAGTCGCAGCGCGTGCTCGACCAGGACATCCTCCACATCACATTCGACGCCGCTGGCAATGTCGCCGCGATCAACCGCACCGACGAGACGCAGATCGCGTCGATCGACCCGGTCAAGGACAAGACCCCGACTTTGGGCCGCAAGCGCGGATTCTTCGACGAACTGTTCGGCAACATCGGCGTGTTCAACAGCGGCGCGCTGGGCCAGACCAATCCAGAGAACTAAGCTTTTTCAAGGTCACCGATTGTCCTAGACGGGGCGCATGACCGCGACCCCGCAAGGCATGACCTATGCCGATTATCTGAAGCTTGATGACGTTCTCGGCGCCCAGGCTCCACTGTCGGACCTGCATGATGAGATGCTGTTCATCATCATCCACCAGACAAAGGAATTGTGGCTGAAGCAAATGCTTCACGAGGTCGCCCTCGCCTGCCGCCTGATACGCGACGATCATTTCGCAGGTGCGCACAAGGCCCTGTCGCGGGTCAGCCGGATACAGACCGTGATGACGATGTCTTGGGACGTGCTGTCGACGCTGACTCCATTCGACTACATGAAGTTCCGCCATGTCCTTGGCACATCGTCGGGCTTCCAGTCGGCCCAGTTCCGGGAGCTGGAATTCCGCCTGGGAATCAAGGACCCGAAATACCTCGACCTCCTCGAAGGCGGCAGCGCCGGCCGCAGGCGGCTTGAGGCGGCACTAGCGGAGCCAAGCCTTTGGGACGAGGCCAATGACGCGCTCGGCCGCGCCGGCTTCGACATTTCGACCGAGGATTCGATCCGCGCCGGCTGGCTAGCCGTCTATCGCGACGCCGAAGCGCATTTCGATCTCTATGGCTTGGCCGAAAAGCTAGTCGATCTCGACGATTCGCTCGCTGCGTGGCGGCATAAGCACTTGCTGACGGTCGAACGGATAATCGGCATGAAGCGCGGGACCGGCGGATCGGCCGGCGCTGCTTACTTGCGCGCGACGCTTGAGAAACGTGCCTTCCCGGCATTGTGGGACCTGCGCACTGACATATGAGCTTCAAGCACCTCTTTTCCCGCACCCTGGAAGCCGCGCCGGGACGCCTGCATTTCGCAGCGCACAGTCATCATCTGTGGCCCGACGCCAGCTTCGACGGGCAGGTCGAATGCTGGCAGGATGCCGCCCGCCTTGCCGACGTAAAGTGGGACAAGGTGATGGACTCGGTCTGGCCCGAAGCCCAGACCTATGTCTCCGACGAGCTTGGTACGGGCGATGCGTCAACCGTCGTTTTCGCGGCAAACACGCATGAGTTGCTTGTCCGGCTGGTCGCGGCTTGCCCGCGCAGCAATCCGTCGCGCCTGCGCGTCCTGACCAGCGACGGCGAGTTTCATTCGGCACGCCGCCAGTTCGCGCGCTGGCAGGAGGACGGCTGGCTTGAAGTCGAAACCATTGCCTCCGAGCCGTTCGAGGATTTTACCGAGCGCTTTCTCGCGGCAGCGGGCGCGGGAAACCACGACCTCATCCTCGTCAGCCATGTACTGTTCGGAAGTGGCCGGCTGTTCGACGGAGTCGCGCAGCTGGCCACCCTTGCATCTCCCCAAGGACCATGGACCGTGATTGACGGCTACCATGCGTTCATGGCCATCCACTGTCCCTATCCCCACGGCGGCGGCGCCTTCTATGTCGGCGGCGGCTACAAATATGCGATGGCTGGCGAAGGCATCGGCTTCATGCATTGCCCACCTGATTTTGGGCCGCGGCCGCCGATCACCGGATGGTATGCCGAGTTCGGCGAACTCACCGCGCCGCCCGGTGGAGTCGGCTACCGGCAGGACGCGATGCGCTTCATGGGCGCGACGTTCGATCCATCGGCACTTTACCGCTTCAATGCGATTCGGCGGATGCTGTCCCGGGAAGAGCTCACGACCGCTCGGATCTCCGCCCACGCAGAGGAGCTTCAGCAGCAAGCACTCGAAGCGCTATCAGCCACCCCTCTCGGCGGAGCCGATTTGCTGAACCCGCTGGATGGCGGACCGCACGCGCGGTTCCTGGCGTTTCGATCTGCCAGGGCCGCCTCGTGGCAGAAGCAGCTTCGCGAAAGGCAATGCATCACCGACGTTCGTGGCGACGTCCTACGGATCGGGTTCGGACTTTATCAGGATTCCGGCGACGTCTCGGCATTGGCGAAAATCGCTGCCGATCTCGATTAGCGCTTCAGTCCTTCGGCCAGCAGGCGATTGACTTCGTCTGCGATCCGCTCCGGCTGCTCGCTCGACCACACGCCGAAGCGAAGTCCCAGGAAGACGTTCATACCCATCAGCGCCCAGGCCCAGGTTTCCAGCGTCCCGGAATCGGCGTCTCGAAGATCGCCGGCGTCGACACCGGCTTTCAGGCGTGCCGCAATACGATCGGCGGTCGTCTCATAGTGGCGGCGAAAGCCTTCGGGGTCGACGAACTCCGCTTCGTCGACGATCCGGTAGACTTCCTTGTGATCGGCAACGAAGCGGAGATAGGCGGCTAGCGCACGGCGTTCTCCGTCCAGCGCATCCCTCGCTTCCGCGAAGGCCGGGGCGACCAGATCGCGAACCTTGCCAGACATGTCCTGAACGAGCGCTGCGAACAGCGCCTCCTTGCTATCGAAGTATGTGTAGAAGGTGCCCAGAGCGACCTTGGCCCTGCTGGTGATGCCAACAATCGACGTTTCCGCGAATCCGCGCTCGCCGAATTCGGCGATGGCCGCATCGAGGATCTTGCGCAACGTCCGTTCGCCACGCGCGGTCCGCGGGGCCTTGCCCTCACCAGCCATCCCGGCCGCGCTGTCGGTCGGTCTTTTCGCCGTCCCCTCGGCCATCGCACTCCCCCCTCAAGCGTTGCCTCGGCGCCCCGGCAAATTCCTAAACCCGAGCCCCTAGATTTCACAAGTTGAAACTTGGTTCAACTTTCATTACGTTCCGATGACGGTAGGCGACCCGCTCTTCGGGCTGGGCGCTTGAGAGAGGGGACCGAATGATGACGATGACCGCTTTTGCGCGTGCTTTCCTTTTGGCTTCGGCAGCGACGATGGCCGGTCCGGCCTGGTCGCAGGCTACCGAAGAACCGAGCCCGCCCGCTGAGAACCCGGCGCCGGCAGCGGAAGAGGCGCAGGCCGCCGCGGATGCCACTTCGAACGGTGAGGAGATCGTGGTCACCGCCCGCCGGGTCGAAGAATCGATTCAACGCGTGCCGTCGTCGATCAGCGCTTTCACGGAGCGCTCGCTTGACCGCATCCAGGCGACGGACACGACCGGTCTCCAGGGCGCCGTCCCCAACCTCAATATCGTCCAGGGCCGCGGTTCCTCGAATGCGACGAACATTTTTATCCGGGGCATCGGTCAGCCGGACGCCCTGCAGACCTTCGATCCTGCAGTCGGTGTCTATGTCGACGACGTTTACCTGTCGCGTATTCGCGGCAACCAGCTCGACCTTCTCGATCTCGAGCGATTGGAGGTTCTTCGCGGTCCGCAGGGTACGCTCTACGGCAAGAACACCATTGGCGGGGCGATCAAGTTCGTCACTCGCAAGCCCGGCGATTCGCTCCGCGCCAACGGCAGCATCACCCTCGGAAGCTACAACCAGTTCGACTTGAAGGGCGCAGTCTCGGGCCCGCTCAGCGATTACATCGGTGCCGGGGTGTCCTTCATGCGCGCCAAGCGCGACGGCTTCGTGGAGGACGAGGGCGATGGCCGCGAATACAACAACCGCGACACCTTCGCCGGCCGCGCAGTGGTCGCGATCACTCCGACTGATCGACTTCGCTTCGACCTGACCGCAGACGTCAGCAAGGACGACGCCAAGCTCAACGTCGGCCGCCCGCTCAACAACCTCGTCCAGTTCTCGGGCAACGTGCTCGTCGTCGACGAACCGGTCGGATCGGGCAGCTACGATTGGGAAGTGCGGACGACGCCCGGTTTCCCCAACTCGACCAAGCTTACCCACTATGGTTTCTCGGGTACCGCGGCCTTCGAGTTGACGGACGAGCTTACCGTCAAGTCGATCACCGCTTACCGCAATCTCAAGACCGACGATTATATCGATATCGACGCCACCCAATATGAGGTTGGCGACGTCTTCGTCGGGGTCGACCAGAACCAGACCAGCCAGGAATTCCAGCTGCTCTACAGCGGTGAACGGCTGAACGCCGTGGCAGGCTTCTATTATCTCCAGGAGCGCATCGAGTCGCACCAGGAGGCCTACGCCGACGACCTGCTCGGCACCTTCTTTGGCGGCGGCACTTTCCTTCGGACGGTCGACGACGAGCTGGATACGCGAAGCCTAGCCGCCTTCGCCAACGGCAGCTACGAGATCGTCCCGAACCTCCGCCTGTCGGCCGGCATCCGCTTCACGCGCGAGCACAAGGACTATTTCCGGACGACTTCGACCTTCTCGTCGAACCCGATTTTCACGTCGCTCGTCCCGCTCGAATTCGCTCCGGACAAAACGTGGACCGACACCTCGCCGATGGCCAGCATCGACTGGCAGGCGACCCCGAACCTGATGCTGTACGGACGGGTGGCAAAGGGCTTCAAATCGGGAGGCTTCAACGGCCGCGCCAACAGTGCGACGGAGCGCACGGCCTATGATCCGGAAACCGCGCTATCATGGGAAGCCGGATTCAAGAGCCGACTGTTCGGCCAGTTGACGCTCAATGGCGCTGCCTTCACCTCAACCTACAAGGATTTCCAGGCGCGCGTGTCGGGCACGGAGGATGTCCTCGGTATCCCGACCCCGACGCTATCGGTGCTCAATGCGGGCAAGCTCAAGATCAACGGTGCAGAGCTGGAAGCCGCCTGGACTCCAATCGACAATCTCCTGCTGGATACGCAGATCGGTTATCTCGATGCCGAGTATAAGGACTTCGATGACGTCCGCTTCACCAATTGCTGCGATGGCAGCCGCGCCTTCCAGACTCCCGCCTTCGCACCGAAGTGGACCGTGCGCGTGGGCGCTCAGTACGGCTTCGATCTCGGCTCTGCGGGCACGATCACGATCGGCGCCCAAACCCGGCACAAGTCGCGGACTGCGCTTGCTGTCGATAATACGCTCGTCATCGGCACCGGGCCTGGCGCCGGCACGCGGTCGGAAATCGACGGACTGTTTCAGAAGGGCTACTGGGTGCACGATGCCCGGATCGTCTACGAAACGGCGAACAAGCACTGGGAGCTTGGGCTTTACGGCAACAACCTGTCGGACCGGGCCTACAAAACCGACGCTCAGGAATTTTCGTCGGTCGGTGGTGTCCGCACCGTTTATTACGGCGCGCCGCGGACGATCTCGCTCAAGCTGACTGCGCGATACTAAGGCCAGGGCAGGGAAACTCCCATGTCCGAGTCTACCGGCCTTCGCTGGACGTCGTTCGACGGCTTACGGCTGTTCGCCCGCGATTATCGTGGGACGGACGACGACCAGCGGCTGCCGGTCATCTGCCTTCACGGGCTGACCCGCAACAGCCGCGACTTCGAGAACCTGGCGCCGATACTGGCGGCGGAAGGACGGCGAGTCATCGCTCCGGACATTCGGGCCGCGGCCTTTCCGACAGAAGCGCGGATCCGCGCCGTTATCACCCGGGCATTTACGCCAGGGATATCGCCGCGCTTTTAGACCAAGTGAAGATAGACCGCGCCATTTTTCTCGGCACGTCGATGGGCGGCCTCATAACCATGGCGCTTGCCGGCCGCCGCCTGCGCAGCATTGCCGGGGCAATCCTCAACGAGGCCGGTCCGGAGGTAGACCCGCGGGGGATCGCGCGAATTCTCTCATATGTCGGCGATGCCGGTCCGTTCTCAACCTGGGGGGAAGCAGCGGATTATCTCCGCGAGATCAATTCCGTGGCCTTCCCTGCGTTTGACGAGAGGGACTGGAGCGAACTCGCCGATCGCCTTTTTCACGAGGAGGGCGGGAAGATTGTCGCTTATTGCGACCCGGCTATTGCCGCCCCGCTGAGCAAACCGCCGCCTCGGCTCGCCAAGCCTATCGCGCACTGGCTGTTTCGTCGCCTCGCGCGCAGGCTGCCGACGCTGCTGATCCGCGGTGCGATCTCAGATGTCGTCACCGCCCCGATTGCGGAGCGAATGAAGAAGGCTGCTCCGCACCTGGAAGAGGCGGTCGTTCCAGGGGTCGGGCATGCTCCCACGCTTTCCGAGCCGGAGGCACTGGCCGCTATTCGCGACTTCCTCGCTCGCTTCCCGTGATTCGCGCAGGGTTGCGGAGCGTTTTGTCAGCCGTCATGACAAGGGGCCGGCCGTCATCAGGAAAGGGCCCCCGCCAGTGAACGCACAACGTCTCGTCGCGGGCGCAACCCGAACCTCGTGCTCGGCTTCCTGCTCATCGCCTACATCTTCAATTTCCTCGACCGGCAGATTCTTGGAATTCTCGCCGGGCCGATCATCGCCGATCTCAAGCTCACGGATGCGCAGTTCGGAGCGATCGGCGGAATCGCCTTCGCGATCCTCTATTCCTTCCTTGGAATCCCGCTGGCGATGCTCGCTGACCGGACTAGCAGGAGCCGAGTCATCGCCGGTTCGCTGGCCGTGTGGAGCGCCTTCACGGCCCTGTGCGGATCCGCCACGAGCTTCATCCAGCTGTTCATCTTCCGACTCGGCGTCGGCGTAGGCGAGGCGGGCGGCGTGGCACCGGCCTATGCGCTCATCGCCGATTATTTCCCGCCGCAGCGGCGGGCCCGGGCGCTTGCCATCTTCTCGCTTGGAATTCCGCTCGGTCTGGCGTTGGGAACCCTGATCGGTGCCTATCTCGCCGCATGGGTTAACTGGCGCGCGGCGTTCATCGTCATGGGTGCAGCAGGCGTCCTGCTTGCTCCAATAATGCTCTGGGTCGTACGCGATGTTCCGCGTCCGAAGACGCCGAGCGCAGCCGCTCCGCGCCTTTCGGAAACCTTCCCGCTAATCGCCAGGAAGCCGGCCTTCTGGCTGATGGCGGCCGCCGCATCATGCAGTTCGCTTGCCGGTTACGGGCTGGCCCTTTGGACGCCCTCAGTGCTTGAGCGGAGCTTCGGGTTCTCGCTGATCGAGCGCGGCCAGTTTCTCGCTTCGATCTTCCTGATCGGCGGCACTGCCGGCGTTTTTCTCGGCGGCGTCCTAGCGGACAAGCTCGGGGCAGGAGACAAGCGCTGGTACGCTTGGCTACCGGCCGTCGCCTGGCTGGTAACCGCACCGCTCTTCGCCTTGGGCCTACTATCCGAGAACGCCACGGCGGCCTGGCTGCTGCTGCTTATTCCCAATGCGCTCAACATCCTGTGGCTTGGGCCCGTCACCACCGCAGTCCAGCACCTCGTCCCGCAGCAGCTGCGATCCACGGCTTCCGCCAGCTTCCTGCTGATCAACAACTTTATCGGTCTTGGCGTCGGCCCGACGCTGATCGGCTGGCTTTCGGACAACTATAAGGTTCGCTTCGGCGACGAGGCGCTGCGCTATGCCTCGGTAAGCGTGATTGGTTTCTATGTCCTGGCCGCCTTGCTGATGTTTCTGGCTTCGCGCCGAATTACCCAGACATGGGTTGAGGACGAAGCCGCGCCCGCTTGAACCTTTGCCTTTCGTCCCTGTGAACGGCGCTGGAACGCTGTGTTCCACCGACCGTTAGGGACGCGAAAGGAATTTTCGATGCGTAACTGGATTCTCGCGGCAGGCGCCGCGGCGCTTGCGTTGACGGCACCTGCCTTGGCTGACCCCAACAAGGGCGGAAAAGGACAGGGCAGCGGTCATCAAGGTCACAATCCGGGCCCGAAGGCAGAACGCGGTGGCGGCAAGCCGGGTCATGGCGGCGATCACGCTATCCGCCAGGGCAAGCCCGACCGCATGGAGCGTCAGGCGGCGGCCCGATCCGATGGCGGCCGCGATGGCAAACCGCATCATGCTGGGATCGAAAGTCGCGGAACCGAAAAAGCTCGGAGCGCCAATGCCCGCTTGGTCCATGGCAGCAAGGCCGTGATCGTCGGCGACGACGGCGAAGTGCGGGTAGTCCGCCGAAATTTCGATGGGGGTGCTTTCTTCCGAAATGGCCGAGTACCCTTCGATTGCCCGCCGGGCCTCGACCGAAAGGACAATGGCTGCTTGCCCCGGGGCAGGCGAGAAAGCTGCTTGGCGCGCCTCTGGCCATGGCCTTCGCCGACGACCGAATTCCGGTTCAGTATCGCAATTGGTATCCGGACAACGACAATTTCTATTACCGCAGCGGCGACGGTTTCATCTACCGCGTGAACCGCTCCAACAACCTCGTAGACGGCCTCATCCCACTGTTCGGCGGCGGCTATTACGCCGTCGGCGATCCCTGGCCGCAGACCTACAATTTCTACAACGTACCGACGCAGTACCAGTCTTACTGGCCTGATGGCGGCGATTATGGATACCGCTACAGCGATGGAGCGATCTATCGGCTCGATCCGTCGACCAACGCGGTGAACGCCATCGTTGCGCTGCTCGCCGGGGACCTAGGCGTAGGCAGCAGGCTCCCCGACGGATACGACGTTTACAACGTGCCGATATCCTATCGAACGCAATATGCGGACACGCCGGACGCCTGGTACCGCTACAACGACGGTTACATTTATCGCGTCGACCCGACGACGCGGCTGATCACGGCCGTCATCGACGCCATCGTCTAGAGTTTCATCCATCAACAGCTCGAGGAGCCATCTCATGCGACACTGGATCGCTTACCTTGCCGCTCTCGCATTGCCCCTTGCGGCCTGCGACAAGGCGGTGGAAGACGCGCCCAATTCCGAAGCGGCGAAGGAAGCGGCTGGGGAAAGCACCATCGCCCAGGGCCTTGGCGATGACGCCAGCCGCTTCGCTGCGGCCACCAAGGCTGCTGGTCTCGACACGACCTTGGCCGGACCGGGACCGTATACCGTCCTCGTGCCCACGGACGAGGCGTTCGGAAAGCTTCCTGCCGGCGCGCTCGACAACATGATGAAGCCGGAATCCCGGCCACAGCTTACCAAGGTGCTGACCTATCACATTCTGTCGGGCGCCATCCTCGCTGAAGACATCGCAAAGGCGATCGAGAACGGGGCGGCAAGACCCAGCTTATGTCGGTTGGGGGCGGCACGCTCACCGCTTCCAGGGAGGGCGACAAGATCGTCATTTCCGACGGTGCCGGCGGCAAGGCCGTGGTCACTTCGGCTGACGGCAAGCACTCGAACGGTGTCATCCACAAAATCGATGCGGTTCTTACGCCCGCATAAGGGCGCCGATTCATCCTCATGACCGGGCGGGCGCTCAGCGTCCGCCCGCTTCGTCCATCACTCGCTCTTTGCCACTAGCGGCGCGCGTGACGCTCGCTATAACCGAAGCCAATCGGGCCCGGCTTCCGACCGGGCTATCCAGGGCAGCGAACGGAAAGCGGCAAATGAAGGCGACGATCGAACGGGCAACTCTCCTGAAAAGCCTGGGCCACGTCCAGTCGGTTGTGGAGCGGCGAAACACCATCCCGATCCTTTCCAATGTGCTGATCGAGGCTAAGGACGACGGCTCGCTTCGGCTCATGGCGACCGATCTCGATTTGCAGGTGGACGAAAGCGTCGCCGCGCAGGTCGAGCAGGCCGGCGCCACGACCGTCCCCGCTCACACTTTCTTCGACATCGTCCGCAAGCTTCCGGAAGGCAGCCAAGTCGAACTGACCGCCGCCGACGGCAAGATGAAGGTCGTCGCCGGCCGCTCGCGCTTCAATCTTTCGACCCTTCCACGCGACGATTTCCCGGTGATTGCCGAGGGCGAATTGCCGACCCGGTTCGAGCTTCCGGCCGCGACCCTTCGCCAGATCATCGACAAGACCCGCTTTGCGATCAGCAGCGAGGAAACCCGCTATTACCTGATGGGCATTTTCCTCCATGTCGCCGACGACAGGCTGAAGGCGGCGGCGACCGACGGCCATCGGCTTGCACGGATCACGCTCGACAGGCCGGAAGGCGCGGAAGGGATGCCGGACATCATCATTCCGCGCAAATGCGTCGCCGAGCTTCGCAAGTTGCTCGACGAGGTCGAGGGCACAGTCGAAGTCTCGCTGTCGCCGACCAAGGTCCGTTTCGGCCTCGGCAATGCCGTGCTCACCAGCAAGCTGATCGACGGAACCTTCCCGGACTACAATCGGGTCATTCCGACCGCCAACGACAAACTTCTGAAGCTCGACCCGAAAAGCTTCGCAGCCGGCGTAGACCGTGTTGCCACTATCGCCTCGGAAAAGACCCGCGCCGTCAAGATGAGCGTCGACCGCGACAAAGTAACCTTGAGCGTTACCAGCCCGGAAAGTGGAACCGCGACGGAGGAGCTCGCCGCTGACTACGGCAATGACAGCCTCGAGATCGGCTTCAACGCCCGTTACTTGCTCGACATCCTGCACGAGATTGAAGGCGACACGGTCGAGGTTCACCTCGCCGACGCCGCCGCTCCGACGCTGCTTCGCGAAAAAGACGACAGCGCAGCACTCTATGTGCTGATGCCGATGCGGGTATAGTCGAGCCACGGAGCGCAGGCGACCGGTTGCGCAGCAATCGGAAGCTAGCGCGAAAAGATGGCGAGATGCGGACGGCTGCGCCGAAGGCGACAGGTCCGACAGCGCGGATTTACTCCGCGCCGAATAGCCCTCACTAGAAAATCGTGTCCCTTTCCCGCCTTTTCCTGACTGACTTCCGCAATCATGCCGACGCCTCGCTCGATGTCGCCCCCGGCTTCGTCCTGCTCAGTGGCCCCAACGGCGCGGGCAAAACCAACATCCTCGAAGCCGTCTCGCTGCTGACTCCCGGGCGCGGGCTGCGCCGCGCGCCGCTGTCGGAAATGGCGCGTCAGGATGGCGAGGGCGGTTTCGCCGTCGCGGCACGGCTGGACGACGGCACGGACATCGGCACCGGGACGCTCTCAACGGCGCCGGAGCGGCGGCGGGTACGGATCAACGGCGCGCCTGCCTCGGTCAACGCGCTCTCTGAGCGCCTGTCTGTGCTGTGGCTGACTCCGGCGATGGACAGGCTGTTCACCGATAGCGCCGGGGCACGGCGGCGGTTCCTTGACCGACTGGTGCTGGCTTTGGAGCCAGGTCACGCGCGCCACAGTGCGCGCTACGAAGCGGCGATGCGGGCGCGCAACAAGCTGATTGCCGAACCGGATGGCGCCGACCCGGCGTGGCTGCAGGCGCTCGAGGCCGGAATGGCCGAGCATGGCGAGCCACTTGCCGCCGCCCGCCGCCGCACGGTCGATGCGTTGGCCGCAGCGATCGCCGCTAGTCCTGACGGCGAGTTCCCACGCGCCGGCCTCTCGCTCGAAGGTGGCGACGAAGGCGATCTCGCCGCCGCGCTGAAGGCCAATCGTGGCCGCGACGCTGCCGCCGGCCGCGCCACCGCCGGTCCGCACCGCCAGGATCTCGTCGTCACGCACCTGGAAAAGTCGCAGGCAGCCGCGCTGGGATCGACCGGCGAGCAGAAGGCGCTCCTCATCGGTACCATCCTCGCCCATGCCGATCTTGTCACCGAGCGGCGCGGCCAGCCGCCGATCCTGTTGCTCGACGAGGTCGCCGCCCATCTCGACCCGGACCGGCGCACGGCCTTGTTCGAACGTTTGGCTGGGCGGGGTCAGGTGTGGATGACGGCGACCGAATCAGGTCTGTTCGTAGGCATCGGTGACGCCACCCGTTTCCGCGTCGAACGCGGCGTTCACGCCGCCTGACTGGACTTTTTAGAACTTCCCTCTATATTGCACCGCAACACGAGGCGCTTTTACAGCGGCGTGAACGATCGCGATGACGATCGGCCCGCGCCTCGATCCGGAACGAACCGGCTCTCCAATTCACGCGGGGTGCTCAACCCAACCCCGATCGGACCGTGCCATTTGCAGCGCGGCCTTGTCGCTATTCATATTGGAAATTTTGTGACCAAATTCACTGATCTTGGCCTGTCGCGGCCGCTTATCGCCGCGCTCGAATCCAAGAATTATACCGTGCCGACGCCCATCCAGGCGCAGGCCATTCCGCCGGTCCTCGAAGGCCGCGACCTGCTTGGAATCGCCCAGACGGGCACCGGCAAGACGGCGGCATTCATGCTGCCCTCGCTCGACCGGCTGGTGAATGCATCGAACGGCCGCCCCGTTCCCGAACGGGCACGGATGCTGGTTCTTGCCCCGACCCGTGAGCTCGCTGCGCAGATTGCCGAGAGCGCGCGCAACTACGCCAAGGGCCAGCACATCAGCGTCGGTGTGATCTTCGGCGGCATTCCCGTCTCCAAGTCCATTCGCGAAGTGTCGCGCGGGCTTGACGTGCTCGTCGCCACGCCGGGCCGCCTGCTCGACCTCGTCGACCAGCGCCGTCTCGATCTCTCCGCCCTCGAGATCCTCGTCCTCGATGAAGCTGATCAGATGCTCGATCTCGGCTTCATCCATGCGCTCAAGCGCATTGTGAAGCTAATTCCCGACAAGCGGCAGACCCTGTTCTTCTCTGCAACCATGCCGAAGACGATCCGCCAGCTTGCAGACGCTTATTGCCGCAATCCGGTCGAGGTCGCGGTGACCCCGGTCTCCAAGACCGCGGACCGGATCGGCCAGACCGTCACGCACGTAAACCAGGCCGAGAAGCAGGCGCTTCTCACACGTGTCCTCGGCGATACGCCGGTCGAGCGCGCGCTCGTCTTTTCGCGCACCAAGCATGGCGCCGACAAGATCGTGCGCTTCCTCGAGGCCGCCGGCATTCCTGCCGGCGCGATCCACGGCAACAAGAGCCAAGCGCAGCGCGAGCGGGCCCTCGGGGCATTCCGCAGCGGCAGCATGCCGGTGCTGGTCGCGACCGACATCGCCGCTCGCGGCATCGACATCCCGGGCGTCAACCTGGTCGTCAACTTCGACTTGCCGGACGTTCCCGAGCAATATGTCCACCGCATCGGCCGTACCGCGCGCGCCGGCGCCGAAGGACAGGCGATTGCATTCTGCAGTCCCGATGAGCGCGTCAACCTGCGCGACATCGAGAAGCTCGTCCGGATTAAGATCGAGGAGGCCCGGCTTCCAGAAGGCTTCATGGAGACGGTCGCGGCGATCAAGCGCCTGAAGCCGGTCAAGAAAGCCGACGACGGCCGCTCCTCGCACGGCTTCAAGTCCGATCGCCGCTCCGATGGGCGCCGCCGCGATCATCGCAACGAGCGAAGCGCCAAGGCGCAGTATCAGCCGAAGCGTGCCGACGGCTCGGTTCCCGGCGAAGTGCGCGGTCCGGTCCGCAATCCCACGCGTCATCCTACCCGCGCCGACGGCCATCCCGGCCATCGTCCCGAGGGTGCCCGCAACGGTGCAAATCGCAATCGCGGACCGTTTCGCGGCAACCGCGGCGGTGGCCAGCGCGCCGGGGCCTGACTCACGCGCGTGCGCGCGCATGTGCGTGACTTCCCGGCCCAAACCCCTATATCGGTGGAATGACGGAAGAGACGAACAAAAGCGATTACGGCGCCGACAGCATCAAGGTCCTCAAGGGCCTCGACGCGGTGCGCAAGCGCCCGGGCATGTACATCGGTGATACCGATGACGGCTCGGGACTTCACCACATGGTTTTCGAAGTCTCGGACAACGCGATTGACGAAGCGCTGGCCGGCCACTGCGACCGGATCCTGATCACTTTGAACCCCGACGGCTCGGTGAGCGTCGAGGACAACGGCCGCGGAATCCCGACCGGCATCCACGCCGAGGAAGGAGTCAGCGCAGCCGAGGTCATCATGACCCAGCTCCACGCCGGCGGAAAGTTCGAGAACACCAGCGAGGACAATGCTTACAAGGTGTCCGGCGGCCTCCATGGCGTCGGTGTTTCGGTCGTCAATGCGCTGAGCGAGTGGCTCGACCTCACCGTCTGGCGCGACGGCGAAGAGCATTACATGCGCTTCCGCCATGGCGATGCCGAAGCGCCGCTGAAGGTCGTCGGCAAGACGGACAAGCGCGGCACCCGCGTTACGTTCCTGCCAAGCCCTGAAACCTTTAAGATCGTCGAGTTCGACTTCGACCGGCTCGAACATCGCTTTCGCGAGCTGGCGTTCCTCAATTCCGGTGTACGGCTGGTGCTGGCCGACGCGCGTCATGACGAGCGCAAGGAAGTTGAGCTTTATTACGAAGGTGGAATTGCCGCTTTCGTGAAGTGGCTCGATCGCGCCAAGACACCGCTGTTTCCGGAGCCGATCGCCATTTCGGCGGTTCGCGACGGCATCGGCATCGACGTCGCGCTTGAGTGGAATGATAGCTATTACGAGAACGTCCTGCCGTTCACGAACAACATCCCCCAGCGCGATGGCGGTACGCATATGGCCGCGTTCCGGGCGGCGCTGACGCGGACTCTCAACAATTATGCCGACAAGACCGGCATCCTCAAGAAGGAGAAGGTCAGCCTGACTGGCGACGACATGCGCGAGGGCTTGACCGCAATCGTTTCGGTGAAGCTTCCCGACCCGAAGTTCAGCAGCCAGACCAAGGACAAGCTGGTCAGCTCCGAGGTTCGCCAACCGCTCGAATCGCTGATGAGCGACAAGATGACGGAGTGGCTCGAGGAGCATCCCGCCGATGCCCGCTCTATCATCCAAAAGGTCATCGATGCTGCTGCGGCCCGCGAGGCCGCACGCAAAGCACGTGAGGCCAGCCGAAAGTCGGTGATGGGAATCGCCTCGCTACCTGGCAAGCTTCATGATTGTTCGGAGCGCGATCCGGCCAAGTCCGAACTGTTCCTTGTCGAGGGCGACAGCGCCGGCGGCTCGGCAAAGCAGGGCCGCGACAGCAAATACCAGGCGATCCTGCCGCTCAAGGGCAAGATCCTCAATGTCGAGCGCGCGCGTTTCGACCGGATGCTGTCGTCCAAGGAGATCGGGACGATGATCCAGGCGCTCGGCACCGGCATCGGCCGCGAGGAATTCAGCCTTGAGAAGCTGCGCTATCACAAGATCGTCCTGATGACCGACGCCGACGTCGACGGTGCGCACATTCGGACGCTGCTTCTGACCTTTTTCTATCGCCAAATGCCGGAGCTGATCGAGGCCGGGCACCTCTTCATTGCCCAGCCACCCCTGTACAAGGTCGCTCGGGGCCGCTCGGAGGTCTATCTGAAGGACGACAGCGCACTCGAGGAATATCTCGTTGACGCGGGCCTTGAGGGACTGGTTCTCGATGGCGGCGGCGAACAGCGCACCGGCCGCGACCTGAAGCAGTTGGTGGATCATGCGCGGCGCATGCGCACGTTGATGCGCTATGCCCCAAGAAGTACGATCCGGCACTGGTCGAAGCGCTTGCGCTGCTCGGCGCGCTCGATCCGGAGCTTCAGGACAGCAAGCGCGAGGAGGCGATCGGCTTCGTTTCCGACTGGCTTGGTCGGGGCGACCTTGAGGCGGAATGGTCCGGCGCGCTTGCGCAGGAAGGCGGGTACATCCTTCGCCGCAAGTGGCGCGGGGTCACCGACGCAATGATCGTCGAGCCCGGCTTCCTTCATTCCGCCGAAGCCAGAAAGCTCCACGCCCTCGCTGCGGAGCAGGCCGAAAGCTATGCTCTTCCCCTACAGCTCAAGTCCGGCAAGGTTGCATCCAAGACCGAGAGCGAGAATGAAGAAGGCGAATCGGAAGTCGTCGACACCCGCAAGAGCGTGCCCGTCACCCGGCCATCGGAATTGCTCGACGCCGTCCTTGCCGCTGGCCGCAAGGGGCTCAGCGTCCAGCGGTACAAAGGTCTTGGCGAAATGAATGCGGAGCAGCTGTGGGAAACGACACTCGACCCTGCTAACCGCTCATTACTTCGGGTCGAGGTCGCCCAGGCCGACGTGGCCGACGAAATCTTTACTCGGCTGATGGGCGATGTCGTTGAGCCGAGGCGCGAGTTCATCCAGGAGAATGCGCTGTCGGTCGCAAACCTCGACGTTTGAGGAACCGGGCGGCGGCCGGTCGGTTGGCGATGGGATGAGCGGCCCGGGGACCATCACTGTCGCATCCTATAATATGCGCAAGGCGATCGGCACGGATCGGCGTCGCAATCCTAGCCGCGTGCTGCGCGTGCTTGAGGAAATCGGCGCTGACGTCGTCGCGCTCCAGGAAGCGGACAAGCGTATGGGCACCCGCGGCGCGGCCGTTCCGCACGCCCTGCTCGACGATCATGGACTCTATCGCGCCTGCGATTTCAACGTGACGCACACCGACCGGCTTGCCCGAGCCCACGGCAGCCTGATGGATCGTCTTCCTCATCACCCGCTAACGGCCCCGCTGCGCAAGCTCGATTTCCGCAACCTCGGCTGGCATGGAAATGCGATCCTGGTGAAAAGCGGGGTCGAGGTCACCGACGCCGAAGCGATCAACCTGCCGACCATCGAGCCGCGAGGTGCGGTCATGGCCGAACTTCGGGTCGGCGACTCGGATCTCAGAGTGATCGGCATGCATCTCGATCTTTCGGGCATACGCCGCCGTCAGCAGGTGCTGAAAATCCTGGAGCATGTCGAACAGCGCCATCGCGCCATGCCCACCATCATCATGGGCGACACCAACGAATGGCGCTTGAACGGCCCGACTCTCAGCGCCTTCGACGAACGATTCGCGATCGCGGACTGCGGCCCAAGCTTTCATAGCCGCAGGCCGGTTGCCCCGCTTGACCGGATCATTGTCGACCGCCGCTTTTCAATTTCCGAGGCCGGGGTTCACATGAGCGAGGCTGCGCGAATCGCCTCCGATCACTTGCCGGTCTGGGCGCGGCTCACCATCCCGGCAGCCTAGCCACCGGCGATCTTGCGCTGGCGCCTTCGCTGGATGGAGGAGCCGATACCGATAGCTTCACGATATTTGGCGACCGTTCGTCGCGCGAGGTCGTAGCCTTTCTCTTTCAGCAGCTCGACTAGGGTGTCATCGGACAGGATGTCCGTTTCCGCGTCGATCAGTTTGCGGATTTCGGCCTTTACGGCCTCGGCGGATGCACCGTCGCCGCTTTCGGACGAAACGCCTGAGCCGAAGAAGAATTTGAGATCGAAGACCCCCCGCTCGCACAACAGACTCTTGTTCTGAGTCACCCGGCTGACGGTCGACTCGTGCATGTCAATGGCGTCGGCCACTTCGCGCAGGGTCAGCGGCTTCAAAGCCTCCACCCCTCTTTCGAAGAAGGCCTGCTGGCGCTTGACGATCTCGGTTGTCACCCTGGTGATGGTCTGTGCGCGCTGGTCGAGAGCCTTTACCAGCCAGGACGCGCTCGCCAGCCGCTCGCTCAGCCATGCGCGCGACTCCTTGCTGCCTGCGCCAGCCTTTAGCTCGGCGTGATAGCGGCGGTTGACCAGAACGCGCGGCAATGTAGCCGGATTGAGTTCGATTACCCAACCGCCGGCCGATCTTCGAACCAGCACATCGGGGGAGCCCACCTCGCGCGCCTCCTCGCCTGCGAACTGGCACCCGGGCTTGGGATCGTAAGTGCGAAGCTCCGCGACCATGTCGCGCAGGTCCTCGTCGTCGACCTCACAGATTCGCTTGAGGTCGGACATTCGGCCTTTCGCCAACAAGTGCAGATTGGCGATCAGGCGCGCCATTGCAGGGTCATAGCGGTCCGCCGCCCTCGCCTGGAGTGCGAGGCATTCCTCAAGGCTTCGAGCGCCGATCCCGGGCGGGTCGAGCGACTGGACCAGGGCAAGGCCCTGCTCAGCTTCGGCGGGACTGACGCCAACCTCTTCGGCAATGGTGGCGAGCGATGTTTCAAGATAACCGGTCTCTTCCAGCTCATGGACGATCGCCTCGGCGATCCGCCCCGCCGCGCCGCCGCTCCCGCGAAGCTGATCCAGAAGGTGCTCAGAGAGACCCGACTCCCTCTCACTCAGCCGTTCAAAATCGAATGCTTCGCTTCCGGGCGCGCCGCCGACATCAACGGCGCTGTCAACGTCGAGCGCTGCTTCCTGCCAGTCCATGTCGAGTGGTGAGTCCTCGATCCCGCCAAGCGATGAAATGAGTTCATCGGAACTTTTCGGGTCGGCGGCTTCATCGCCCGTTTCGCGATCTTCGCGCACGATGACGCCTTGTTCAGGCGAGCCTTCGCTGCTGCCCTGGACTTCCAAAAGAGGATTCTTCGCGAGCTCCTCGGCAATGACCGCGTCGAGTTCCAGGTTCGAAAGGGCGAGCAACTTGATCGCAGCCTGCAACTGCTGGCTCATCACCAGCGATTGGCTGACTTTCAGTTGGAGGCCGGGGCCGAGTCCCACCGCCCGGACCGCGCCTAAAGCGCGAAGCTCTCGCCGAGGTAGAGCCTTCGGACCTCGGCGTCGGCGACGAGCGCCTGCGGCGTCCCCTGGAAGAGCACCTGACCATCGTAGATGATGCAGGCGCGGTCGACGATGTCGAGCGTCTCGCGGACGTTATGGTCGGTGATGAGCACGCCGATGTCGCGGCTCTTGAGATCGCGAACCAGTTCTCGGATGTCGGCAATGGAAATCGGGTCGATTCCGGCGAACGGCTCGTCCAGCAGCATGATCGATGGGTCGGCCGCCAGCGATCGCGCGATCTCGCAGCGTCGGCGCTCGCCGCCCGAAAGCGCCATCGCCGGTGAAGCGCGCAGATGGGCGAGACCGAACTCGCCAAGCAGCTGTTCGAGCATCGCTTCCCGCGCTGCCCGGTCGGGCTCGCTGACCTCAAGAACGGAAAGGATGTTCTGTTCGACCGTGAGGCCCCGGAAGATCGAGGTTTCCTGGGGCAAATACCCGAGTCCGAGAATGGCCCTGCGATACATTGGCAGCCCGGTGATATCCTCGCCGTCGAGCAGGATCCGCCCGCTGTCGGGCCGCACCAGCCCCATCACCGAATAGAAGCAGGTCGTTTTTCCGGCGCCGTTTGGACCAAGCAGCCCCACCACCTCGCCGCGAGAGACGCTTAACGAGACATCGCGAAGCACGGAGCGGCTATCGTAGGCCTTGGCGATCGACCGCACCTCCAAACCGCGCACCGGCGCGTGACTGGCCGAAGCTGGCTCGAGTGGCGAG
Organism: Sphingomonas sp. HDW15A; assembly: GCF_011301715.1. Lineage (GTDB taxonomy): Bacteria > Pseudomonadota > Alphaproteobacteria > Sphingomonadales > Sphingomonadaceae > Sphingomicrobium. The sequence goes on from NZ_CP049870.1 coordinate 2,266,836, forward strand.
ATGGTCTGGACGCCGTTCACATCGCTCGCCGGACTATTGCCCCCGGCGTGCGACCGTGAAGCGGCCGGTAACGCGGCCGCCCTGCTGGTCCACGCCGCGGAGGCCGCCGTCCATGGTCGCCCGGCCGGTGTTGAGGTCGATGACCAGCCGGCCGCCGCTAAGGGACGAGCCGTCCCGCTCGAGCCGGACATTGCCGATCATTGTAATAAGTCCCGAATCGAGGTCGTATGTCGCGAAATTACCGCGTGCAGTCTCGCTAGGGCTGGTGACGACAACTCCGCCGCTAGCGTCGATCCGGTTGATGTCGATTCCATCACTGCTCGCATAGGCGATTGTCAGCCTAGCTGTCTTCAAAGTCAGCTCATCCTGACGGACAACGACGTTGCCTGCGAAAATAGCCCTGTCCGAGCGGTCCTGGGCCTCGGCGCGGTCCGCTGACAAGTCGATTGGCGCGCGGCTGTTGTGGCCCTTGAGGGCCGAAACGCCTTCCTGGGCATTGGCTGTTCCGCCGATGCCGATGGCCAAAGCAAGCGCGAGGGATGCGGCGAGTTGTTTCATCCGGATCATCTGACTGCCCCCTGCTCAATTTTCAAGCGCACCCCGCCTTCCAGCTTCACGGTCCGTTCGTCGAGATCCGCCGCCAACCGTCCCGCCCGAAACTCCCCGAGTTCGATCCGCCCGCTGACTGGCCCTGCCGAACGAATTTGCCGGGACGCCAGGTCAATGGTCACGTCGCGTGTCCGAAGGTCGTAGTCATGGGGCCCGGCAACGTGGATTGGACCGACGACGGAAATCAGCTTTCGGTCGAGGTCGTACTGCCCCTTCAGCGCAGCTATTCCGACCGGTCCATCTTCAAGCTGGAGCTTCGCGCGCATTCCCATGATGTTGACCAGCGGCTGATCGCTGGTCGGCTGGATCGCCCTTTCTGCGCGGATGACGAACTTGTTGCCGTTGTTGTCTTCGCCCACGTAGCGGGCGGATTCGATTCGCATCCGCTCCTGCGATTTTTCGACGTCCTTCTTGTCGAGGATGAAGCTGACGTCGCCTTCCTTCTCGAACGGCGATACCGCGAGCATGAGCAGCAAGGCCGCGCCGGCGAACGGGAGGCCGATCTTCGCTGCCTTGACCAGCTTGTCGTGCTGGCTTCCGGGCTCAGCCCAACGCCTTTTCGCGGCGCGGCTTCGAAGGGCAGCTTCAGACATGGGCGAAGATGTCTTGTTCCGCCCAGCCGGCAAGGTCGAGCATAGCCCTGGACGGCAGGAAGTCGAAACAGGCCTGCGCCAGCTCGGTCCGCTTTTCCCGCTCCAGCCTCTTGTCGAGTTGCTCCTTCAGCCGATGAAGGTAGCGAACGTCACTTGCCGCATATTCGCGCTGCGCGTCGGTAATTTCAGGGGCGCCCCAGTCGCTGGTTTGCTGCTGCTTGCTAAGGTCCTGCCCTAGCATTTCCTTGACCAGTTCCTTGAGGCCGTGGCGGTCGGTGTAGGTGCGGACAAGGCGGGAAGCAGTCCGCGTGCAATAGGCCGGAGCCGCCATGATGCCCAGATAAGCGCGCATGATTGCGAGGTCGAATCGCGCGAAGTGATAGAGTTTGAGTCGATCCGGATCGCTCAACAGCGCTTTAAGGCGCGGCGCCGAATAATTGCTGTTCGGGCCGAAGCGGACGAGATGCTCGTCACCTGTGCCGTCGCTGAGCTGAACAAGGCACAGGCGGTCGCGGCCGGGCATCAGGCCCATCGCCTCGGTATCGACAGCAATGGCGCGGTCTCCAAAATCGAGGCCTTCGGGCAAGTCTTCTTCGTGAAAATGAACCGCCATGCTTATTCCTGCTGTTTGCCGAGCGCCGTTGCGCCAAGCCTTATTGCCTGCCCGTGAACATCGCTAGTGCGCTGGTCTTCCAACTTCCTAATCGAGCATTGACAGAATCACTAGGAGAAGGGCCGATTTTCAGGTAAGTAGCGTCCTCGCCGTGCGGAGTGTTCGCGCGGGCAACCTATTGCGTCCGGGCCCGAGCGCGTTGGTTTGAAGGATAAAGACGGGCACGAAAGTTTGGACGGGCATGGGTTTCGATAGAGGGCGCAAGGGCGATCGCGGCGGTCGCGGACGGGACAAGCGCGACGGTTTCGGCGACGATAATTTTGCCGGATTTGAACAGAGCTACGGTGATCGCGGCGGCTTCGGCGCCGGCGGTGGCGGTGGCTACAACCGCGGCGGCGGATTTGGCGACCGTGGCGGTTTTGGCGGCGGTGATCGCGGCGGCGGCTTCGGTGGCGGAGGCGGAGGCGGCGGTGGCGGCTTCCGCGGTGGCGGCGGTGGCGGAATGCCCCCGCAGGTCGTCGGCGAAGGCACCGGCGTCGTAAAGTTCTTCAATCCGCAAAAGGGCTTTGGCTTCATCGTTCGCGATGACGGCGGAGAGGACGTTTTCGTCCATATTTCCGCAGTCGAGCGCGCCGGTCTTACCGACTTGGCCGATGGTCAGCCGCTCGGCTTCACCCTTGTCGATCGTGGTGGCCGTATTTCGGCGACCGATCTCAAGATCGAAGGCGAGCCGCTGGAAGTCGTTCGCACGTCGCGCGATAGTGGCGCTGGCGGGGCAGGCGGCGCTTCCGGAGATCGCGGCCCGCAGCGGCAGCTGACCGGCGAAACCGCTGAAGGCACCGTGAAGTTCTTCAACTCCATGAAGGGCTTCGGCTTCATCAGCCGCGACGACGGCCAGCCAGATGCCTTCGTTCATATCTCGGCGGTCGAGCGCGCCGGAATGAATGGCCTCAATGAAGGCGACCGCGTGAAGTTCGACATCGAAGTCGACCGCCGCGGCAAATATGCGGCCGTGAATCTCCAGCCGCTTTAAGCGCTGGAACCGCGGGCTACGGAATCGGGGCGGTCCTTCGGGCTGCCCCTTTTTCATGGGCATCATCCCCGTCGAGCGGCGATAAGCGAAGGCAGAGCCCGGCGGCCAGTGCGATGCTCAGCGCCAATCCCGCGCCGAACTCTCCAGTCCAATAGGCGCTGTAATTGTCGGTGACAGTAGCGGCGTCGAACACGCCCTGGACGAACAGATTGTGGGTCGCGTGAAGCATTGCCGCCGGCCAGAAACTGCCGCTCTTCGCGGTGATCCACGCCATGATCACCGCCAGTCCAACGACCATCACCGTGAAACAGGCGATGCTGTAGAGCAGCGGCGTCCCATTGCCGTGATAGCCGGCGAAGATCATCAACGGCATGTGCCATGCGGCCCAGACAAGACCGGACATCAAGGCAGTGCGACGGAAGGCGGTGAGTTTGAGCAGTTCGGGAACGAGAAAGCCTCGCCAGCCGATTTCCTCGCCGGTCGCACTGAGCAGGCTTGCGGCAAGGCCCGCCGTTGCGATCATCGCCAGCCCGGTCACGGGCGTCAGGTTGGGGGCGACGATCCATTTGCCCTCATCGAAGGTGCCCAGCCCGCCAAACCACGCGATGAGATAGACCGGCAGAGCGTAGAGGACCGGCAGAACGTAGGCCAGCGCCAGCCATTTCGCCTTTCCGGGCTTCCACCCAAATCCCCCAAGATTGCCTTGAGTCGCGAGCCTGGTGACGATGGCTGCGACTGCGGGGCACCACATGGTCGCCAGGATCCAAAGCGGGTGAATAGTGCCGGCCTGGATCTGAGGGATCCAGGTGAGCGCGCTGAGGCCGAATGTCAGCCCCAGGAACAGCGCGATATTCCGCTTCGTGTCGGTCATCTCGTGCCTCCCCCAGGCAAAGCAGCTTAGAACGCTCGCGTCAGGTCACAAGGGCGCGAAGGGCGCTGATAGTATCCGCTTCGTGCGCCGGCTTGTCCTGCCGGATTCGGCTGATTCGGGGAAAGCGCATCGCCAGGCCGGACTTGTGACGCCGCGACTCATGGATTGAATCGAACGCCACCTCCAGGACCAAGCTCTTCTCGACCTCGCGCACTGGGCCGAAGCGGTTGAGCGTATTGTTCCGGACAAAGCGGTCGAGCCCTTTCATCTCCTCGTCCGTGAACCCGAAATAGGCCTTGCCGACCGGAAGCAGTTCCCCATCCTCGGTCCAGCAGCCGAAGGTGTAATCGCTATAGAAGCTCGACCGCTTTCCCGAGCCGCGTTGCGCGTACATCATCACGCAGTCGGCGGTCAGCGGATCCCGTTTCCACTTGTACCACAATCCTACCTTGCGCCCGGCGACGTAGGGGCTGTCGCGGCGTTTCAGCATTATCCCTTCGATCCCCTCGTCGCGGCTTGCACCGCGAATTTCCTCGAGATGATCGAAGTCGCGCGCTTCGATCACCGCGCTGAGATCGAATCGATCCGGATCGAGCTGGGCGACGAAGGCTTCCAGCCGCTCGCGGCGCTCGCTCCATGGCAAGGCGCGCAAATCCTCCTCGCCGCGGAACAGCATGTCGTATAGCCGGACGAAGGCCGGATATTGCCCCTGTACCTTGGGGCTGACATTCTTCCGCCCTAGCCGTTGCTGAAGCGCGTTGAAGCTCGCCGCCGCCCCGCCGTGCTTGTCCGCGCCTTGCGCCTCGCCGCGCACCAGCAATTCGCCGTCGAGCACCGCTGGATGGGCGAAAGTTTCCGCTACGTCGGGAAAGCTTCCGGAGATGTCATCTCCAGTACGGCTGTACAATCTTGTGCTGCCCCCCGCGTGCACAAGCTGGATGCGGATACCGTCCCATTTCCACTCGGCCGCATAGTCGGCCAGGTCCAACTTGGTGTCTTCTAGCGGATGGGCGAGCATGAATGGCCGGAATACAGGCACGTCCCGCGAACTCGGCTGGTCGGCTCGCCCTTCGCCCCACTGGAACAATTCGAAATAGGGGGGCTTTAGTCCATGCCACACTTCTTCGACCGCTTCGACATCCAGTCCGAACGCATCCGCAAGACCCTGCTTTGCGAGGCGCGCGGATATGCCTACTCGCAAAGCGCCGGTCGCCAACTTGAGAAGTGCGAACCGCCCGGAAGAGTCAAGGTGGTCGAGCATGTCGGCCAATACGCGCGGAGCCTCGCTCTTGCTCGCCAGGCGCAGGCGGTCGATCGCATCCGAGATTCGCACGGTGCCGTCGTCGATCTCGGTGCACTCATCAGCGCTGGTCGGCCACAACAAGGAGATGGTCTCGGCCATGTCGCCCACATAATCGCGGCTCATCCGCAGCAGGACTGGATCGATTCGCTCCTCTGCGAGCGCCCGTACCGCCGCCGGCTTGACGTGCGGGATGTCGAGCGACCCCGTGAGCGCCGCGAGCGCAAGGCCACGGTCGGGATCGGGGGTCGAGCGCAGATATTCTCCGATCAGCTTCAGCTTGCTGTTGCGCGAGCGCGTATAGACGAGATCGTCGAGTAGCTGGCTGAAGGCGCGCATGGCGCCAGAATGCTTGAACGCGGGGTTGAGTTCTAGTGGAGCCTAACTGCCAGTGCGGCCAATATTGCCTCGCGGTCGTGCGCGGCCGAAGTAGGGCTGGCGAGAAGCGCCTCGTCCATATGCTCCAGGCAAGCGCGGATCGACTGGCGGTAGCCAGGCATCAGTGCATGGTGCGCGCCATAGTCGGCAAGCCCTTCAAGGGCGGCTAGGCCATGTTCCGCGGCCATGCCGCGGATCGCATCCATCTTCTTGCTGATGAGTCTGGGCGCCAGCCGGGGAATTCGCGCTTCCAGCTCGGCGATTCTCTCGCGGATCATGGTACGGGCAGTGCGAAGCGCGTCGTCTGTCATGGCTATAATCCTGTCGGCGCTGACACCATCCCGAAAAATGGTTAACAACGGACAAAGGACTGGGGCAGTGAATGGCTATTCGCCGCTTTCGCGAACACGTGGCGCGTCAGGACTGGTTTGCGGTCCTGATCGACGTGGGAATCGTGGTGCTCGGCGTGTTCCTTGGCATCCAGGCGAGCAACTGGAACGAAGGGCGTAAGACCCGGGCGCTCGGCGCTGACTACCGCCAGCAAATCCTCAGCGACCTCGACAATAACATCACCGACCTCGCTTCCCGGCGCGTATATTACTCAGCCGTGCGAGACCGTAGCCTCGCTACGCTGGCTGCGATCGAAAGTTCGTCCGGTCCGCGGGACGACGCGCGCCTGGTTCTCGACGCGTATCAGGCGTCCGAGGTGTTCAATCGCCAGACCGTCCGTGGGGCCTATGATGAAATGACCGCTAGCGGGCTGGGTCCCGACGTGGCTCAACTGCCTGTTAGGGCGAAGATGAACTCCTATTACGCGGCCGTACTGGCCGCCGACCGGACCTTCCTGGCGACGACCGACTATCGGGATCGGGTCCGCCGCCTGATCCCCAGCGCGGTCCAGCAATACATACGGAGCAATTGCGGCGATCGCATTCGCCAGCATCAGAACGGGCTGCGCACAGCAACGCTCCGGCGCGGCTGCCCGATGTCCCTTCCTCCCGCATCGGTCCGGGAGGCTGCCGCGCGTCTCCGATCAGACGCCAACCTAGAGGGGGACCTCAATCGGCACATTGCGGATCTCGAACAGAAGATATTGCTGTTCAACGGTATCGGGCGGCTGGCGTCCGACCTCCGCCAGAGCCTGGCTGCCGCCTGACCGAACCGCCGAACGGCTTGACAGAATCGCCCGGCGTCGCCATTGGGGCGCGGTTCGGGCGGCGTCTTGCGCCGCCTTCATATTTTCAAACCACTGGGATTCTCGCGATGGCCAAGCCGGCAACCGTCAAGATCAAGCTCGTCAGCACTGCCGACACAGGCTTCTTCTATGTGACCAAGAAGAATCCGCGCAATCAGACCGAGAAAATGTCGTTTCGCAAGTACGATCCGGTGGCGCGCAAGCACGTCGAGTTCAAGGAAGCGAAGATCAAGTAACCCGCTGGTTACTCCGGGCTTGCGTCTGGATTGCTTTCTTCACAGGCGGCTCCGGTTTGGGGGCCGCCTTTCTCGTTTGAGCCGATCGGCCCGTCATCGAGCAATTGATCGACAGTCTCTGCAAAGCGCATGACCGAGATCGGCTTGGAAACATAGGCCTGCGCTCCGGCCGCTCGGATACGTTCGTCGTCGCCAACCCCGGAATAAGCAGTGACGGCCATAATCGGCACGGTTGCAAGATCCTCGTCGCCGCGGATCAATTCCATCAGCTCCAGTCCGGAAACATAGGGCAGCTGGATATCTGTGATGACGAGATCGGGTTTAAAGGCGCGGGCAGTTTCCAACGCCTCGCGGCTGTCGGTCACCGCTTCCGGCTCATGTCCATGGGCCGCCAGCAAGTCGCAGAACAGCTTGATGTTCAGCGCATTGTCTTCGACAACCAAAATCTTCGCCACGGACTTCCCCACTCTATGAGGCTCGAAACTACGCGATGAGTCGCGAACTTCCTAGCGATTGCGAGGCATTGGGCCTTACCATCCTCGCAGCGACCTTTTCCGACGAACGGCGGGCCGAACGGTTCCTTGCGCTCACCGGCCTGTCCCGGATGAGATTCGCAGTCGGCTCGACGACCGCGCGTTGCTCGCGGCCTGCATCGACTTTCTTGAAGCGCACGAGCCCGACCTCATATCTGTCGCCGGGGTCATTGGCCTCGATCCCGCCGCCCTCGTCGCCGTCCGCTCGGAGCTAGAATCGTGAGCCGCCCGCTTCTCATCACCGACTGCGACGAGGTGCTGTTGCACATGGTCACCCACTTTCGCGACTGGCTCGGCGAGGCGCACGACGTCGACTTCGCGTTCGAGACCGGTCAATTCGCGGAGGCGTTAACCGACCGCCGGTCCGGCGATGCGCTCGGTGCTGACCGGGTGTGGCCCTTGCTCGACGGCTTCTTCACGGAGGAGATGCACCGCCAGACGCTGGTGCCCGGCGCACTGGAGGCCCTCGGGCGGATTGGGGAAGTCGCGGACATCGTCATCCTCACCAACCTAGGCGATCATGCCCACCCCTGGCGCGTGGATCAGCTCGCCAGCCACGGGATCCGCCATCAAGTAGTCTGCAATCAGGGAGGAAAGGGCGTTCCGGCACGGGCAATCGTCGAGCGGCACAATGCCAGCCGCGCCGTGTTCGTCGACGATCTTCCGGTCCACCATGCCTCGGTCGCCAAGCACGCTCCCGAGGTATTCCGATTGCACATGGTCGCGGAGCCGAAACTCGCTCCGGTCGTTCCGCCCGCCGAGCACGCGCATGCGCGGATCGACGACTGGCCGACCGCATGCGACTGGATCATTGAAAGGCTCATTCCATGAAGACCGCATTCATCACCGGCGCCACTGCCGGTATCGGCGCAGCAGCAGCTCGCAAATTCATCGCCGAGGGTTGGCAGGTCGTGGGCACTGGCCGGCGGAGTGAGCGTCTCGGCGAATTGAAGGACGAGCTTGGCGATCGTTTCCTCGGAATCGTTTCGGACATGCGCGACGTCGACGACCTTCAGCGGGTCGTCGGAGAGCTTCCCGAATGCTTTCAGGGCATCGACCTGCTGCTTAACAATGCCGGGCTCGCTCCGCCGATGAATGACTTGCAGGATGCCGATCAGGCGCCGCTCAGCAATGTCATCGACACGAATGTCCAAGGTTTAGTCGCGCTGACCCGCGCGCTGCTGCCGCGCCTGATCGAGCGCAAGGGCGCGGTGATCAACTTGTCGTCAGTGGCCGCGACCTACCCCTATCGCGGCGGCGCAATCTATGCCGGCACCAAGGCGTTTGTCCGCCAATTCAGCCTCGGCCTTCGCTGCGACCTCCAGGGCACCGGCGTTCGCGTGACCTCGATCGAACCAGGGATGGTCGAGACCGAATTCACGCTGGTCCGTACGGGCGGCAACCAGGCGGCGTCGGACGCGCTCTACGCCAACATGAACCCGATGACCGCCGAGGACATTGCGAGCACCATATGGTGGGTGGCGAGCCTGCCGCCGCACCTCAACATCAATGCGCTGGAGCTGATGCCGGTGAGCCAGAGTTGGGCGGGCTTCGCGGTCAGCCGAAGCGAGGGTTGATTTCCGACAATTTGGAGACCAATCGCCAGCCATGAGCATCGACCAGAAACTTGCCGATCTCGGCATCGCCCTTCCCGAAGCAGCGGCCCCGGTCGCGTCCTACGTTCCAGCGGTGGAGGCTAATGGTCTGCTGCACATCAGCGGCCAGATCAGCTTCGCCGAGGACGGCAGCCTGATCACCGGGCGGCTCGGCGAAAATGTCAGCCTGGAGGAAGGTCAGGCGGCCGCGCGCCGCTGCGGCATCATGCTTCTTGCGCAGATGAAGCGCGCGCTCGGATCGCTCGACCGGGTGGAGCAGGTCGTGAAGCTTGGCGTTTTCGTCAATTCCGCTGCCGACTTCACCGACCAGCCCAAGGTCGCCAACGGCGCTTCGGAACTGATGCAGGAAGTTTTCGGCGAGGCTGGACGGCATGCGCGCAGCGCGGTCGGCGTTCCGGTGCTTCCGCTCGGAGTGGCGGTCGAGGTGGATGCGATCGTCAAGATCCGCGCCTGACCCGCTGGATCCGGGACCAATGGGGTTCGCCCATCGCGGGCTCCACGGCACCGGCCTTCCAGAAAACAGCTTGGCCGCCTTCGAGGCAGCCCTTGCCGTTGGCGCGGGCATAGAATGCGACCTCCGGCTGACCGCCGACGGCATTCCCATCATCTTTCACGACCGCGATACGGGCCGGCTTTGCGGCAAGACACGAGTCTGTTCGGAAGCGCACTGGGCCGACCTCGCCGGCCTGCGGCTGTCCGGCACAGATCATCGCATTCCTTCGCTTGCCGAGCTGCTGGCTCTTGTCGCGGGACGGGTCCCGTTGTTGCTTGAACTGAAGGACGAGCGCAATTCCGCGCGCTTCTCTGCGGCGGTCGCAGCCGAACTTCGGAAATATGAAGGACCGGCAGGCGTGATGAGCTTCGCCGCCGGCGTCGGCCGCTGGCTTGCCGAACGGGCCCCGAATGTCCGGCGCGGTCTGGTCCTGTCGGGCCGGGATTCGACGCTGCGGCGTTGGCACAAGATGCGCCGCTCTGATCCGCAATTTCTCGCCGTGAAGGTGACTGAGTTGGGGGAGGCGTGGCTCCACAGCGCGCGCGAACGAATGGCGGTTTACAGCTGGACCGTTCGCAGTGCGGCAGAGCGCAAGACAGCGACGGTTCACGCCGACGCCTGTATCTGGGAAGCCGATGGCCGACCGTGAGCAGGAGCTGACGGCGCGGATGGCGCCGGGAATTTCCTCCGTCGATCCCGCCTTGTGGGATGGGCTCGCCGGGGCGGACCCACTGATCGGCCATGCCTTCCTGGCCCTTCTCGAGACGTCGGGCAGTGTCGGAAAGGGCACGGGCTGGACTCCGATACCAATTCTCGCTGAGCGCGGCACGTCGCTGGTCGGGGTCGCGCCAGCCTATCTCAAGACTCACAGTCAGGGCGAATATGTATTCGATCATGGCTGGGCTGAGGCGTGGCAAAGGGCCGGCGGGGTTTATTATCCCAAGCTTCAGGTCGCGGTCCCGTTCACTCCCTGTCCGGGCCGACGGCTGCTTGGGGAGGCCGCCTCCGCTCTCGCCACACTCGAGGCGGTGACCCTCCAGAATGGCCTTTCGTCGGCGCATGTCACCTTCTGCCTCGAGGACGAAACCGCGATCGCCGAGTCGCGCGGCTGGCTGGTCCGCACCGGCTTGCAATATCATTGGATGAATCGCGGCTACGCTAGTTTCGACGATTTTCTCGGCGCGCTGTCCAGCCGGAAGCGAAAGGCGATCCGGAAGGAACGAGCCGCCGCGCGCCATGGCTTGGCGGTCGTCGCGCTTCGCGGGCCTGAAATCCTGCCCAGCATTGGGACGCGATGTGGGGCTTCTACCAGGACACGGGCAGCCGCAAATGGGGCCGTCCTTATCTGACGCGCGAATGGTTCGACGGCGCCGGAGATGTGCTTGGCGATCGCGCGCTGATGTTCCTCGCCCTGCTGGATGGCGAGCCCATCGCCGGGGCCCTCAACATCGTCGGCGAGCAGACGCTCTACGGCCGCTATTGGGGCTGCACGGAAGAGGTGCCCTTCCTGCATTTCGAACTGAGCTTTTATCGAGCCATCGAATGGGCGATCGAAAACGGTATCGAGTCGATCCAGGCGGGAGCGCAGGGCGAGCACAAGCTGAATCGCGGCTATGAGCCGGTCCTCACCCGCTCGGTCCACTTCATTCCGGATCAAGGGTTCCGGTCGGCAATCGCCGACTTTCTGGTACGCGAGCGCGAGGCGCTAGACGGTGAAATGACGTGGTGCCGCGAAGCCCTGCCCTATCGCTCCGTCACCTCGTCGTAGACAGCGACGTGCCGCTCGCCATTGCCGCTCGCCATTGCCCGATACATTCCGGGTGTGGTGAAGCCCCACGCCGCTTCGCCCGATGGCGCAACCGCGATCAAGCCGCCGGTACCTCCGAGCGCTCCGACATCGGCGAGCACAGCGTCGAGCGCCGCTTGTAACGATTCGCCCGAAAGCAACATGCGCATCGCCAGCTGGTGCCCGCCGACGGCGCGAATGAAGGCCTCGCCAAGGCCGGTCGCGCTCACGGCGCAAGCGCGGTCGTCGGCGTAAGTCCCGGCACCGATCAGCGGCGAATCGCCGACGCGGCCCCACCTCTTGGCTGTCAGTCCACCGGTCGAGGTTGCTGCCGCGACATGGCCTTGGCTATCGGCAGCGACTGCGCCGATCGTCCCATACTTGATGTCGGCGTCGAAGTTGCCGCCCGCGGCCAACACCTTGTCGAGCTGGGCCTTGCGCTCGGGCGTGATGAAATAGTCGTTGTCGACCTGCTCCAGCCCCTGCTCGCGGGCAAAGACGTCAGCCTGATCGTACGTTAGCAATATGTGGGGACTACGCTCCATCGCCGCCCGTGCCGCCCGGATCGGCGAGCGGGTCGTGCGAAGTCCGGCGACCGCGCCGGCGTTTCGGTCCCGTCCATCCATGATGGCAGCGTCGAGCTCGACGTGACCGTCGGCGGTCAGCACGCTTCCACGCCCGGCATTGAAACATGGGTCGTCTTCCAGCACGCGCGCCGCAGCCTCGACCGCATCGATCGCCGAGCCGCCTTCCGCAAGGATCGCTCGCCCGGCATCGAGCGCGTTATCGAGACCGGCGCGCGAACGTTCCTCGACTTCGGGGGAAAGATTGGCCGGGCGCATCGCGCCGCAGCCGCCGTGAATCACGAGGGTCCAGCTCATCCTCGGGCCTAGCGCGGCTTGCACGCCGATACCAGTTGACTCCGCTATCGGACGATATAAACATGATATCACTTAAAGAGGGGAGAAAACATGGTCGACTCGATCATTGCGCTGACGTCCAACCGGGAGAGGCCCGCTTCGACGTCCAATGGTTATCTCTGGCTGCTGGTAATGCTGCTGTCGCTTGCGGTCTTCGCTTGGGGCTTCAGGCAAGTGATCGCCGACCGGCCCGACACCTTATCGATCTGGGCAATGATCGCCGGGATCGTGGTGTTCGTTTTCGTGTCGTGCGGTTTCTACATGCTCCAGCCCAACCAGGCGGCGGCAATCACCCTGTTCGGCGATTATAAGGGGACAGATCGCACCACCGGCCTTCGCTGGGTGCTTCCGTGGCTGATGCGCAAGAAGGTGTCGGTCCGTGCCCACAACTTCATTTCGGACAAGATCAAGGTCAACGACCTGCGCGGCAATCCGATAGAGATGGCGGCGCAGATCGTCTGGCGCGTAGTCGACACGGCCCAGGCCCTGTTCGATGTCGATGACTACAAGGAATTTGTCCGGGTCCAGGTCGAGGCCGCGATCCGAACCATCGGCGCCCGCTATCCCTATGACGATTTCGATCACAAGGACGTCACCTTGCGCGGCCATGTCGACGAGGTGGGGGTCGAACTTCTGAAGGAGCTTCGCGCCCGGCTGTCGGTCGCCGGAATCACCATCGACGAGTGCGGCTTCACCCACCTCGCCTATGCGCAGGAAATCGCCGGAGCGATGCTCCGCCGGCAGCAGGCGCAGGCGGTCGTTGCAGCCCGCCAGACCCTGGTCGAAGGCGCTGTTGGAATGGTGGAAATGGCGCTCGAGCAATTGTCGGAGAAGAACGTCGTCCATCTCGACGACGAGCGGCGAGCAGCGATGGTCTCGAACCTGATGGTCGTGCTGTGCGGTGAGCGGGACACGCAGCCAGTGGTCAACGCTGGCTCGCTCTACCAATAATTGGAGGGAGCGGGCCTTGCCCGAACGTAAAGCCTTTCCACTGCGGGTCGATCCCGCCCTTTGGGCGGCGGTCGAACGGCTGGCCGCGACCGACCTGAGATCGGTCAATGCCGAAGTCGAGTGCCTGCTGCGAGAGGCATTGAAGGCGCGCGGAGTGAAATTGGAAGCGCCCAAGCCGGTCCGCCGTGGCCGGCCGCCGAAGGGAGGCTGAGATGCTGCATCTGTTCTTCGACAACAAGCCATGGTTCCGGGCGAAGCGCTACGGAATCGGCGCCGGTTGCCCCATAACCTGGCAAGGGTGGGCAATATTGGGCCTTCATATCGCGCTGATCCTCGGGATCGTGGCAGCGCTCAGGGACAGGCCGCTGGGCTTGCTGATCAGCCTGCTGATCGCGACTATTGCGCCGCTTCCGATCTACGCTGCGCGAACCGAAGGCGGCTGGAAGTGGCGCTGGGGAAAGTAAGGGAGACGGGAAGATGATCGCGTTAACACTGGCTTCCGCGCTTGCGGCTTCGACCATTACCGCGCCGGGCCCGAACGGACCGCTGGAAGGGACCTTCATCGACGCCGGCAAAGGTGCGCCAATCGTCCTCATCGTCCCGGGCTCGGGACCGACGGACCGGGATGGGAACAATCCGTTGGGGGTCACGGCCGCGCCTTACCGAATGCTTGCTGAAGCGCTCGCCGGCAATGGGGTCAGCTCGGTCCGAATCGACAAGCGCGGCATGTTCGGAAGCAAGGGCGCGATTCCCGACGCCAATAAGGTCACCATCGCCGATTATGCCGCCGACGTTCACAATTGGGCGAAGGTGATCCGGCAGCGAACCGAATCCAAATGCGTGTGGGTCGCAGGACATAGCGAGGGCGGCGTCGTTGCGTTGGCCGCGGGTCAGGACAAGAGCGATCTGTGCGGAATCGTCGCGATATCGGCAATGGGTCGAAAATTCGGGACGGTCCTTCGCGAGCAATTGCGCGCGAACCCGGCCAACGCCCCGATTCTCTCCGCTGCCGAAAAGGCGATCGACGAGCTGGAGGCCGGGCGGGACGTGCCCACCACTTCCTTGCCGCCCGTGCTGATGGGTCTGTTCAATCCCGCCGTTCAACCGTTCCTCAAGGATCTTATGGCGCACGATTCTGCTGCGCTCGCCGCCTCGCTGAAGCTGCCGCTGCTGATCTTGAGCGGTGACCTCGACATCCAGACTCCGGTGGCTGACGCCAAGGCGCTGGCCGCGGCACAGCCCACAGCAAAGCTTGTCATCGCCAATGGCGTCAATCACGTCCTCAAGTCGCCTGATGGCACGGACCGCGCGGCCAACCTCGCGACCTATGGCGATCCGGCGCGGCCGATCTCGCCTGCAATCGTGAATGCCGTCGCGGGTTTTGTGAAAGCGAAACGCTAGCGGTCGCGCTGGCCCGGGGCCTTGCCGTGGAGAAGCGCATCGTCCAGCAGGCGGGCGAGGCGGAGGCCGCCGGCGACGACCCCGCGGCGAAGCTCGGGGATCAGCGCGCGAACGTCGGGTTCGTCGAGGGTCGGCCGAGCTTCGGGCTTCGCACCGCATGGGTCGCCGACAAGCGAGGCGTAAGCGAACTTGCGCGCGGATTCCCATTGCTCGCGGCTCCAGTCCTCAACCGTTCCGGCGGCCAGAGCCGGCCGCTCCGATGACGGAATTGACGCAAGCAACGCGTGGGCTCCGCCGGGTGGGGTCGAGATGGCGCGCTCCGCGAGGTAGCCGTCCCAGATGCTGTGCAAATTGGTACGTCCGCCCACTCGCCCGTAATTGGCTTTGACATCGTTGCCACCCCGGTCGCCGCGGTCGCCGGCGTGCATCGGATTGTGCAGGTCACCGACGAAGTGGACGAGGAACGCCAGCGCCATCAGCCGCTCGCGGGTCGGCACCGTACGGTCGGCAAGCAGCCGCGACTGCCGCTCGATCTGCGCAGAGACGCAATTGCCGTCCTTGCAGGCCGCCTTGAGGTCGAACGGCTTGCAGATGTCGACATTCTGGTAGTGCCAGGGCGAGGCGTAGCTGAAGCGCTCGGCAAGCGGCTTCACGCAATCCGGCCAGTAGCTGAGCTTCTCGATCGTCGCGACGGAACAGTCCGGCGTTTCGAGCAGCCTTCCCTGCGCCATGAGTTTGCGAAGCGCTGCGCGAGTCTCCGGCCGAGCCGCCTCGAATGCTATCCGGCCAACGGTCTCGTGGCCATATTCCCACCATGCGGCGGCGGGGACGAAAAGGTGATCAGCGCGGCGAGCGCGGCAAGGAATCGAATCGGCATGAAGTCGCTCTTAAACCATTTCCAGCTCCGAGCGCTTGATGACCAGCCGCCACTCCTCGAGATCTTGGAGCATGGCGCGGGCAGCCTGCTCGATGAGGTCGGCAGATCGCGAGAGGTCGCCGGCTTCCTCGTCGAGATGCGACGCAATGGCCTTCAAGGTTTGGGCGGTCGATTGCGAACGTTGTGCACTACCGGCGAAGTCGCCCTGGCTGCGAATTCCAAACACCGCAGTGGCTGTCGCTGGAAGGCCGGTGGAAATCAGGCTGAGCCAGTTCTGATGGGCGGCCACCCAGTCCGGCGACACCGCTTTCCCGATGATGATCGCCAAGGCCGTGATCAGAGTTGCGATGAACAGGATGTTGAACAGTCGGCCGAGGCGCGTGTCGAGTTGCTCCGCCTGGAAGGCGGCACGCTCGTTATAGGCGATCTGGCTGTCCACCTCGAGCTCTCGCACGGTAGCGATGAGCTTCGCCGCGCTGTCCTGCTCCAGGCGGCCGGCCGGGCAACCCATCGCCCGCCAGAGTCCGGCCGCGTACCATTCCACCCAGCGTCTCGGCAGCGGATCGGTGCGGGATGCGGGATTGTCGGGCGCGGCTACGCCCAGCATCTTAAGGCTGCGCATCGGCCTAAGCCGTTCGGCAAGCTGGCGATAATCGAGCCATCGCCGCTGCCACTCGCGCTTCGAGCCGAGCAAGGTGTTGGCGATGACCGCCGAAGCAACAAGGAATTCGGCAATCGCCAGCATCAGCTGATGCTGCGGTGCGAGGAATGCCGAAAGGCCAATCAGCGCGGCGGTCGCGGCGAGGACGAAATTGAAGACGTGCCCGCTTCGAAAGGTCTGGGCATAATGGCTCGCC
Source organism: Sphingomonas sp. HDW15A (assembly GCF_011301715.1). Lineage (GTDB taxonomy): Bacteria > Pseudomonadota > Alphaproteobacteria > Sphingomonadales > Sphingomonadaceae > Sphingomicrobium. The sequence continues at coordinate 2,283,098 of NZ_CP049870.1, forward strand.
AGGCGATCGCTCCAGGCGTAGGCCTGTTCGAGCAGGTCGAGCGGTGCGTCGGTTCCTTGACAGCTCAAGCAAGAGCGCCGGTAGTTGTCCCATTCATCGGCAATTGCCCGACGGCAATCGGAATCGCGAAGGGATTCGATCCGCAGGCGGCGCACTCCAGCCAGGCTGAGCAGGAGCGGGAATTCGATCCGCGCACTGAACCGCGGCGGGCGTTCGCAGCGAAATTCCTGATAATGAAAGCGCTCTAGATTGTCTCCGGGCGGTCCGATCATGCCTTCGATTACAAAGTCGAGCCGCTCGCGGTTGAATGGCCTGCGGATCGCTCGCTCATAGCCGCTGCGGGTCATCACCTGCGGGTCGAATGCCGTCCACAGCATAGTAGTCTCCCGATCCGGCTGGACCGGCACGTGGACGACTGGGACCCCGGCGACGACGGCGTTCTCGACGATTTCCGCGGTGCCGCCTCGTCCTCGCGGTGGAGCACCGTCCCATAGCGCGACGAGAATGTCGCAGTGCGCGACCGTGGCCCGGCCGGCGAGCAGGTAGGCGGCCGGTTCCTCTTCGCGGCTGCCCGGCAATTCCAGAACGCAATCGGCGCGGGTCAGCAGATCCTCGAAAACTTGCGCCGGGTCCTCATGCTCGAAGTCGCGCTGATATTCCTCGCGGGCGAATGGCAGGATCGCCTGTAGCCTCCAGCCGCGTTCGATCGCCGCCTGTGCCGCGATCTGGTCGGCGCCGTCGGCGAGCGGTGAGGCAAGAGTGATCGTCGGTGGGCCTTCATCGAATGCCCCGCTTCCCGCCATGCGCGCCTGAAACGAGAGCATCGATTGTTCGATAAGGTCGAGGATCACGCCGATTTCCTGGGCGATCTGCGGACCGCGCTTTGGATCGATCGCCGCCCGCCGATGTCCAGTTACTCCAACCGTCAGGGCGAGCGGCAATCCGGGCGGGCCCGCCCTGACGGTGTTGGAGGTCATCGCAGGACGATGAATGCCACGGCGAGCAGCGCGGCGGCGGCAACGGCGCCGACAACGACATTCGAGCTGAATGCGAAATCACTGGTGCCGCCGCCGTTATTGTTGGTCCCGCCCGGGTCCATGATCAAATCCTTCTCGCCCGTTTTCTTGGCAATGAGCGTGTAGGCGAACTTCGCCTTGGCATCGTTCTTGTTCCAAACCTTCAATGTCCGGCCGTTGTCGAGCACGTCGACCGCCTCGAATTGCCCCCATGTGGATTTGGATTGCGGACAATAAGTTGACGAGCCTCCCTTCACGTAAAGCGCTTCTTCGAGATCGTCGGGAAAGCGGTAACCGTCGGCTCCCTGAAGTTGAAAGTAAACGTTGAAGCCGTTGTATCCGGCGACATTGTCAAACGTGATGTGATTATCCTTTCCGACCGGCAGGTCGTTCGACTGGAATTGAAATTTATCCGCCGCGACGTCCGTCACGTTGACGGTCACGCGGGCATCCTTGGCTGGTTTCGGTCCGCCCATCACATCACCTCCCTTTGCTCATGTTAAACTCCGAAATTTCATCTTTTCGAGCCGCGCCGCCACCGCCCGCGATTCGGCTGTGCGACCCAACCGCTCAAGCAATTGCATGCGTTCGTTCATTTCGCGCGGTCGTTCCGGCACGTTGGAAGGCAGTTGTGCAAAGCCGGCAACCCAGGCCTCGCGAGCGGCCTTCCCATCGCCCGTTCGGCGACGAATGTCGCCGATCAGCCTATACGTCGTGGCAATCCGGTAACGTGTCCTCAGCGGGTCGGCGTTGGGTTCGCTCCTCGCGGATTCCAGGGCACGGCCTGCGTGGGTCAAGGCTTCGTTGAGTGATCCGTCGGCGAGCGAAAGCCGGGCCCGCACCAGTTCGCAATTCGTCTGTGCCTCGTGCCAGTCGGATGCGTTGGGCGCCCGAAGTCGCATTTCGGCGATAAGGCCGCAGCCCTCTTCGGCGATGCCTTTTGCCTGCGTAATACGATCGAGATCGATAAGAACCCTGGCTAACTCCAGACGCGCAAGTGCGGAATTGCCTTTCCAGATTCCGTTCTCAGGCTCGATCTGGATAAGCTTGGTGGCTTCCACGATCGCGAGCCGGAACTGGCGTGCGGACTGCTCGAGCTGGCCGGTGTCGGCCAGCAAGTTGCCGAGCGCCCGTCGTGCCGTCAGCAACGGATCCTGGAATTGGACGTTGTCGCCACCACGCGACAGATGGTCGGTGAGTATTGCGATTTGCCGTTCACGCGCTGCTTTCGCCTCCGCCAACTGGCCTCCGTCGCGTCTCGCATCGGCCAGCCAGGCCAGAACATTGCTGAGTTCACGCTGATATTCGTTATTGTCAGGATATGCGCGCGCGATGGCTAACATCGGCCCAAGCACGGCTTCCATCCGCCTCGAAGTCTCGGCGAATTGACGCTTGTTGAGCAACACGATGGCCATGTTTTCGGCGGCGTATACGGTTTCCAGCCGCCATTTCAGGTTTGTGGGTTCGATCGCCACCATCCGGTCGGCGAGGCGCTGGTATTCGCGGGTCGCCGCTTCCGCCTCGTTCAGTCGACCGCGAAGGCGGGCGAGCTCACTGATGTAAAAGACATTCTGCGCATGGTCGAACAGCCTCTGTGGATCGCCCGGATTGCGCTCGACCGCCTCGCCCGTGCCGGCCAGCGCCTCGCGGTAAAGCCTTTCGGCAGAATTGAAGTCCTGCCGAGCGAAAGCGACTTGTGCAGTCAAGGTCAAAGCCTTGGAGCGCTGGAGAAGCCCGGCATCGTCGAGTTCTGAAGCGTCCTGCTTGCTGTAATAAGCGAGTATTCGTCCACCGACCCCGTCGAGCGCTTCGAGCTTCCCGATCGGCTCGAGCTTGTTCCTGAGATCGCCGAGCATGAACTCCACCAGCCCTTCGGCCTCGCGCCGTTCCTCGCGGGCTGCGTTGCGTTGGTCGAGGGCGAAGAGTGCGAGGCCGCTGGTGACGGTCATTCCGGCAAGCGATGCAGCGGCCATCCAGACCATCCTCCTCTGCCGCCGCTGCTGGTCGCGCTGCACGAGATCGTCGAGCCCGACATCGAGCATGCCCGCAACGATCTTGAGGAGCCCGCCGCGCCATCCATCGCCTTCCACGCGAAGGTCGGCGGCGATCGGCTCGGCAGGTTCGCCTGTGTCCCTTCCGTCGGGCGCAATTCGCTGGCGAAGGGCGGGCGGAAAGCATTCGGTGGCCGGGTCACCCGAGAACGGCTCGCCGTCCAGAATGGCGGCAAACACCCGGTCTTCGCCGTGAAGGCGCTTGAAGTCGCGTATTTCCTCGTCGACCCAGCGCGACTGCGCGGCCTGGGGCGAGCACAGAACGATGAAGCAGCTGGAGGCTTTTAACGCTTCCTGGATCTCGCGTCCGAGGTTGTTCGAAGCAGCGAGCTCCTGGCGGTCGCGGAAGACCGGTGTCAAACGTTTTGGGATGGTGCCTAGCGGATGCGGGCTCCCGACCAGCTCCTTGGGGACACGGTACCGCTCCAGCCAGTTGTGGAGCCTTGTTGCGGCTTTCGAATCTTCATGGGCATAGCTCAGGAATGCCCAATAGCGCCGGGCGGACCTGCGCCTTCTTGGTCTGGTAGCGGCATTTGCGATTGGCGTGAATCGATTCACTGCGATTGCCCCATCGCGAAACGAACATGGGTCAATAACAGATTGTACGCAAAACCGCGATTCTCCGCCGCCTTGGCGCTTTCGGTACCCTGGACTATATGACGGAAATGTCGGTTCGACCCTGGCGCGACATCACGCGCCGCCCTCCCGCCAGATCATGGTCGGCAACGTCGCCGTTGGCGGAGACGCGCCCGTCACTGTCCAGACCATGACCAATACTCCGACATCGGACGCCCGAGCGACGATCGACCAGATCCGCCGCTGCGAGGAAGCCGGGGTCGACATCATCCGCGTGTCGTGCCCGGATGCAGAGAGCACGGCTGCTCTCAAGCAGATTGTTCGCGCTGCGCGCGTTCCGATCGTCGCCGACATTCATTTTCACTACAAGCGGGCGCTCGAAGCCGCGGATGCCGGCGCCGCCTGCCTCAGGATCAATCCCGGTAACATCGGCTCGGCCGAGCGCGTTCGCGAAGTGGTCAATGCCGCGAAGGCCAACGGTTGCGCGATCCGCATCGGGGTAAATGCGGGGAGCCTCGAGAAGGACCTGCTCGAAAAATACGGCGAGCCCTGCCCCGAGGCTTTGGTCGAGAGCGCGCTCGATCATATCCGGATCCTCGAGGACCACGACTTCCGCGAATATAAGGTGGCCGTCAAAGCCAGCGACCTGTTCCTCGCGGTCGCCGCCTACCAGCAGCTTGCCGACGCTGTCGATTGTCCCTTGCACCTTGGCATCACCGAGGCCGGCGGCCTGATCAGCGGGACGGTCAAGTCGGCGATCGGCATCGGCTCCCTCTTGTGGTTCGGGATCGGCGACACGATTCGCGTTTCCCTTTCGGCCGAGCCGGAAGAGGAGGTGCGGGTCGGCTACGAGATTCTGAAAAGCCTCGGCATTCGCAATCGCGGGGTTCGCGTTGTCTCCTGCCCGAGCTGCGCACGCCAGGGGTTCGACGTCATTCGCACCGTTCAGACGCTTGAAGAGCGGCTGCAGCACATTCGGACGCCGATGAGCCTTTCGGTGCTGGGCTGCGTCGTCAACGGCCCGGGCGAAGCGCGCGAGACTGATATCGGCATCACTGGCGGCGGCCAGGGCAAGCACATGGTCTACCTGTCCGGCGTGACCGATCATCACGTCGCCGATGCCGACATGATCGAGCATATCGTGAAGCTGGTCGAGGCCAAGGCCGCGGAGATTGAAGCCGGAATGAGCGACGCCGGTCATGCCGACCCTGCCGTTGCCGCCGAATAGGTGGAACGGCTCGACACCAACTATCTCATCATCGGCAGCGGATGCTCGGGGCTCGCCTTCGCCGATACACTTCTCGACCAGACCGATGCGGACATCATCATCGCCGACCGCCATGCCAAGCCGGGCGGGCACTGGAACGATGCCTACGGCTTCGTCCGCCTTCATCAGCCCTCAGCTTTCTATGGCGTTAACTCGCTCGAACTGAGCGACGGTACAGTAGATCAAATCGGGCTCAATCAGGGCATGCTGCACCTCGCCAGCGGCGCGCAGGTTTCCGCCTATTTCGAAACGTTTATGGAACGACATCTGCTGCCCAGCGGACGTGTGCGCTATTTGCCCCTGACCGAATGGGTGGGCGATGGCCGGCTGCGCAGCATCTTGGGCGGCGAGGAGCGTGAGGTCGCGTACCGCAAGCTCGTCGATTCCACGTATTACGGGACGACCGTGCCCTCCACGCACCGTCCGAAGTTCGAGGTTGTTGGCGACGCCCGGCTAGTCCCGCCAAACGTGCTCCCGGCTTTGTGGAAGGAGCGCGACGACGTGCCATCGGCATTCGTCATTCTCGGCGCGGGAAAGACGGGAATGGATACCGTCGCCTGGCTGCTCCAGGCTGGCGTTATGCAACAGGCCATTCATTGGGTGCGGCCTCGCGACGCATGGCTGCTAAATCGCGCAAAGCTTCAGCCCGGCCTCGCCAACTTTGAAGACTCGATCGGCGGCCAGTTGGCGCTGATGACGGCCTGGGCCGAGGCCAGCGATGTCGACGAGTTGTTCGAAAAACTGGAAGCGGCCAACTACGTGCTACGGATCGATCGGCACACGCGGCCAACCATGTTTCATTACGCGACGAGCTCGCGCGCCGAGGTCGACCTGCTGGCCACAGTGGAAACGGTAATTCGCGACGGGCATGTTAAGCGGATCGAGCCGGGCCGGTTGGTGTTCGAGGCAGGCGAGCGGGGGTCCCCGCAGATGCCTTGTTCGTCGACTGCACCGCGCCTGCCATCACCCGCAATCCGCCTGTGCCCTTATGGCAGCACGACCGGATCACCCTGCAGATGGTCCGGATCCCGCAGCCGGCGTTCAGTGCGGCGCTGACCGCCTTTATCGAGGCGCGGTACGACGATGACGAGAAAAAGAACGCGCTCGCCAGGCCGATTCCGCTGCCAGACCAAATCGGCGACTATCCCGCGGCGAGCCTGGTTGGCATGATGAACCAGAAAGCGTGGAGCGAGGAGTCAGCCATTCGTGAATGGATTCAGGCTTCGCGGCTTGATGGATTTTCCGGGATGATCGCCGGCATTGCCACTGACGATGTGCAGCGGCGCGATTTGCTCAGGCGAATGCGCGCGCAAGGACCGGCCGCTTTCGCCAACCTGATGCGGCTGGTGCAGGCCGCAGGATAATCATTCCTTTACGCCGGCTGCCTAAATCCTTTGCCATGATGCTGCGCCTCTATGCCATCGTCATCGCTGTCGGTCTCGCAGCCGGGTTGCTGCTGCCAGGCCCGTCGTCGCAAAAGTTGCCGGAGGCACGGCCTGTTCGGACGATCTCCGTCGCCGCGCCGGCACAACCAGCCGCTTCGGCGCCAATTGCTAACGGCCCGTGGACCACGCTCCAGCGGCAGGACAATGGTCATTTTTTTGCGCGGGCCCAGGTGAACGGGCAGAGCGTCGATTTCCTCATCGATACCGGCGCGACGGCAGTAGCTCTGACCGAGAGCGATGCGCGCCGCCTCGGGATCGTGCTCGACCCGGCCAATTACCGGGTCGTCGGCTCCGGCGCTTCGGGCGCGGTCTACGGGCAGTTCGTCACCCTCGATAGCGTTTCGCTCGAAGGGAAAAGAGTCGAGCAGGTGTCCGGGGCGGTGCTCAAGGGCTCCGAGGTTTCGTTGCTCGGCCAGTCCTTCCTTTCGCGGATGGGCCATATCGAGATCAGCGGCGACCGGATGATCATTCGCTAACGCTTTCCTTTGTCGCTCCTCCGGCTATGGCGGCGAGACCCATGAATAACGTTCGCCAGCAGCCCTATCTCGCCTTTGCGGCCGCTTTGCTCGCGATAGGCGCACTGTCGACGATGGATGCCGTGATGAAGGGGCTGGCGCAGGACCTTGGGGCGTTCGCGACAATGTGCTGGCGCTCGGTGGCCGCGACGCTGCTGGTCGCACCTATCTATTTTGCGACGCGGAAGCGATGGCCGACGGCGCGGGCGATGAAGCTCCACCTGCTGCGCGGAACGCTGATGATACCGATGAGCTTCCTGTTCTTCTGGGGCCTGGCGCTGGTGCCGATGGCACAGGCGATCGCGCTGACCTTCGTCGCGCCGCTGATTGCGCTGGTGCTGGCGGCGCTATTCCTTGACGAGCCGGTCGGAAAACGCATGACCGGCGGATCGCTGCTTGCCTTCGCCGGTGTGGTGCTGATCTTCATCGGTCAAGGCCGCGCCGACCTTGGAGACGAGGCGTTGTGGGGATCGATTGCCATCCTCGGCTCGGCGATCTGCTACGCCGTCAACATCGTCGTCATGCGCAGGCAGGCGCAGAACGCCCGGCCGCTGGAAATCGCCTTCTTCCAGTTCCTGGTCGGCGGAGTCGGCTTCTGGCTCGCGGCGCTGGCCGTCGGCATTCCCGATTATCCGCAAGGGGCGGAGGGCGGCCTGCTTCTCGCGACGTTATTGGCGATTGCCGGGATGCTGCTGCTCGCCTGGGCCTATGCCCGCGCCGGGGCAGCCTACCTGTCGGCGACCGAGTATAGCGGTTTCCTCTATGCTGCCGTGCTGGGCTGGCTGGTGTTCGCGGAAGTGCCCTCGCTATTCACCGTTGCCGGCGCGACATTGATCATCGCCGGTTGCCTGTTGGCCGCGAAGACCCGCAAGATCGAACATCCGACGCTGGAAAGTCAGGGGTAAGGACATGGCGTGGTTCTGGCTGATACTGGGCGGGCTGTTCGAAGTCGGCTTCACCACATCGCTGCGGTTCGTCGACGGATTTCGCAATTGGTCATGGACGCTCGCCTTCCTCGTCTCGGTGACGATCAGCATGGCGCTTCTTGAGTATGCCGCGCGCACGATCCCGATGGGCACGGCCTACGCCGTTTGGGGCGGGATTGGCGCAGTGGGCACAGTGCTGGTCGGGATCGCATTCTTCGGCGAGCCGGCAGGGCTCGTCCGGGCGCTTCTCATCCTGGTCATTGTAGCGGCAATCGCCGGCTTGCGCCTGATTTCCTGAATCGTTCGTAGCTCACAGCGGCTCGTTGGTCGAAAGGGACCGCCCTCCGACAGGGCGCGTTCAGCTTTCACCCCCAAAGGACGCGGCAATGAAGAACCTGTTTGTTGCTTTGCTTGCCGGTGCCGCACCATCCCCGTTGCTGGCCCAGGAGACACCGCCGTCACCATCCGCCGAGGCGCAGACCCAGGCCGCGCCGGAAGACCCCTTGGCAGATGACGACGCAATCGTCGTCGTCGGCCAGCGGCTTCCAGGCCAGGTTGTCGGTGACATCCCGCCGGAGAATGTGCTCGACTCCCGCGATATCCGCGCGACCGGGGCAACCAGCATTTCCGAGCTCCTGGAAGCGGTCGAAAGCCAGACGGGCAGCGCTCGGGGCGGACCAGTGGGCGGCCGGTATTGCTGCTCAACGGCCAGCGCATCTCCGGCTTCCGCGAGCTTCGCGACCTTCCGCCCGAAGCCATCCAGCGGATGGAAATCCTGCCTGAGGAAGTGGCGCTGAAATACGGCTACACCGCCGACCAGAGGGTGGTGAACATCGTGCTTCGTCCCCGCTTCAATTCCACGTCGGCCGAGCTTCGCGGCTCCGCGGCGACCGAAGGCGGATATGCTGGCGGGTTCGCCGATGGGACGCGCCTGACGATCCGCGACGGCAAGCGCACCTCGATCAACGTTCGGATCGACGGCAACAATCCGCTTTACGAGGCCGAGCGCGACATCGCTCCCAATTCGGAAAGCAGCGTCGACGAGCGCTCCGCCCGGACTTTGGTCAGCGCCGCACAGTCGGCCCGCGTTACCGGGGTTCATAATCGGCCGGTTGGAGAAGGCGGCGCGCTAACCGTCACCGGCGAGGCTGCGCGAAGCCACGGCCGTTCCCGCTTCGGGCTCGCCGACTTCGATACGAGTGATGTTCTGACCCGTGATACCGACACGACCTCGCTTGGACTTGGGACGATCTACAATGCGACCCGGGGCAACTGGCGACTGAGCGTTTCCGGCAATGGCGAATATGAGCGTTCGGAGAGCGATTCCGAACGCAGCGTCGTCACTGCCCTGACCGACGACAAAAGCAACTCGACCCGAACCAACTTGGTGCTCGACGCGACGGCCAATGGGCCATTGTTCAAGCTCGCTGCCGGCGAGGCGACCGCGACGTTCAAGAGTGGCCTGTCGCGGCTCGACTTCGACAGCGAGTCGCGCCGGCGCGACATTTTCACGCAAGCCGATCTCGGCCGGACGATCGGAGAAGGCTCGGCCAATGTCGATCTTCCGCTTGCCGCAACGGACAGCGCCATCGGCCGCCTCAGCGCCAATGCCAATCTAAGGTTCGCCGAGCTTAGCGACTTCGGAACCCTGACCAGCTTCGGCGGCGGTCTCGCCTGGTCGCCAACCACGCGCCTCAACGTCATTACCAGCTTCACCCGCGAGGAGGGCGCGCCGACGCTTCAGGAACTCGGTAACCCGCTCGTCGAGACCGATGACGTCCCCTATTTCGATGCGGTTCGCGGCGAAACGGTGGAGGTCACGACGCTCACCGGCGGCAACCCGGCTCTCGACTCCGATCGCCGAAGCGTGTGGAAGCTGGGTGCCAACTGGCAGGTGCTTCAGGAACCTGACCTTCGCCTTCGCGCGGAATATGTCAGCCAGACCATCGATAATCCCCAGGTCGGCTTCCCGGCGGCGACTCCCGCGCTGGAAGCTGCCTTCCCGGAACGCTTCAAGCGCGATGCCGCGTTCAACCTAGTTGCTGTGGACACACGTCCGGTGAATGGCGACCGGTCGCAACGCGACACCATCCGCTGGGGCCTCAATTTCAGCAAATCCCTGAAGTCCGCGACCCCGACTCGCGAGCAGATCGAGGCGCTTCGCCAGCGGTTTGGCGCCTCGGTTCGAACGCGGAGCGCTGGCGACACCCGGCAAGACGCCGGCGAAGCGGAGGCCCCACAAGGAACGGCACCTTCGCCAAGCCAGGCGCCTCGGCCCGCCGTTGGAGAGAGAACGCCGAATGCCGAAGGCGGGCCACCTCGGGAAGGTGGAGAATTCCGGGGCGGCGGACGTGGTGGGCGCGGCGGTGGCTATTTCGGCGGCCGCAACGGCGGACGGCTGACGTTCTCGCTCAACCACACGATTGCGTTGAAGGACGAGCTGCAGATCGCCTCTGGCCTTCCCAAGCTGAACTATCTCGATGGTGAAGCAGTGAGTTCTACGGGCGGGCGGCCGCGCCACGTCGTCGAGTCGGAAAGCGGCTATTACAACAACGGGCTTGGCGTGCGGCTAATGGCCGACTGGCGTAGCGCGACCCGTGTCGACAGCCTGACGGGGCCGGACCTCAAGTTCGACCAATACGCGACCTTCGACCTGCGCCTGTTCGCCAACCTTGGCGAACGCTTCGACCTTGTTGCCAGGAATCCGTTCCTCTTTGGAAGCTCGGTTCGGTTCGAGGTGAAGAATATTTTCAACGCCAGGCCGCAGGTGCGCAACAGAGACGGGGTCGTGCCCTTCGCCTATCAGGAGGATCTGCTTGAGCCGATTGGCCGGACGGTGTCGATCAGCTTCAGAAAGCTGTTCCTTCCGCGCCGCTTCCAGCGTCCACCTGGCAGAGCCCGCTAGGCCGGAACAGCGCTCGCGCGGGCGATCGATTCCTCGACAACGCGCCTCGCCGCCTCCGCATCACCCCAGGTTCCGACCCGAACCCACTTTTCGGCTTCGAGGTCTTTATAGTGGGTGAAGAAGTGCTCGATCTGTTCGACCACGATCGGCGGCAGGTCAGTGTAATTGGCGACGTCTTTGTAATAGGGCGACACGCGGGTGACCGGCACGGCGAGAACCTTTTCATCGCCGCCAGCCTCATCCTCCAGATAAAGGACGCCTACCGGTCGAACCGCAATGATGACGCCCGGCTGGAGCGTCCAGCGTGTCATTACAAGGCAGTCGAGCGGATCGCCGTCGAGGCACAGGGTTTGCGGAATGAAACCGTAATTGGCCGGGTAGCGCATCGGAGTGTGGAGGATCCGGTCGACGACCATCGCCCCGCTTTTCTTGTCGAATTCATATTTGACGGGCTCGCCCCCGATCGGGACTTCGATGAGCACGTTGACGGTGTTCGGCACGTCGGGGCCGGCGGGAATCAGGTCGATGTTCATGATGCCGCGCCTCTAGCGATGCGGCCAAGCGAAAACCACCCCTCGGGGTTAGCCCCAGTAGGCAATCGGCTCCTGATGAGTCACCCCAGTCGTGTTTCGAACGAGGGGGCAATCATGGCCAGCATGACCAACAAGGCTGTAGCGGAGTTCATCGGCACGTTCTGGCTGGTGCTCGGCGGCTGCGGAAGCGCGGTGCTTGCGGCGGGTTTTCCGGATGTCGGCATCGGATTGCTCGGCGTGTCCCTGGCATTCGGCCTTACGGTCGTGACCATGGCTTACTCGATCGGCCATATTTCCGGCTGCCATCTCAACCCGGCGGTGACCATCGGCTTGTGGGCCGGCGGGCGCTTCGACGGCAAGGACATCCCTGTTTACGTCATTGCGCAGGTGCTCGGTGCGATCGCGGCGGCTTATACGCTTTATGTCATCGCCAGTGGACAGCCCGGCTACGTGCTTGAGCCCAATGGCTTGGCCATCAACGGCGTCGGCGACCATTCGCCGGGCGGTTACTCATTGGTATCCGGCATCGTCACCGAGGTCGTCATGACCCTGTTCTTCCTGTTGGTAATCATGGGTTCGACACACAGCAGCGCGCCGGCGGGATTTGCGCCATTGGCCATCGGCCTGTCGCTGACGCTCATCCATCTCATCTCGATCCCGGTCACAAACACGTCGGTCAATCCGGCGCGGAGCACGGGACCTGCGCTGATCGTCGGCGGCCTTGCGCTGCACCAGTTGTGGATATTCTGGCTTGCGCCGATCGTGGGCGCGGTACTTGGCGGAAGGCTCTATCGGTCACTGTCGCCGGAAGTCGCGCTGAAGCCAGATATCGAGGGCAAATCCTAACCGAACGGCCGTCCAAGGCGGGTAGTTGGCGAAACCCCGGGTTGCCGCTATCGCGCCCAAGCAATGGCGAAGACAGAAACTCCGCAGCCGGTCCGCGGCATGCAAAGCCTGCTTGGCGCAGAGGCCGACCGCATGGCTGCGGTTGTCGCCGCGTTCGACCGGGTTCGCCGCCTGTTCGGCTTCAAGCGGGTCGAGGTGCCCGTGCTGGAACCGACCGCGGTCTTCGCGCGGTCGCTGGGCGAGACGACCGATGTCGTCTCAAAGGAGATGTACAGCTTCGACGACAAGGGCGGCGATTCGGTGACGATGCGGCCGGAGTTCACGGCTGGTATTGCCCGCGCCTATCTTTCGGAAGGGTGGCAGCAATATGCGCCGCTCAAGGTGGCGACACACGGCCCCGCATTTCGCTACGAGCGGCCACAAAAGGGGCGTTTTCGCCAGTTTCACCAACTTGACGCCGAGATCATCGGCGCGGCCGAACCGCAGGCTGACGTCGAGGCGATCGCCTTTGCCGCGCAATTGCTGGGCGAGCTTGGACTGGCCGAACGGTCGACGCTGCGGTTGAACACATTGGGCGATCCCGAAACCCGCCAGAAATGGCGCGACGCGCTGCACGCGCACTTCTCGAAGCATCAGAAGGAATTGAGCGAGGACAGCCGTTCGAGGCTTGATCGTAATCCGCTCAGGATTCTCGATTCCAAGGCGCATCAAGACTGGCCGATCGCCGACAGCGCGCCGGGGATCGACGAATTCTTGACAAGCGAGGCAGGCGCCTTCTTCGAAGCGGTGACCAAGGGCCTGGATTCGGCTGGTATCGCCTGGGTTCGTGAACCTCGGCTGGTGCGCGGCCTCGATTATTATCGGCACACCGCGTTCGAGTTCGTCACTCAAGAATTGGGCGCCCAGTCGCAGCTGCTTGGCGGCGGACGCTATGACGGGTTGGTCGAAGCGCTTGGCGGTCCGCATACGCCGGCAATTGGCTGGGCAGCGGGAATCGAGCGGCTGGCGATGATGATCGAGGAACCGGAGGTGGAACAGATCGAGGCAGTGCTCGTGCCGCTCGGCGACGCGGCAGAGCAACTGGCCGGGCGATTGCTTTCGGATTTGCGTGGCGCCGGGATCGCGGCCGACATGGCGTATCGCGGAAATATGAAAAAGCGGCTGCAGCGTGCCAATGCGTCGGGCGCCCGGTTCGCTGTCATCCTTGGCGACGACGAAGTCGCAAGCGGATTGGCGCAACTGAAGAATCTGGAAAGTGGAGAGCAGCGGGCCATTGCGTTCGATTCCGTGGCGGAGGCGCTTCGCTCGTGAAGTCGATTTCGTCGGACAAGATCGCGTCCATCGAGGCGAAGCGGCACGAGCTCGCGGCGGCGATGGCCGCGCCCAACCTCGCGCCCGACGAATTCGTGCGCCTGTCGAAGGAATATGCACAGGTCGAGCCGGTCGCCGCGGCAGCTCGCGAAGTGCGCCGTCTGCGGGCGGAGCGCGACAGCCTGAACGAGATGACCCGGGACGCCGATGCTGACATGCGGGCGATGGCAGAAGAGGAATTGTCGGCGATCGAGAGCCAGTTGCCGGAAGCCGAGCGGACGCTTGCGCTTCAGCTGTTGCCGAAGGATTCGGCCGATGAGCGCGCGGCGATGCTGGAGGTTCGCGCAGGCACGGGTGGCGACGAGGCGGCGCTGTTCGCGGGCGACCTCATGCGCATGTACCAGCGCTTCGCCGAAGAGCAGGGCTGGCGCTTCGAGATGATCAGCGCCTCCGCCTCCGACGTCGGTGGGTACAAGGAAGCGGTCGCCTCGATCAGCGGAAGCGGCGTATTCGCGCGCCTGAAGTTCGAGAGCGGCGTTCACCGCGTTCAGCGCGTTCCGGCAACGGAGAGCGGCGGTCGGATCCATACGTCCGCGGCGACCGTAGCCGTGCTTCCCGAAGCAGAGGAAGTCGACGTCCAGATCGACGACAAGGATCTTAGGATCGACGTCTACCGCTCGTCCGGGCCTGGCGGTCAATCGGTCAATACGACGGACAGCGCGGTCCGGATCACCCACTTGCCGACCGGTCTCGTCGTCATCCAGCAGGACGAAAAGAGCCAGCACAAAAACAAGGCCAAGGCGCTAAAGGTGCTTCGTACGCGCTTGTTCGAGCTTGAGCGCGAGCGGCTGGCGAACGAGCGTGCCGGAGCGCGCAAATCGATGGTAGGGTCGGGTGACCGGTCGGAGCGGATCCGGACCTACAATTTCCCGCAGGGCCGGGTGACGGACCATCGCATCAATCTCACGCTTCACAAGCTTGATGAGATTTTGGCCGGGCCGGGCCTGCTCGAGCTGACCGATGCGCTGATCGCCGAAGATGAGGCGGCGCGCCTGGCGAGTCTGGAAGAGGCGTGACTGCACTTTCGCGCGCATTGGCGCGGGCTGCAGAGCGGTTGAAGGGCGTGAGTGATACGCCGCGCCTGGATTCGGAACTGTTGCTGGCCCATGCGTTGGGGATCGAGCGCGACGCGCTGCTTCTCAATCCGCCGCCTGTCACGGAGCCTGCGGCCTTCGCAGGATTTCTCGAGCGGCGAAGAGCCGGAGAGCCGGTTGCCTACATCACTGGCAAGCGCGGGTTCTGGAACATCGAGCTTGAGGTCGGTCCGGGCGTGCTCGTTCCAAGGCCGGACAGCGAGACGCTGATCGCCGCGGCGCTTGATCATTTTGAGCGCGGCCCCGAGCCGTCGCGGATCCTCGATCTCGGCACCGGTCCAGGAACCTTGTTGCTCGCGGCGCTCGACCAGTGGCCGCGAGCTACGGGGATCGGCGTCGATGCTTCCGAACAAGCGCTTGAATATGCACGAGCCAACGCCAGGCGCCTTGGCCTTGGGCAGCGCGCGATGTTCCGCAAAGGGGATTGGGCGAAGGGAATTACGGAGCGCTTCGACCTGGTGCTGATAAACCCGCCCTATGTCGCGGAAGACGCCGAGCTTGGTACGGGCGTCGCGGAATATGAGCCGAGCGAAGCATTGTTCGCAGGCCCGGAAGGTCTCGATGAATATCGCCGCCTAGCCCCAGAGATTGCCCGGCTGCTGGCGCCCGGCGGAATGGCCGCAATCGAAATCGGGCACGACCAAGCCGAAGCGGTGACGTCCTTGCTTGAAGCAGAGGGACTGAAGCCCATGCTGTTGCATGACATGGGCGGCCGGCCACGCGCGCTGGTGGTCCAGTCCTGAAACAAAAGGCTTGGAATTTGCTGCAGCCGGGCCTACATCAGGGGGCAGCGACGGGGCCGCATTCAATGCAATTGACGCGCTCC
This sequence comes from Sphingomonas sp. HDW15A, assembly GCF_011301715.1. GTDB lineage: Bacteria > Pseudomonadota > Alphaproteobacteria > Sphingomonadales > Sphingomonadaceae > Sphingomicrobium. Next base: position 2,298,469 of record NZ_CP049870.1, read on the forward strand.
CGCCTGCTTTTTCCGATGAAAACTTGCTGCGGAACGGGCCGATAGCGGCACACCCAGCAACGAAATGCCGGCCCTTCGAAGGTCCGGACTTTCCACGGGAAAATAAAGCCTTTCCATTGAAGGGACAGGACAGACAGGGCGCCGCTGGTACGGCGCTGGTGCGACAGGGATACAGCATTTGATCAATAATCGTCAGAGCGGCCGCCGTCGTGGCCGCGGAGGTCAGCGTCCCCAAGGCATGCCGGGCAATAGCGGCAATGCTCGCGATAACCGGCAGCGCGGCAATGCTGCGCAGCTTCTTGAAAAATACAAGAATATGGCACGCGACGCGCAGCTAGCCGGCGACCGCGTCCAGACCGAATATTTCCTGCAGTTTGCGGATCACTATTTCCGTGTCCTGAGCGAGAGCAGGGTGCGCTTCGAAGAGCAGCGCCGACAACGCGGTGACGACGATTCCGACGACGATGGCGATGAGCTGATCGAGTCGGAAGCGGAAAGCGGCGTCGAGAACGAGGACCGTCAGCCGCGCCGCCGCGCCCGCGATCGTGACGAACGGCCCGAGCGAAGCGAGCGAACCGAACGCCAGCCGCGCGGCAACGGTCGGACTCCCGCAACGGCCGATGACGACGATCATCGCATGCCGTTCGATGCCCTGCCGCCGGCCATTGCTCGCGACGAGAATGACGAATTGTCGGAAGAAGACGAGACGCCGCCGGCCCGTCCGGTTCGTCGTACGCGGCGAGCCAAGAGCGTCGACGACGGCGAAGGTGCCGTGGCGTAAATCAGTCAGAATTGAGTCAAGAAAGGCGGGTTCGGTTCGGGCCCGCCTTTTTGTCGCCTGTCACCGAACCGTAACGAACATGTCACCGAGCGGTCACCGCGCACGCCTAGTCCCATACATGTCGGCGGCCGGGGAGGCCGCATAGGGGACAGGATCATGACTCGCTTTAAGCTTCTCGCCGCCACGGCCGTGGCGCTGACTTCCATTCCGGCAGTGGCCGATGCCCGCTCGCAAATGCGCGCCGTTGGATCGTCGACTGTCTATCCATTCGCAAAGGCGGCGGCCGAGCGTATCGCCCGCGCCAACCCGAAGCTGGGAGCCCCGGTTATCGAATCGACGGGCACCGGCGCCGGATTTAAGCTTTTCTGTGCCGGTGTAGGCGAGCGCTTTCCCGACATTTCCAACGCTTCGCGGCGAATGAAGGCTTCGGAGGCCAAGGCGTGCGCCTCGAATGGCGTTGCGCAAGTGACCGAAATCCAAATCGGCGTCGATGGACTGGCCCTTGCGACTGCCCGGTCGACCGGGCTCTCCGGCCTCACCCAGCGGGAAATTTATCTGGCTCTCGCCAAGTCGCCCTTCGGAAAGACGCAAAAGGCCCGCACGTGGAAGGACGTGAACAGCAAGCTGCCTGCTATCCCGATTCGGGTTTACGGCCCGCCGCCGACAAGCGGCACCCGCGATTCGCTAAACGAGTTGATCATGTCGGCAGGCTGCGAGACCAATGCGTCGATGGTCGCGCTCAAGAAAGCGAACGAAGCGAAATACAAGGCGGTATGCCAGGGGCTTCGCGAAGACGGTGCCTTCGTCGAAGCGGGCGAAAATGACAATCTCATTGTCCAGAAGCTTGCCGCGAACCCGAACACGCTCGGCTTCTTTGGCTACAGCTTTCTCGAGGAAAATACGTCGAAACTGAAGGGCATCGCGATCAACGGCGTTCAGCCCACGTACGAGACCATCGCGTCGTTCAAGTATCCGGGCGCGCGCCCGCTCTACATCTACGTCAAGAACGCGCATGTCCGGGCGATACCGGCAATTCGCGCCTTCGTCGCGGAAATGACCAAGGAGAGCGCAGTGGGACCGAACGGTTACATGAGGCAGCTCGGTCTTGTCGCGGCGCCTAATGGTGTGAGGGCACGTAGCCAGCAGGCTGCGCGCAACTTGTCGCCGCTCAATCTCGCAAGCCTGAAATAGGCTACACTCACATTCATCGGGGGCGTCCGCTTCTGCTGGCGCCCCTCATGCATAATTCTCTGAAGAAGGGACTTTTTCCATGACACGTAAGATTTTCGTGGCCGCGCTGCTCGGGGCAAGCAGCCTTACGTTGGTTTCGCCCGCTAACGCACAGGAACCTGCTTCTGCGGCGCCCACCGAGCCGACCGAACCCGACGCATCCGATTCGACCGCCGATGCGGCAATCGCCGCGGCGCAGCCCGTCGATGACATGCAGGCCAAGATTGAGCTCCTGCAGGCGCAGGTCGAGGCGCTCCAGGAAGCGCTTGAATCGGTAAAGGCTGCCCAGGCCAAGACGGTACCGTCGTGGAAAGGCGCGCCGCTTCTAGAGGACAAGGAAGCGGGCTGGTCGTTTAAGCCGCGTGGACGCTTGATGTACGACGTCGGGTACGTGCAGAGCCCGGACGGTTACAGCAACAAGGGCCTCGGAATCTCCAACGAGGTGCGCCGAGCCCGGCTTGGCGTCGAGGGCACGGTACCAGGTGGTTTCGGCTACAAGTTCGAGCTCGACTTCGCGGCCGGTGATGTCGAATTCGCAGATGCATTTCTCAATTACAAAACTGGTCCGTGGGATATTACGGTGGGCCAGCACAACAATTTCCAGTCGCTCGACGAGCTGACAAGTTCGCTGCATTCCAGCTTCATTGAGCGAGCCTCCTTCACAGACGCATTCGGCTTCGAACGCCGAGTTGGTATCTCGGCCCAATTCGCCAAGAATGACTTCCTCGCTCAGGCGGGCCTTTTCACGGACAGCATCTCAGACCTGAATAGCGTGGGTGACGACAACAACAGCTACAGCTTCGACGGGCGCGTGGTCTACGCACCGTTGGTTGGCAAGAACCAGCTGCACTTCGGCGCCTCGGCGCACCACCGCGTGCTCAACGATGCCGCCGAAGTTCTTCGTTACCGCCAACGCCCGGCGATTCACACGACCGACGTCCGCTTTGTAGACACCGGCAACATCACCAGTGTCGAGAAAGAGACGGGACTTGGTCTCGAGGCGGCCGGGATCTTCGGTCCCTTCCACCTCGCAGGCGAAGCCTATTGGCAGAAGGTACACCGCGCATTCGGCGACGAGCCGACCTTCTTCGGCAGCTACATCGAGGGGGGTACTTCTTCACCGGTGAGAGTCGCGGCTACAAGGGCGGTAAGTTCGACCGCGTGAAGGTCAAGAAGCCATTCTCCGATGGCGGCTGGGGTGCGCTCGGTCTTAACTTCCGCTGGGACTACCTCGACCTAGAAGACGAAGGCTACGTCGGGGGAACGCAAAATGCTTTCCAGGCCTCGCTCAACTGGAAGCCGAGCGACTACATCCTGTTCGGTCTGAACTTGGGTCACATTCTGTATGACAATGCTGCGATCGCCGCTGACGGCGATCGGGATTACGGGGTGAACATGGCAGGCCTGCGGGCACAGGTCGACTTCTAACCGGTCCGCCCCCGGGAAAGTAAGCGTGGCAAAGGCCCTCCGGCGAAAGCCGGGGGCCTTTTCTTCATGCCGGTGTGTCGACCGCTCGAGGACGATGCTGGGCGTCGAGCGCGACGAACGTGAACAGGGCCTCGGTAACCTTGACGTGGGTCGCGCCGCGGTCGCGCGTGGCGACGACTTCAACCCGAATCGCGATCGACGTTCGTCCGACGCGTTCGATCTCAGCGTAGACGCTAATCACATCTCGCAGGTGGATAGGCTGAATGAATTCCATCTTGTCGATGGCCACGGTCGCGACCGGACCGTTCGCCCGCCGAGAGGCGACGATCCCGGCCGCGATATCCATCTGGCTGAGTACCCAGCCACCGAAAATATGACCGTTCGCATTGATATCGCTCGGGCCTGGCACGACCCGAAGGATCGGTTCACCGCGCACTTTGGTCATGAGTCGTCATTCTCCGGTTGGAAGTGAGCCACCTCGTCATCGTAACCGGTTGACGAGGAGAAAAAGATCAAAAGCATCAGCGACCCCGCCAGCATCACGGTGAGGAAAACTCCTAGTCCCGTCGCAATCACCATATGCGGCCGCCAGC